>JAGBXS010000088.1 GCA_017629175.1 Clostridia bacterium
AGCCGGTGGGACATGGGTCACGATATCGTTCAGATTTCGTATGACTGTAAAATTTTCCCAACGGCGGGTACATTTTCCAACCGGGATCCCCCAATAAACCCTTGGGCATCCAAATCCGTACCCCCGTAGCTGGTCTCGCAGATCCGGACGGTGATACCATACGAATTCGTGACAAAACACCGCGAGCGCCGCTCCGTGGGAGTACCCGGTGATTATGATTTGCTTAACCGTCATATCTGTCACCGCTGCGGCGATATCTCCCTCCACTTCCTTCCAGGTGTGCAGAAACCCTCTATGGGCGAGCCATAACGTTCTGCCCATACGCTTGTAGGGCTTGGCGGGGAAGTCAAGGTTTCGATACCAGTCCCTTGCTCCGTTTGATTTTTCGAAGAAAATGTATAATGTGTCCCGTGTTCTTCGCATCGCGTAGTTAGCGGCTTTTCCCGTATTACGATACTTGATCTGCAGACATTCCGAGAACAGTTCGTAAAGCAAAGCGATCACCCCTGCTTTTCAGTGTATGAAAAAGGCCATCCAAGTGCTAAAAATTGCACTTTGGATGGCTTTTGTTTTACATGTCATTGGTCAACAGATAGTCCAGAGCTTCGCCTATGGTCTCAAAGGACAAAGTTGCCTTTCCCGTTACTCCATGTCCGATCCCAATGGAAAGATCTGCATATTCAAACATGGGGAGATCATTTACACCGTCTCCAACGGTAACCACGTCTTTAGGCGTAAGACCGATTGTAGAAACGAAATACGCGATCCCTTCCGCCTTGTTAATAGAGTTGGGAAGGATGTCAAAGCAATCGCTGTGGCGGTATACAGCCAGCTCTGTAAGATCCTCAGGGTATAGATCAATAATGGATTGAATATACTCAAAGCAAGCGTCGTCGTAGGGGAAGGGGGTTACCGCCACCTCGTTGGGCTGATACCATATGGGATCCTTACACTCGCTGTCGATGCGATCCTTTAAAAGTCGAAGCTGTTTTCTTGACAAGTCGCTATACGGAAAGATCTTAAATTCCGCAGGGGGCAGATCCACCCCAAGCTGAAAAACAGCGCCGTTTTCTCCGATCATAATAGGTTTTCTCAATTCCCATTGGCGTAAGATGCCGCAGAGATAATAAGTTGGTTTTCCGGAGCAGAGGGCTATTCGATGTCCGGCATTCTCCAACGCCTTCAATTTTTCGATTGTTTCCGGCAAAGCACCTTTCCCAACGGGAGCAAGGGTTCCGTCCAGATCAAATACCAAAAGCTTGTGCATATTGATCACCTCAATTCCACAAAAGTATATCATAACCGAATTATTTTTGTCAAGCGGAATGCTTTAGAAAATTACGCTTTCTTGAAACATGCTTTAAATATCGCTATGGTATTTTTCAACAAAAACGAACGCGCAAAACTGTTATTTTTGGATAATACATTTGCCGCTTTTTTTGTCGCTGAAAAACAGAGAAAAAGACGGCAAAGAATTGGTAAAGAACGATGAACTTTTGTTGACAAACGTCTAATCCAATGATATGATGTTCGCGGTCGGAATAAGTGGTGGAGTCTGTCACCGGTTGATGAAACAAATCGGTTTATCTCGATCGGAAGGCATTTTCTCTGGAAAATTGCTTTGCGCAGAATGAACTCAACCGCGAAAATTCGCGGTTATTATTTTTGTTCGCGTTCGGTGCAGTACACTCGAAACTATATTTCGGAAAAATTTTATTGGAGGGTTATATGGAACCTACTTTGAACATGTTCTACGGCATCTCTATTATCGTTGCCGCAATCGCGTTCTTGTTTGCCGCGTATCTGTACGTTTGGGTAAAGCGTCAGTCTCAGGAAAACAAGAGAATCACCGAAGTCGCCCAGCTGATCCGCGAGGGCGCAAACACCTTTATGAAACGTGAGTACAAGATCCTCGGAGTCTTCGCTCTCGTGATCGCAGTTTTGATCGTTGTATTCCTTCCCACACCCATCTGGTCCAAAGGTGCAGAAATCTGGAAGAACATTGCTATGGCAGTTTCTTACATCTGCGGTACCGTGCTCTCTGCTATCGCAGGTAAGCTGGGTCTGGTGGTTGCCAGCCTTTCCAACGGCAGATCTGCCGAGGCGGCCAAGAAGGGTATCAAACCCGCCTTCCTGATCGGCTTCCGCGGCGGCTCTGTAATGGGTCTGTTGGTTGTAGGTTGTGCAGTATTGGGTGTTTCCGCAGTGCTTCTCGTTGTAAAAGAGGCATCCATCCTTCTCGGTTTTTCCTTTGGTGCAAGCTCTCTGGCTCTGTTTGCGAAAGCAGGCGGCGGCATCTTCACCAAGACCGCCGACGTTGCTGCTGACTTGACCGGTAAGGTTGAGCTGGGAATCGCAGAAGATGACCCCCGTAACCCCGCTGTTATCGCCGATAACGTTGGCGACAACGTAGGTGACGTTGCAGGCATGGGCGCAGACTTGTTTGACTCTAACGTAGCTGCTATGACTTCTGCATTGGTAATTGCACAGACCTTGACCGGAGGTGTTGTTGAGCATTTGAACGTTATGATGGTTCTTTGCTACGCAGCTCTTGGTCTGCTGGCCTCCATTCTGGGCATTGCTACTGCCCGTATTACCAAGAACGGTACTCCCACCAAGGCTCTTAACTCTTCTACTTACGTAACCTCTGCTTTGTTCCTTGCGTTTACCGCCGGTGCCACTGCTCTGTTTGGCTTCTCTTGGCACATTTGGGCTTGCTCTGCAACCGGTTTGATCGTTGGTGTGGTTATCGGTCTTGCAACTGACTACTTTACCGATGACTCCAAGCCCATCGTTAAAAAGTGCGCAGGTGCTTCCAAGAGCGGTCCCGCGTTCACCATCCTTTCCGGCTTCTCCTACGGTTTCTTGTCTGCGCTTCCCGCAATGATCGGTATTGCTGTTTCAGCGCTTGTTTCCTACAAAATCTGCGGCACCGAGGCTCTGATTGCCGAGTACGGCGCTAACTATCCCTTGTTCGGTATTTCTATGGCAGCGGTCGGCATGCTTTCCATCGTTGCTATGATCATCTCCAACGACGCATACGGTCCTATCGTTGACAACGCTCGCGGTCTTGCTGAGATGGGCGACTTGGGCGAAGAAACCATTCGTGTGGCTGATGAGCTTGACTCCGCAGGTAACACCGTTAAGGCAGTTACCAAGGGCTTCTCCATCGGCGCAGCAGGCTTGACCGTTATCTCTCTGCTTGGTACCTTTATGTCTGAGGCAAATGCTGCAGGTGCAAACATTGCAGGCTTCGACATCATGAACCCCACCGTATTCTTCGGTATTCTGATCGGCGCGGCTATTCCCGCTGTCTTCTCCGCAATGCTCATTCTGGCTGTTGACAAGAACGCACAGAAGATGGTGAAAGAAATTCATCGTCAGTTCGACACCATCCCCGGCCTGAAGGAAGGCAAAGCGGATGCAAAGCCTGACTACGATAAGTGTATCGACGTTGCTACCACCGGTTCTCTCCGCGACCTGATCCCCGCAGGGTTGGTTGCTATTTTGGCTACCGTTGGCGTTGGCTTCATCGGCGGTCCCGCTGCAGTGGGCGGCTTCCTGTTGGGTAACATCGTTTCCGGCTTGCTTCTGTCCCTGTTCATGTCCAACGCAGGTGGCTTGTGGGATAACTCTAAGAAGTACGTTGAGGCCGGTAATGAAGGCGGCAAGGGATCCGAGGCTCACAAGGCTGCAGTTATCGGCGATACCGTCGGCGACCCCTTCAAGGATACTGCAGGCCCGTCTATCAACACGCAGATCACCGTTGTTTCTCTGGTTGCATCCTTGCTCTCCGCAATCTTCGTTCAGTTTAACATTTTTGGATAAAAAAACGGGGGAGGCTGTTGCAATTTACAGCCTCCCCTGGTATTATATATGTAAGATCGTAATTTGCGGAGGCGAGTATGAAAAAACGCTCTATTTGGAAGGATGTTGCCATCACAGTATTTATTTTGGGAGTGGCATTTGTCATCAGCGTGTCCTTTCAGAATGTTTTTGGCATTGATGAGCAGATCACGACTCTATTTGCATTTGCGGTCTTTCTGATTTCGTTGCTTACCAATGGCTACGTTTACGGCATTATATCATCGTGCGTGAGTACATTAGCGATCAATTACGCGTTTACCTTTCCTTTTTTTGCATTTGACTTCATAACGCCTGTTAACCTGATCTCCGCAGTGGTAATGATCACCATTGCCTTGCTAACCGGCGCCCTGACCACAAAGGTAAAACGCAACGAGGAGATTCGTCTGGAAAGCGAAAAGGAACGCATGCGCGCAAATCTACTCAGAGCCGTGTCCCACGATATACGCACTCCCTTAACTACGATTTACGGTTCCGCTGCAACACTTTTGGAAAACGGTGACTCTCTTTCTCCGGACCAAAGAAAATTGATGCTGCAAAGCATCCAGAATGATTCTGTTTGGCTGGTTCGCATGGTGGAAAATCTTTTGTCTGTTACCAGACTCGACAGCGATAATGTCAAGATTGCTAAGGTTCCCACGGTTTTGGATGATCTCATCGCATCCGTTTTGGTCAAGTTCAAGAAAAGATACGCCGCTCAAATGGTTTTGCTTTCCATGCCGGAGGATATTCTTATTGTCCCCATGGATGCCATGCTGATCGAACAGGTTTTGGTCAATCTTCTTGAAAATGCTGTGATGCACGGAGAAGGAATGACAAAACTTGAGCTTCGCGTTTATGCCGAGGATCAACAAGCTGTATTTGAAGTCCGTGATAACGGTTGCGGTATTCCAAAAGAGAAGCTTCAGGATCTTTTTATCGGATTTTATGAGCAAAAGGAAGGCTCGGTAGACTCCCATAAGAAAAATACCGGTATTGGCTTGTCTGTTTGCGCAACGATCGTGAGCGCTCACGGAGGAATGATTTCCGCAGAAAACCTTCCCGATGGGGGAGCGCTTTTCCGCTTTACGTTACGTTTGGAGGAAACTGTTAATGAACAATAAGTATAAAATCCTTGTCATCGAAGACGAAGCCAATATTCGCGGATTATTGACTGCTATGTTGGAATCCGGCGGATTCCATGTGATTCAGTGTGATACCTGCGATTCCGCTATTCTTCTGTATGAGTCTTATCATCCGGACTTAGCTCTTCTTGATCTCGGTTTGCCCGACGCGGACGGTATGCGTTTTCTTCGTTACGTTCGCCGCAACGCTTTAACGCCTGTTGTGGTTGTTTCAGCCAGAACGGATGAAAGTGACAAAATTGCTGCATTGGATCTTGGAGCAAACGACTACGTAACCAAACCCTTCAGTTCAGGAGAGCTGTTGGCGAGAATTCGCGCTGCTTTACGCAGTAGCCGACATTGTAACGAGGAAGGAAGACTCCCCGGCGGTAAATTTATTCTGGAGGATTTTTTGATCGAATACGATTCCCGTCGCACGTATTATCTCGGACAAGAGATCAAGCTTACGCAAACGGAATATAATATTGTTGCGTTCCTTTCCGAGCATTGCGGGAAGCTTATGACCTACGCTACTCTTATTAAGGAGATCTGGGGAGATCGTACGGACGAAAACAGTATCAAAAAATTGCAAGTGAATATGGCAAATATCCGCAGAAAGCTCGGCATTTCGCCTTCCGAACCCAAGATAATCTACAATGAGCTTGGGGTAGGATATCGTATGGATCATAGCATTTGATATTAAGCGGGAATATATTTAATTCGTAGGATTTCCCGATGCTTTTTGCATTACATAGGACACCGAAAAAATAATAAAAAAAGTGAAAAAAGGGCTTGACAATTACCAAACTTCGTGCTATAATAACGCCGTTGTCTGGACGAGGCAACGCGAACCCCGTGTGGTATCTGGGTGTGGCGCAGATGGTAGCGCGCTACCTTGGGGTGGTAGAGGCCGCAAGTTCAAATCTTGTCACTCAGACCAAATAGACCCGATAGACGATAGTCTGTCGGGTCTATTTTTTGTGCAAGCTAAAGAAAACCGATTTTTTGCAAAAAATCTATTGACAACAGATTACCTTTATGTTATAATCCGATAACGCTTCAGCGAGTTAAAGCGTTAAAGCGGGTTGAGTTTACCGAAAGGCGGATGTTTTCTATGGCGAATTGGCATTCAAAAGAAACCGACGATCTTTTCAAGGCGATTTCACAACTGAATACCATCGAAGAATGTTATGATTTTTTTGAGGATGTCTGCACCATTAAGGAGATCATGGAGATCGCTCAGCGGCTCCGAGTTGCAAAGCTTTTGGAGAGAGGCGCAAGTTATCTCGCTATCAGCAAGGAGACTGGTGCCAGCACCGCCACCATCAGTCGCGTGAGCAAGTGTCTTGAATACGGAAACGGCGGCTATCGTGCAGCCATTCGGCGTCTCAGAGAAGAGGAGACTGATATATGAACGAGAATATTTTCAAGCAGGACGAAAAGGCTCTATTCCCATTGCGCAGATTGTATCGCTCTTATGGGTATCTGCCTTTCAAAATGAATAAATTCGAAGAGTACGATTTCTATCTGCAAAACAAGGAATTCCTTGTCAGTGATCGGGTCATCACCTTTAACGATACCGACGGAAAACTTCTTGCCTTAAAGCCGGACGTAACCCTTTCTATCGTCAAGAACAGCAAGGATATTCCCGGTTTTAAGCAGAAGGTATATTACGACGAGAACGTTTATCGCGTTTCGGGCAGCACGCACCGTTTTCGTGAGATCTTGCAAACGGGCGTTGAGTGCATCGGCGACATCGATCTTTACGATCTTTTCGAGGCCATCTCCTTGGCGGCGCAAAGCCTTCGCGTCATTTCCGAACGGTATGTGCTGCAGATTTCTCACTTGGGGATTTTGTCTTCTTTATTGAAGCAGGCCTCCAATAATGATACCTTCATTCTCAAGGCTTCTAAATGTATTGCAGAAAAAAACACCCACGATCTCCAAAAGCTCTGTTTGGAGTATGAAATATCCGATGAGGAGACCTGTAATCTTTGCTCCTTTGTAGGGATCTACGGAGATCGGAAATCGGTTTTGACCCGCTTGGAGCCCCTTTGCAAAACATCGGAGGCGAAGGAAGCACTTGATGTATTGAAGGCACTTTCCGAGCTGCTGGATAAAACGTCCTACTCTTCCTCTATTTTCTTTGATTTTTCTATTGTGAACGATATGAGCTATTACAACGGCATCGTTTTCAAGGGCTTTTTGGAAGGTATTTGTCAAGGCGTTCTTTCCGGCGGTCAGTACGACAATTTGTTACGCCGCATGAACAGAAGATCCGGCGCGGTTGGTTTCGCTTTGTATCTCGATCTTCTCGAGGATCTTCCCGCGGAGTCCGATCCTTTTGACGTAGATGTCGTTTTGCTTTACGACGAGACGGTTTCCGTTTCCGATCTGGCGGAGCGCGCAAGTCTTCTCACGGCAGATGGCAAGAGCGTCAGCGCGCAAAAGGTAGTTCCCGAGAAGCTGCGCTACCGCTCTTTGATCGATTTGCGAAAGGAGTCGTGATATCAATGATCAACGTTGCACTTCCCAAAGGACGACTTGGCGAAAAGGTTTACGCCATGTTTGAAAAAGCGGGATACGAATGTCCTTCCATCAAAGAAGTAAACCGCAAGCTGGTTTTTGAAAACGAAGAAAAACGGATCCGATATTTTTGGGTAAAGCCATCCGATGTTTCGATTTATGTGGAACGCGGTGCGGCAGATATCGGCGTTGCGGGCAAGGATATTCTTTTGGAATACCGGCCGGATGTATACGAGCTTTTGGATCTGAATATCGGTAAGTGCTGTATGGCAGTTGCCGCTCCCAAAGATTTCTATGATAACGGTGTGCGCACCTTGAAGGTTGCCACCAAATTTTCCAATATCGCCCGTACTTACTACAACGGTCTCGGCAGAGAGATTGATATCATTCATTTGAACGGCTCCATCGAGCTGGCTCCTATTCTTGGACTTTCAGATGTCATTGTGGATATTGTAGAGACGGGTGCCACCCTTCGGGAGAATAATCTCGAGGTGTTCGAAACCATCGTTCCCATCAGCGCAAGATTGATTGCCAATAAAACAGGCTTCCAATTCAAGACGAAAGAGATAGAAGCCGTTGCCCGCAAATTGGGCGAAATGATCCAACCGTAAAGGAACAAGCGTATGATCAAGATCTATTCCTACGGAGAAGTCCCAGCATCTGAGATCTTCTCGCGCCAGAGTCCTACCGCAAACGTAAGCGATGCTGTTTCCGCTATTATTTCAGAAGTGGTAAGCAGGGGAGACGAGGCATTATTCGAGTTTACCTCAAAATTTGATAAAGCACAGCTTTCCTCCTTGGAGGTTACCTCCGCGGAGATAGACGAGGCTTTTTCCGCTGTTGATCCTGCATTTCTTGATATCCTGCGTGAGGCGGCAGAAAATATCCGCGCATTCCATTCCAAGCAGGTTCGCAACGGTTTTATGCTGAACCGCGACGGGGGAATTGTAGTGGGGCAAAAAATCACCCCTATCGAAAAGGTTGGCTTGTACGTTCCCGGCGGAACGGCATCTTATCCTTCCACCGTTTTGATGGACAGCATTCCCGCCAAAATTGCAGGCTGTAACGAGATCGTAATGGTTACGCCTCCCGGCAAGGATGGCAAGATCTCTCCCGTGATCCTTGCAGCCGCAAAAATTGCAGGCGTTACCCGCATTTTTAAGATCGGCGGCGCTCAGGCAGTTGCCGCATTGGCGTACGGAACCGAAACCGTACCCAAGGTCGATAAGATCGTAGGCCCCGGGAACGCATTCGTCGCGGAAGCCAAAAAGCAGGTTTTCGGCATGGTTTCCATCGATATGATCGCAGGCCCCAGCGAGATCTTAGTGGTTGCAGACGCGACCAACAGCCCCAAGGTCATTGCAGCTGATCTTCTGTCCCAAGCAGAGCATGATAAGAATGCAAGTGCCGTTTTGGTGACGGATTCCAAAGAGTTCGCTCTTGCGGTTAGTGATGAGCTGGAACGTCAGATTCCCATGCTGCCCCGCAGTGAGATCGCGCGTGCCTCCATCGATATTAACGGTAAGATCATCGTTGCAGAAGACGATTTGATGCTGGCCATCGAGATTTCAAACGAGATCGCTCCCGAGCATCTTGAGCTTTGTGTGGACAATCCCTTCGACTATCTCGACCGTGTGAAGCATGCAGGCTCCATTTTCATGGGGAAGAATTGTCCCGAAGCGTTGGGTGACTATTACGCAGGCCCCAATCACACCCTGCCCACGGGAGGAACGGCACGCTTTTCCTCTCCGCTTTCCGTAGACGACTTTGTCAAAAAGACACAGTATACCTACTATTCCGCCGATGCTTTGAAGTCTGTGGCTAATAAGGTTTCCTTCTTCGCAAACCAAGAGGGCTTGCAGGCACACGGTATCAGCGCCACCGTTCGTTTTGAAGATTGATATGAGTAGTTATTTCAGCAAGAAATTTTCCGGGCTTGTTCCCTATACCCCGGGCGAACAACCTCGGAATATGCAGTATATCAAATTGAATACCAACGAGTCTCCCTATCCACCTTCTCCCGGCGTTTTAAAGGCTGTGCAGGAGGAAGCGGGATTGTTGCAGCTATATTCCGACCCGACATGCAAAGTTCTTTCGGAGAAGCTTTCTGCGCTTTACGGCGTATCGCCTTCTCAAGTGATCATGACCAACGGCTCGGACGAAGCGCTGTATTTTGCCTTTATGGCTTTTGCAGACGAAGAGCGGCCTTTGCGCTTTGCGGATATTACCTACGGTTTTTATTCCGTCTTCGCAGATCTTTTGGGAATTCCCTATACGGCAATTCCTTTGAAGAAGGATTTTTCCATCGATCCCACAGATTATTATAGCCAAGATGGACGTGGGCAGACTGTTGTGATCGCCAACCCCAACGCTCCCACGGGAATTTGTCTTTCGCTTGCGCAAATCGAGGATATCCTTTTGCATAACCGGGGGAACGTAGTAATTATTGACGAGGCATACGTAGATTTCGGCGGTGAGTCAGCAGTCAGTCTGATCGATCGTTACGAAAATCTTTTAGTCACCCAGACCTTCTCCAAGTCTCGTTCTATGGCCGGGGCGCGGTTGGGATTTGCCATCGGAAACGAAGATTTGATTTCCGATCTTCACACCTTGCGTTATTCCACCAACCCCTACAACGTCAACCGCATGACCTCTGCTGCCGGCATTGCAGCTCTTGCTGAAAATGAATACTATATGGGGAATTGCAAGAAGATCATGGAAACCAGAGAGTTGGTGAAATGTCGCTTGGAGTCTATGGGTTTCTTTGTGATTCCGTCAAAAACCAATTTCCTGTTCATTTCTCATCCCTGCATCGACGGCAGTTCCCTTTACCTTCGTTTGAAAGAGAAGGGCGTCCTTGTTCGTCATTTTGACGAGGAGCGTATTCGCCAATATAACCGCGTTACCATCGGTACTCCAAAGCAGATGGAGACCTTCTTAGAAACCACCAAAAAGATTATGGAGGGAACCCCATGAGAACGTATCAATGCAACCGCACCACTTCCGAAACGGATATTTCCCTAGAATTGAACCTGGATGGAAAGGGCGTTTCGTCTGTTGAAACGGGATGCGGATTTTTGGATCATATGCTTACGCTGTTCGCTAAGCACGGTAGATTTGATTTAACCCTTTCCTGCAAAGGCGATATCCAGGTGGATGACCACCACACCGTTGAGGATGTAGGAATCGTTCTGGGCACCGCTTTTAAGAGTGCCTTGGGCGACAAAAAAGGCATTATCCGCTACGGCAACATGATCCTTCCCATGGACGAAGCTTTGATTCTTTCCGCGGTGGATATTTCCGGACGAGGCGGTTGCTACTACGCTTTGGAGATTCCTACGGAAAAGGTGGGAACCTTTGATACCCAGCTCTGCAAGGAGTTCTGGATCGCGTTTGCCACCAATGCAGGAATTACGTTGCACATCCGCCAGGCGGCAGGGGAGAATTCTCACCATATCATTGAGGGTGCATTCAAATCCGTGGCAAGAAGCCTCAAGGAGGCAGTTGCCATTGATCCTGCGTTTGCGGAAGAAGTGCCCTCCACCAAGGGGATGTTAGCATGATTGCCATTATTGACTACGGTGTGGGAAATCTGTTTTCCCTGACCAGCTCTTTGGGAAGTATCGGTGCCGAAACGGTCATTACCTCCGACCCCGATGTGATCCGAAAGGCAGATAAATTGCTTTTGCCCGGTGTAGGTGCTTTTTCCGATGCCATTGCAAAACTAAGAGCCACCGGTCTTGATAAGGTTATCATCGAGGAGGTTCGCGGCGGGAAAGAGCTTTTGGGCATCTGTCTCGGTATGCAAATGCTTTTCGAAAAAAGCTATGAGTACGGAGAGCACGAGGGCTTGGGCTTGTTGAAGGGCGCTGTGGTTCCTATGGCCGGAGTCATTCCCTCCGAATTAAAGATCCCGCATATTGGTTGGAATGCTTTGCACGTATGCAAAGAAAACAAGCTTTTCCGTTATGTAAACGAAGGAGATTTCGTTTATTTTGTGCATTCTTATTATGCAACCGATTGTGACGAAAGTCTTCTTGCAACCACGGAATACGGCAAGGAGCTTACTGCCGCCGTTGCTTACGGCAATGTAATGGGCTGTCAGTTTCATCCGGAAAAAAGCGGCTCCGTTGGACTTTCCATTTTACGCGCGTTTTGTGAGGAGTAAATATGATCCTGTTTCCCGCTATTGATCTGTACGATCGAAAAGCAGTTCGCTTGTACAAGGGCGATTACAACCAAATGACGGTGTATTCCGAAAACCCCATAGAAATTGCCCGGGATTTTTCTTCCTGTGGTGCGACTCATATCCACATGGTGGATCTTGAAGGCGCCAAGGACGGAACAACGCCCAACCTTTCCATCGTTGAGCAGATCGCCAAAGAGACCGATCTCTTTGTGGAGATCGGGGGCGGTATCCGCAACATGGAGACGGTAGAGAAGTATTTGTCCTGCGGTGTTTCCCGCGTTATTCTTGGTACTGCGGCGGTTACGGATCCCTCGTTTTTGGAAAAAGCCGTTGCAAACTACGGGAAAAAGATCGCCGTGGGCGCGGATGTGAAGGACGGAAAGATTGCTATTAAGGGATGGCTGGAGAATTCTGCGTACACGTTGGATGACTTTATGGCTCGTTTAGAGACCCTTGGCGTTTCGAACGTGATCTGCACCGACATTTCCAAGGACGGTGCTATGAAGGGAACCAACCGTGAATTGTACCGCGAGCTTTCCCGCAAATATTCCGTTTCCATTACCGCGTCCGGTGGCGTTTCCGATTTGGATGATATTGCCGCACTTCGAGAAATGGAGCTTTACGGTGCCATCATTGGCAAAGCGTATTACACGGGAGCCATCGATCTGAAGGAAGCGTTGGAGGTGGCAAAATGATCACCAAACGAATAATTCCCTGCCTCGATGTAAAGAACGGAAGAGTTGTCAAGGGAACTAATTTCCAAGGGCTTTCCGACGTTTCTTCTCCCGTAGAATTGGGCAAGTATTATTCCGACAACGGTGCAGATGAGCTTGTTTTTTACGATATCACAGCCTCCTTCGAAGGAAGACAGCTGTTTACCGATATTCTGCGCCAGGTTGCAAGCACCATTTTCATCCCCCTTACCGTTGGGGGTGGCATCAACACGTTGGATGATTTTGACCGTGTGCTGAAATGCGGAGCGGACAAGGTCAGCGTAAATTCCGGCGCGATCCGCGACCCCTCTCTTGTGGGCGAAGCGGCTAAGCGTTACGGAGATCAATGTGTTGTTCTGTCTGCCGATATCAAGCTTGTCGACGGCGTTTATCGCGTCTTCGCCAAGGGCGGAAGAGAGAATACCGGGATGGAAGCCATTTCCTGGATCAAACGTTGCGTTTCCGAGGGCGCAGGGGAAGTGGTGGTGAATTCCATTGATACCGACGGTGTGAAGAACGGCTTCGATATTCCGCTATTACAGCAGGTTTGCGATGCGGTAAATGTTCCCGTCATTGCTTCCGGCGGCGCAGGCTCCGTTTCCCATTTTAAGGAGCTTTTCCGTGCGATCCCTACCATTGATGCCGCTCTTGCCGCGTCCGTGTTCCATTTCGGTGAGATCGCGATTCCCGACTTGAAAAAAGACCTTCGTTCGGACGGAATTACCGTTCGTCTTTGAAGATAATAAGGAGATTACCATGCTGGACATCAATTCTTTAAAATTTGACGAAAACGGCTTGATCCCCGCGGTTGTGGTTGATTCCATCACCAAGAAGGTTCTTACCGTAGCTTATATGAACAAAGAAAGTCTTGCCATCTCTATGGAGAAGGGTTTGACTTGCTTCTGGAGCCGTTCCAGAAAAGAGCTTTGGCTGAAGGGCGAAACCAGTGGCAACTATCAGCATATCGTGTCCATCACCGCTGATTGTGACGGAGATGCTCTGGTTGTGGTCGTAGAGAAAGACGGCCCCGCCTGCCATACGGGCGCTGATTCCTGCTTCAACGATCTTGTATACCAAAGCGAGACCCTCCACGAGTTTACCCTCCAGGGGCTTTACGACCTCTTGGTAGGTAGACAGAAGGATCGTCCACAGGGCTCCTACACCACCTATCTCTTTGACAAAGGTCTGGACAAGATCTTGAAGAAGGTAGGGGAGGAATGCACCGAGGTAATTATTGCCGGTAAAGCCGATGATAAAGCAGAAACCGTTTATGAGCTTGCCGATCTGGCTTATCATGCAATGGTTCTTATGGTGCAGATGGGCATTACCGTGGAAGACGTTCACAAGGAGCTTGCTTCTCGTCATATCATCGACCATAAGGTCAAGCAGGAAAAAATGACCGGCGGACAGTGATTCCTTTCGCTTTTTCTTGAAAAGTATGGGAATATTGCTTGACAAAACGGTTTTTTATGATATAATATCAAAAGATATCTTTTCATAAGAGGTTCGTGCAATATGCCCAGCAAGAGCAAAACATCAAAAAAGAAAAAGAATACCTTCCTGTCTCCCTCCGTGCTGATTGCCTTGGCAGTGATCGTTGCAGTGGTTGTTGCTTTAACCGTTGCTATCGTTCGTTTAAACGGCGGGGAAGAGTCCTCTGTTCCTGTCGAGGAATCCAAGGTCGTATTGACCGAATCCACCTATTATGCCGAGATCGAAATGGAAGACGGCGGCAAGATCGTGATGGAGTTGTATGCTGATGTAGCACCCATTACCGTTGCCAACTTCAAAAAGCTGGTTGATCAGAAGTTCTACGACGGACTTACCTTCCACCGTGTTATTGAAGGCTTTATGATCCAGGGCGGCGACCCCAAGGGGGATGGTACCGGCGGCAGTGCCGAGACCATTTTCGGCGAGTTTGCTTCCAATGGGTTTGAAAACAATCTTTCTCACACCCGCGGTGTTGTTTCTATGGCGAGACGTTCCTATCCTCTTGACTCTGCGTCCTGCCAGTTCTTTATCTGTCATGGTGATAGCACGTATCTCGACGGTGATTATGCTGCCTTCGGTAAGGTTATTTCCGGCATGGATGTGGTAGACAAAATTGCGGCTATGGATACCGACAGAAACGATAAGCCTCTTACGCCGGTTGTGATCAAAACCATCCGTATGATCGAAAAGCCTGCGGCATAATCTTAAGGAGAATAACCATGGCAAATATTGTTAACGTTACCATTGAAATGGAGCTTGGCGGCGAGATCAAGCTTGAGCTTTATCCCGACATTGCTCCCATCACTGTTCAGAATTTTGTGGATTTGGCATCCAAAAATTTCTACGACGGACTGATTTTCCACCGCGTGATCAGCGGCTTTATGATCCAGGGCGGAGACCCCACCGGTACCGGAATGGGTGGCCCCGGCCATCGTATCAAGGGTGAGTTTGCTGCTAACGGTGTCAAGAATACCATTTCTCACACTCGTGGCGTGATCTCCATGGCGCGTTCTCAGGATCCCAACTCTGCCGGCAGCCAATTCTTTATCATGCACGACGATGGCAAGTATCTCGACGGTCAGTACGCCGCCTTCGGTAAAGTAACTTCCGGCATCGAGATTGTTGACCGCATCGCTGCCGTCAAAACCGATTACTATGACCGTCCCTACGAAGATCAGAAAATCAAAACCATTCGCGTTGATTAACCACATTCCCAAAAAAGGAATTCCAAGATGTTAGAAAAGTTCCTGCCGAGAATCGATTTTGATTCTTACGAAGATTTCAAAGCAAATTACAAAGTGATCTGTCCTGAAGGATTTAACTTTGCTTATGACGTCATTGACGCATGGGCAGATTCTCAGCCTGATAAGAATGCTTTGCTTTATTGCGACGATTTCGGCACCAGAAGATATTATACCTTTACGGACATGAAGAAGATGTCCAACCGCATTGCAAATTATCTGTTGTCATTGGGAATTACCAAGGGCGATAAGGTGATGTTGATCTTAAAACAGCGTCCTGAGGTATGGATGTGTTTCCTCGCCTTACATAAGATTGGCGCCGTTTGTATCCCCGCAACTTTCCAGTTGACGGAAAAGGATATCGTTTATCGTGTAGATGCTGCGGAATGCCGTATGGTCATTTCCGTGGACGATCCTGATCTGCTGACTTTTATCGCTTCCGCAAAGACGAAGTGTAAGACTCTTGCACATCTTGCGGTTGTAGGTGAACACGTTCCGGATGGGTTCCATGATTTTCGGCGTGAGATTGGCGCATATTCCGATGTCTTAGAGCGTATCTATAACCATCAGACAGATCCCATGTTGATGTATTTCTCCTCCGGCACCACCGGCATGCCTAAGATGATCCTGCATGACTATTCTTATCCTCTGGGTCATATTCTGACAGCCCGTTATTGGCAGCACGTTGAAGAGGATAAACTTCATCTCACTATGTCTGATTCCGGATGGGCAAAATTTGCATGGGGTAAGATCTACGGCCAGTGGATCTGCGGCGCAACCATCGTTGCATACGACAACGAGAAGTTCAACGCCAAGAATACCATGGAGCTTTTGGAAGAAATCAAGGTGACCACCTTCTGTGCTCCACCCACCATTTACCGTTTCTTGATCAAAGAGGATATTTCCAAATACGACCTGTCTTCCATTCACAAATGTTGCATTGCAGGGGAACCTTTGAATCCCGAGGTTTTCTATAAATGGCAGGAATTGACAGGACTTACCCTCACGGAGGGCTTCGGCCAGACCGAAACTCCCGTTTTGATGGCAAATTATGACGGATTTCCTATTAAACCCGGCTCCACCGGCAAACCTTCCGCTGATTTCGACGTAGAGATCGTGGATGATTACGGCAACCCTTGCGAAGACGGTGTTGTGGGTAGAATCGTTGTTCGCAACCTTTCCAAGCATTATCCTTGCGGTTTGTTCAAAGGATACCAAAAAGATGCTGAAGCGGATGCAAAGGCTTTTCACGATGATTTCTACGATACCGGAGATACCGCTTGGCGCGACTCCGAGGGCTATTACTGGTTCGAAGGTAGAAGTGACGACGTGATCAAGTGTTCCGGCTACCGCATCGGCCCCTTCGAGGTAGAGAGCGCCTTGATGACCCATCCCGCAGTGCTTGAGTGCGCCGTTACGGCCGCACCAGATCCCGTGCGTGGCCAGGTCGTAAAAGCAACCATCGTTTTGGCAAAAGGCTTTGATGCTTCCGACCTTCTGGTCAAAGAGATCCAGAACCACGTCAAGAAGACAACCGCGCCTTACAAATATCCCCGTATCGTGGAGTTCGTTCCCGAGCTTCCCAAAACAACCAGCGGTAAGATCAAACGTGCCGCTATTCGCGGAAATTCAAACAAGTAATATGGAAAAGTTATATT
Source organism: Clostridia bacterium (assembly GCA_017629175.1). GTDB lineage: Bacteria > Bacillota > Clostridia > Oscillospirales > CAG-382 > Coliplasma. Next base: position 16,786 of record JAGBXS010000088.1, read on the forward strand.
CAAAACGTTCCTTGTTGATAAAAGGCACCTTCTGCTTTTTGTTACCCTTGGCACAGCAGTTGTTCTTTTCAGACACTCTGTTGGCTCTGTTTGCGTCTTTCGTTGTTTTGGGGTGTCTGTATACAATTCCGTTCAGACTTACCCTGAACAAACTTATGAAGGGCGAGGGGAGTTTCGCGTGGAAATACGTCGTTTTGGATATCTGCTCTTGCTTCGTCCCGGCGGTGACCTCCGCCTTGATGTACGAAGCGTACGTAGAGATGTTTGTGCTTCCTTCCGCGCTTAACGGATTGTACACCCTTCTCTTGGCAGTCATTTTATTGTTGATCTCCGGCATATTTGTTTTACTCTACAAATTTGCCGGTCGTCATAACCGCCCTTAGCTCAGTTGGATAGAGTATCAGATTCCGATTCTGAGGGTCGTGAGTTCGAGTCTCGCAGGGCGGGCCATAAAACAAAGCACTTCTTACGAAGTGCTTTGTTTTTTTCTAGCCGATATTTTATTGATGCAAATACGTATGAAGCAGCTCGGTTATTGATGCGATCTTAACGAAAACCTCCGATGAATTCTTATCGTAAAGATCTTCACGCGTGCAAATGGCAAGGATATACGGTTCTTCCGTGTAAATGATGGCTACATCGTGATACCCAATGTTTTTTCCATCCTGGAAACCGTATTTGTGAGCAACTTCTGCTTCTGTTCCGGCCGCAATTTGCGCATTGTGTGTGGTGTTTTTCAGCAGCTTCACAAGGAAATCATCCCCTGTATTTTCTGCATAGCGGTAGATCTCTTTCATGCAGAGAGCAGCAGATTCTGTCCCGAGGGTTGTGTATTCAATGGAATATAGCCGCGGCTCTTTTAGCCCGAGGGACTTTATGTAATTGTTAAAACCGTCTTTCCCGTAGGTCTCATATAGCAGGTAATATGCCATGTTGTCGGAGTTGCGGATAGCATACTTCATCAAATCCTTTACGGTGAACCATTTCCCAACGGCATCTTTTGTAAGTCTGCCGGATGAACTGGTCTTCTTAGCCTCTGTCAGCTGGATCTTACGGTTTAGATCAACTTTTTCGGCTAAAAGATACTGACAATAAAACGCCTTGATCACACTTGCGGAAGAATATTTTTCCTCGGTATTTCTGGAATAGTAATACCCCGTCGCCGTATCGCAATAGTAAATGCTAACATTCTTGTATTGAGAGGCGATTTTTTCGATCTGCGCCAAAATCACACGAGCTGTTTTCGTTTCGATGTTGGTTTCTATATTTTCCGGCAGGGGAATATACGGCTCTTCCTCAGAGGATTCCTCTTCCGAGGAAACGTCTTCGGAGGTACATTCTTCAAAGCTTACTTCCGGTAAAGAAGATTCCTCGGCGGAACTCTCAAGAAAAACCTCGCTATCTTCGCCAACGCTTGTTTCTTCGCTTTCTTCAAAAATCGTTTCGTTCTCCGAAGATTCTTCTTCCGAGTGGTTGGATGAATTTTCAGCACCGGTAAGAGTATGTTCAATGGAGCTCTCTGAAACGATCGGCTCAGACGATTCCTCGATGTTAACACTTCCGCACGCGCACAATGACAAAAGCACGAACAGTGCGATCCAAATATGTCGCTTCATCAAAACAACTCCTTTCCTGTTCGATACGTACATTTCTATATAATATATCTATTTTTGTCGAAAGTCAAGACATGGCATAAAAAAAGCACTCATAAGTTTGAGTGCTTTTCTTATTGATCGAATGAAATTACTTGCTTGCCTCTTCGATAGCAACAGCTACTGCGACCGTCATGCCAACCATGGGGTTGTTACCGGCGCCGATCAAGCCCATCATCTCTACGTGAGCGGGCACGGAGGAGGAGCCTGCGAACTGAGCGTCGGAGTGCATACGACCCATAGTATCGGTCATGCCGTAAGAGGAGGGGCCTGCACCCATGTTATCGGGATGCAGAGTACGGCCGGTACCGCCGCCGGATGCAACGGAGAAATACTTCACGCCGTTCTCAACACACCACTTCTTGTAGGTGCCTGCAACGGGATGCTGGAATCTGGTGGGGTTGGTGGAGTTACCGGTGATGGAAACGCCAACG
>JAGBXS010000089.1 GCA_017629175.1 Clostridia bacterium
CTGATCTGCGACAAGGCAGCAATGGAAGGCTAAAATTTTGCATGATAAAAGAGATGCCCGCGGGCATCTCTTTTATCATGCAAAATTTTAGCCTTCCATTGCTGCCTTGTCGCAGATCAGAATAACGTCGGGATGGCACTTCAGAATGGTGCCGGGAACCTGAGTGGTGATACGGCCGTCCATCATCTTTTCGATCACGGCGTGCTTAGCCTTACCGCTTGCCAGAACAACGATCTTCTTAGCCTTCATAATGGTACCGATACCCATGGTAACTGCCTGAGTGGGACCGTCAGCCTTGCTGGCGAAGAAACGGGAGTTAGCTTCGATGGTGCTGTCGGTGAGACCGGTGAGATGAGTACCAACGTACAGCTCTTCCTCGGGCTCGTTGAGTGCGATGTGACCGTTCGGGCCAAGACCCAGAACCTGCAGATCGATACCGCCTGCAGCCTCGATCTCTGCGTCGTAAGCCGCGCCCATAGCCGCGGGATCTTCAGCAAGACCGTCGGGAACGTGGGTCTTCGCAATGTCGATGTCCACGTTGTTGAACAGATTCTGATTCATGAAGTAACGGTAGCTCTGATCGTGATCGGGAGCCAGGGGATAGTATTCATCCAGGTTGTAGGAAGTAACGTCCTTAAAGGAGATCTCGCCTGCCTTGTTCATCTTAGCCAGCTCCTTGTACATACCCACGGGGGTAGAACCGGTAGCCAGACCCAGAATGCAATCGGGCTTGTTCTTCAGAAGCTCCGCGATGATCTTCGCGCCTTCCAAGGACATTTCATCATAATTTTCGCAAACGATAAGTTTCATGTGAATTCCTCCATCTAATATACTTTTGCCCGTATAGTGTAACACAAAATTCTCCACGGTTCAATAGTCTTTGGAAAAATTCTTCCAAAAAAAGTGAAAATATTTGACAAACCGCAGAAAGTGTGCTATACTTAAAACAGTTCATAGCAGAAAGGACTTCAAAAATGAAGCGTTTGATCCTGGTGACCTCACCTCCCGCGTGCGGAAAAACATATATTTCCAAGAAACTTGCGGAAAATCTCCGCCACGTGGTTTATTTAGATAAAGATACCCTGATCCCCCTTTCCAAGGTGATCTTTCAGGTGGCGGGGGAGCCCTATAACCGCAGCTCCGATTTCTTTAACAAATACATCCGCGATATCGAATACGTGACCACTCTCGATTTGGCCTACGAGGCCTTGAAGTACGACGATATCGTACTCATCAACGCTCCCTTTACCAGAGAAGTTCGTGATCACGATTACATCATGGCGTTGAAGAAAAAGCTGATCACCATGAACACCAAGCTTACCATCATCTGGGTGGAGACCTCTCCCGAGGTGTGCCGTCAGCGTATGATCGAACGTAATTCCGACAGAGATACCTGGAAGCTCCAGAACTGGGACGAGTACATCAAGGGCGTGAACTTCAACATTCCCTCTGCCCTGGACGACCCGGATGTGCTGGACGACCTTCTCATCTTCAAGAACTCCTCCGACGCGGAATACAAAGAATCCATGCGCCGCATCGTGGATATCATCGAGAATAGTTAACAAAAAAAGGATGCCTTTTTCGGGCATCCTTTTCTATTTATCCCTTCCGCAAATGTGACGTATCCCCAATATATTCCGCTCTGGGCACAGCGTAGCCGTCTCCCGTATCCATCATATAGAACTTGGTCACCGCCGTGGGGTTAAAGCAAATACGGTACCAGGAGAACAACGGATGGCAACCCAGCAAATGATTGATCCAAGCAGACCCAAATCCGCCGTGACAGAAGCAAGCGATCCGATCATCGTTGGGAGTCACGATCTTATACCGCATTCCCTCTCTTACGTACCCGTGGCGCGCCATAAATTCGTCGGAGGACTTGATCATCTCCTCCAGCGCCTTGGTTCTTTCGGGAGCAAAATCCTTGTTCAAAACCGCACCCTTCTCAATGGAAACGGTATACCCCGCATCGAAATCCTTGGGATCCTTGCAGAACTGCATATAATCCATGCTCTCGTTCATCCATTGCTCAATGGTGTATTCCATCCCCAAAACCTTCAAGGAGGGCTTGGAGGTGTCCTGTGCCCTCCCTCTGGGAGAAGCATAAACCTTGGTGGGATTAATCTGTACCATGCGGGGTACCAACGCCTCTGCTTCCTTCCAACCCTTCTCGGTGAGAGTATCGTTGGCGTAATCGGGGTCTCCGTGGCGAATGATGTATAATTCCATATCGAATCCTTTCTGTTATACGTCGGAAAGACGGAAAATGGTTCGGGAGTTGAACACCTCTCCCGCCTTCAAGTACTTGCCGTCAAAATTCACGGCGTTGGGCTCAGCCTGGGTCTCCACGCAGAAGGCACGGTGATGAACCTGGGGCAAGCCGTATTTCATGGGTGTCTTGGGGGTATCGTTGGAGGTGTAGAACTGCAAGCAGGGCTGATCGGTGAGTACCTCCAGCACGATCTCCTTACCCTCAATTCTGGCCGCCAGGCTCAGCTTTTCGCTCTTGCGCAGAATGTAGTTGTTGTCATATCCGCCCCAAGGTGTCAGCTGGGGATGATCCTTCTTAATATCCTGCCCGATGGGCTTGGGAAGGTTGAAATCCAACGCCGTCCCCCAGCAGGGAAGCTGTTTTCCCGTGGGAATGTGCAGCTCGTCGCACTCGCTGATAAACCAGGAGGGAATGTACGCCTTGTGGTTCAGAATATTTCCGCCGATGCCGTCCAGATTGAAATAGGAGTGATTGGTGAGATTCACCGCAGTATCCTTGTCGGAAACAGCTTCGTAATCCATCACCAGATCCGTCCCCTTCAAGGTATAAGTCACCTTCACGGTAATATTCCCGGGGAAGCCCTCTTCGCCGTCCTTTGCTGTGCAGGTCAGAACCAAAGCGTTGTCCTTGGCTTCCACATCCCAGATCTTCTTATCCATGCCCACAAATCCGCCGTGAAGCTGGTTTTTGCCTTTCTCGTTCATGGTAAGGGGATAAGAGACCCCTTCAATGGTCAGCTCCTTCAAGCGGTTGCAGTATCTGCCGATCAAAGCACCGTAGTAGCAGGTGCTTTCCAAATACTCATCCGCAGTGTCAAATCCGCAGACGATATCCTTCCCGCGGTAAATGTATTTTTGAATGATTCCTCCCAGAGAAAGCACCGTCAGAGAAACCTGCTCGTTCTCCAGAACGTAACCGTCAACAGCACCTACCTTGCTTTCCGAGAAGAAAAACTTTTTCACAGACATATCATTACTCCTGCAATTCAAAAGGTTTGCTATATTTTATCACAAAAACTCCTGTTTTTCAATATTGACTTTTCAAAAAATACGCGCTATAATATATTTTTGAACGAAACGATTATCAAAGGAAATGAATGTATGACGAAGATCGATATTTTCTCCGGCTTTTTGGGCGCGGGAAAAACGACGTTGATTAAAAAACTCATCAAAGAAGCCTACGCAGGCGAGAAGCTGGTGCTCATCGAAAACGAGTTCGGCGAGATCGGTATCGACGGCGGCTTCCTGAGGGACGCGGGCATCGAGATCACCGAGATGAATTCCGGCTGTATTTGTTGTAGCCTGGTGGGAGATTTCACCAAAGCGCTCGGGCAGGTGCTTGCGGAGTTTGCTCCCGACCGTATCCTCATCGAGCCCTCCGGCGTGGGCAAGCTCAGCGATGTGATCCGTGCCGTGGAAGGGGTTGCAGGGGAGAACGTTACCCTTGGCAACTATACCACCGTGGTGGATGCCAACAAGTGCAAGATGTATATGAAGAACTTCGGCGAGTTCTTTGGCGACCAGATCGAGAACGCACACACCGTGATCCTCAGCCACACCGATCGCATCTCCGAGGAAAAGCTTGCCAAGACCGTGGAGCTGATCCGTTCCAGAAACGATCACGCCACCCTGGTCACCACCCCCTGGGACGAGCTGACCGGTGAGCAGATCCTTGCCGCCATGGAGCATAGCCGCACCACCGAGGCGGTGCTTGAGGAGATGGTTCACGAAGCAGAGCATCATCACCATGACCATGATCACGATTGTGATTGCCATGATAACGAGCATCATCACCACGACCATGACTGCGATTGCCACGATCACGAACACCACCACGACCATGACTGCGATTGCCACGACCATGAGCATCATGACCACGACCATGAGCATCATCACCACCATCACGACCATGAGGAAGGATGCACCTGCTCCTGTTGCTGTGGGGAAGATCACGACCACCATCATCACCACCACGCCGACGATGTGTTTACCAGCTGGGGCGTAGAAACCACCCGCAAGTACACTGCCGAGGAGTTGGATTCCATTCTGGAACAGCTCATTGACGAGACCACCTACGGCACCGTCCTGCGTGCAAAGGGCATCCTCCCCGCAAAGGACGGCACTTGGCTCCACTTCGATTATGTTCCCGGTGAAGGGGACGTGCGCACCGGCTCCGCCGACGTCATCGGCAGACTTTGCGTCATCGGCGCAGGCATCGATGAGGAAAAACTTGCCGTTCTCTTCGGCATCTGACGAGGTAACTGTCATGGAAATGCCCGTATATCTGTTTACCGGCTTCTTGGAAGCAGGCAAAACCAAATGTATCCAGGAGACCTTGGAGGATTCCCGCTTCAATACCGGGGAGCCTCTGCTGGTGATCTGCTGTGAGGAAGGGGTAGAGGAATTGGATCCCTCCTCCTTCGCCTCACCCAACGTGGCCATCGAATTTGTGGACGATCCCGAGGATCTCACCACCGAGCTGATGACCGCCCTGGAAGAAAAACACCGCCCCCAAATGATCATCGTGGAATACAACGGTATGTGGATGCTGGATCTGTTCTATACCCGTATGCCGGAAAATTGGTTCGTCCATCAGGAAATGCTGTTTATCGACGAAACCACCGTTAAGACCTATAACGCCAATATGCGTACCTTGATGGTGGACAAGCTGCAAAGCTGTGAGATGGTGATCTTCAACCGCGTTCCCGAGGGACGGGACGTGATGGAGCTTCACCAGCTGGTGCGTACCGTCAGCCGCCGCGCCACCATTGCCTACGAATACGAGGACGGCAGAATGGATTACGATAACATCGAGGATCCCTTGCCCTTCGATATCAACGCTCCCATCATTGAGATCAAGGACGAGGACTACGCCGAGTGGTATCGCGACCTTGCCGAGGAGATGGAAAAATACGACGGCAAGACCGTATCCTTCAAGGGTATGGTAGCCCGTAACGGCAGTCTTTTGGATAAGTCCTTCGCTGTAGGCAGACACGTTATGGTCTGCTGTGCAGAGGACATTACCTACCGCGGCTTGGTGTGTAAGGGCACCGACCAACTGAAGGTCAAGACCAAGGATTGGATCCAAATCACCGCCAAGATCACCATCGAGCATCATAAGCTCTACGACGGAGAGGGCCCCGTCCTCACCGCCATTCAGGTCACTAAGGCCGAACAGCCCGCACAACCCGTGGCAACCTTTTATTGAGAAAAAACGCCTCTTCCGAAGAAGGGGCGTTTCTTTATAGCGCTGAACATTTTTGGTTCTTAACGTTAACTATCTTAATTCTCATTCCGTCTCTGCGGGCAGATAATACGCCACGGCGAGGTCAACCACCAAGCCGTAGCTCTTAGTGCCTGCGGACTGTCCCTGGCTTCCCAGGAAGCTGTTGTTTACCGTTCCGGTCACCTTGGAGGCCGTGCTTTCCCGATACTTATCAAAGAACGCCGAGTAAACGGAAAATTCCTTCGAGATCACATCGGGCATCTCGCGACTGCGGAATTTGCTGTAAAGATCCCGATCCGCCTTATAAAGAGCATCCGTCAGATATTGTAGCAGATTGGCATACCCGGAATACCGCACAAAGGCATCCTCGCTTTCGATGCACACCAAATACGCCGCAAAGTTCGCCTCGTCCTCTCTTGCAATGCCCCTTTGGTGAGAGAATTCATGGGCAATGGTAAAAGGGCGGATGAAATCGGGGTAGTTGATGTTGATGTTCACCTCTCCCGTCATAAAGGTATAGATCCCGGAAATATGGGTGTAGGTGAACAGGGGAGAAATGGCCATCGGCTTGGCGTAGGTGTCATAATGTCCCACGTAATCCGCCGTGGCGGCATACTTTTCGTAGGCCTCGTTTACCTTTTCCACCAAGGTGTCGTAATCGTAGGGCATGATGCAAGCCCCGTGGATATCAAACTGCAAGTCGTCTTTGATCTTTTTGATCTCATCGCTTACGATCTTCGCCGTATCATACAGCTCCTGCGCCGAAACGGGGCGCTTGGCGATGCCAAGATTTTGATCCAGCCCGTAACGGAAATAGCAAGGCCCGAAGGCGGTGAAGAACAAGGTCACGATGGTCAGCAGAATGCAGACCAGGGAGAGTATCCAGCGGTAGTAATTTCTTACGCTCTTGTTTTTCTTCATGGACCGTGCAGAAAAGAAGAAGTATCCTGCGATCAGAACAGGGGAAGAAAAGATTACCCATTCCGCCGTGGAAAAGGGAAGAATGCTTGTAACCTTTCCCAGTACAAAGCGGATCCCTTGCGAGGGATACCTTGCCCAGAATTCCGCAAAAGCGGGAAAGATCCTCGCCAAAACGTAGACGAGGATCCCGAAAACAAAGCTGCCCAGGAAAGCAAGAAACCAAGGGCTGAGAAGCTCTCGTTCCTTTAGCTTTTCACGGAAAGATTTTTTGACAGCGGCCTGCTCCATCAGAGAACCATGCTCCAGCCGAAGGGATCATCCTTCTTGCCGTACTGGATACCGGTGATATCATCATAGAGCATCTGGGAGATCGCGCCGATCTCGTTGTTGTTGATCACGACCTTTTTGCCGTCCCAGTTCAGCTCACCCACGGGGGAGATAACGGCGGCGGTACCGGTACCGAACATTTCGTTCAGCGTTCCGTTCTCTGCCGCGTTGTAAACCTCTTCAATGGAGATACGACGCTCCTCAACCTCGTAGCCCTTGGCACGGAGATACTGGATAGTAGAGTCTCTGGTAACGCCGGGGAGGATGTTGCCCTCCAGCTGGGGAGTGATGGCTTTGCCGTCAATGACGAAGAATACGTTCATGGCGCCAACCTCGTCAATGTACTTGTGCTCAATACCATCCAGCCACAAAACCTGCGCAGAGCCCATCTTCTCGGCCTTCTGCTGACCGATCAGGGAAGCGGCGTAGTTTCCGCCTACCTTGGCAAAGCCGGTGCCGCCCTTGACTGCACGGACGTACTCGTCCTCAACAACAATCTTCACGGGTGCCAGGCCGCCGGCATAATAAGAGCCGGAGGGAGCCAAAATGATGCAGAACTTATAGTTCTTGGAGGGATGTACACCCAGACCTACGTCGGTGGCAATGATAAAGGGACGGATGTACAGGGAAGTGCCGGGCTCGGTGGGGATCCAATCCGCATCCACCAAAACCGTTTCGCGAATAGCCTGCAAGGCATCCTCGGGATCAATGGTGGGAATACACATACGCTCGTTGGTAGCGTTCAAGCGCTGAATGTTCTTCATGGGACGGAAGAGACGTACCTTGCCGTCTGCATCCTTGTAAGCCTTCATGCCTTCAAACATCTCCTGGGCATAGTGGAACACCACGCAAGCGGGATCAAGCTCCAAGGGATGGTAAGGAGTGATGCGGGGATTATGCCAGCCCAGATCGGGAGTATAATCCATTTCAAACATATGATCGGTAAAGATCTTGCCAAATCCAAGTGCGCCCGTGGGCTTTGCTTTGGGAGTGGCGGTTCTTTCGATTCTGATTTCCATAGTAAGAGTTCCTTTCAGCTTTTTTTGTCTTTACAGATGAAAAAATACAGATATACTGTACCACTTTTTTGCGCAAAATGCAAGACTTTTTCGAAAATATTGCAAAAACTTGCGGGAAGCACCTTTCACATCGTCAAAAAACGGAGACATCTTTTGTGTATTATCAACATATTGTATCAAAACCGTTTTATGTTCATATTGAGTTCATATATTTGGTGTAAGATAAAATCAGCAAAGGAGTGTTTTTATGAACATTATGCGTTTCTTGATCCCCAAGAGCCTTGTGGCCTGCTTGGAGGATACCGCTACCCTTCGCAACGGGTTGGAAAAAATGCATAACCGCGGCTATACCGCCATCCCCGTGATCGATAAGAACGGCGTTTACGTCGGTACGGTCACGGAGGGGGATTTTCTCTGGTATCTGATGGAGAAGGAGGATTGCTCCTATAAGTCCTTGGAGAAGGATCAGATCTCCTCTTTGGTCCGCCCGGGCTGGAACCCTCCCGCAAAGGCCTCCGAGACGGTCTTTCAGGTCTTTTCCCAGCTAAAGGACCAAAACTTTGTCCCCGTGGTGGATGATCGGGGTGTTTTTGTGGGCATCGTTACCAGACGTGCCATTTTGGAGTGCTGTGTCATTGACGAGGAGAAGCAAAACCCTCATCCCTTGAACTCCTTCCGTGCCATCTAAACTTACCCTAAGAAGCGTTTTTTGCCCTTTAAAAACGGCGGAAAACGCTTTTATAACGAAATCAGGATGTATTTATGAACCCTTTTCATGCCGATCCTCAAACCGAATTGATCCTCCCGTCGGCGGAGTCCGTTTTACGTGACGATGTCCCCTTGTGCTTTGAGCAGGTGGATCTGCTTTTGCAAAACGCCCCCGTTCTCATCCAAAATTGCCCGTCGGTACCCCTTGTGATGGAGGATCTGTAAGATGAGCGCTTTGCAACAATTGTATAACCGTCTTTCAAAAAAGGAGCTTTCCTCCTATGAGCTGACGGAAGTCTATTTGAACCGCATCACCGAGGAGAATTCTTCCCTGGGTACGTATCTGACCCTTTGCCCCGAGAAGGCGCTTTCTCAGGCAAAGGAGGTGGATTTCCGCCGCGTGAAAGGGGAGACTCTTCATCCCTTGGCAGGTATTCCCATGGCAGTGAAGGATAATTTCTGCACTGCGGGGATCCCCACCACCTGTGCATCCCGTATGCTCAGGGATTTTTTGCCGCCCTATACTGCAACCTGCGTCCGTCGTCTGGAGGAAGCGGGAGGCGTTATGCTGGGCAAATTGAATTTGGATGAATTCGCCATGGGTGCAACGGGGGAGTATTCTGCCTATTACCCTGCGGTGAACCCCCACGACCTTGATCGCATGGCAGGAGGCTCCTCCAGCGGCTCCGCCGCCTCTGTTGCCGCGGATCTCGCGGTGTATTCATTAGGCTCGGATACCGGCGGCTCCGTCCGTCTGCCCGCTTCCTTTTGCGGCGTGGTGGGGATGAAGCCCACCTACGGTAGAATTTCCCGCTTCGGAATGATCGCCTTCGCCTCCTCCCTGGATACCGTGGGGATCGTTACCTCCTCGGTTTACGACAGCGCCATGGTGCTGTCCGTGATGGCGGGAGCAGACCCTCTGGATGCCACCTGCTCCACCCTTCCCGTTCCCGACTATTTCCACGGGATCGCGGCTCCCTTGGCAGGACTGCGGATCGGTGTTCCCGAGGAGTTCTTTACCGAGGATCTTTCCGCAGAGGTGCAAAAAGCCTTGCAGACTGTGCTGGACGTGTACTGTTCTTTGGGCGCCGTCTTGGTTCCTCTGTCTCTTCCCGTGGTGGAGGATTCCCTCGCTGTTTATCATATCCTTTCTTCTGCGGAGGGGGCTTCTAACCTGTCCCGCTACGACGGCGTACGCTTCGGTGCCAGAGCAGCAGGGGAGACCTCTGCTGAAATTTCACGGAATACCAAGGAGCAGTTCTTTGGCGGCGAGGTAAAAGCTCGTATGGAATCCGGCGCGGCTTACTTGGAGGAAGCCAATATGGCGGTCTACTATCGGCCCGCGCAGGCAAAACAGCAGTTTATCAAGGATTCCTTCCGAGATGCCTTCCAAAGGGTCGATCTGGTGTTTGCTCCCACGGCAACCTGCGTTGCGCCTGCCTCTCACGGCTTCACCCGTGGCGAAAAGCGTGCCTTTGACCGCTTCACCGTTCCTGCCAGCCTGGCAGGGTTGCCCTCTGTTTCCATCCCCTGCAAAACGGAGGATACCCTTCCCATCGGCTTCCAGCTGGTCGCACCCCACTTCCGTGAGGATATGATCTTCCGTGCGGGACACCTCTACGAAAAGGAGGTGGCTTCCCATGCATAACCTTTACGAGGCCGTGATCGGGCTGGAGGTTCACGCAGAGCTTGCCACCCGCAGTAAGATCTTCTGTTCTTGTCCCACTACCTTCGGCGCAGCCCCCAATACGGCTTGCTGTCCCAACTGTATGGGCTTCCCGGGCACTCTGCCGGTTTTGAATCGCAACGCCCTGAAGCTGGGCATCAAGGCGGGGCTTGCCACGGGCTGTCAGATCTCTCGGGAGGTGCGCTTTCATAGAAAGCATTATACCTATCCCGACTTACCCAAGGCTTACCAGATCACCCAATACGATACCCCCCTTTGTACGGGAGGTAGTTTGCCCATTTCTGTTTCCTCGGGGGAACGCACCGTGGGCATCACCCGTATCCACTTGGAAGAGGAC
>JAGBXS010000090.1 GCA_017629175.1 Clostridia bacterium
CATCATCACCATCTCTGAGCCTGACTTGCAGGTGTTGGCGGAGCAGGTGCCTTCCATTCCCAACTTGACCTTGATTTTGACGGTTGCCGTAGGTGTGGGCATCTTCCTTGCCCTGGCGGTGATCCGTATCAAATTCCGTATCGATCTTTCCAAGCTGTTGATCGTTTTGTACTTAGCGTTGATCGGGGTGTCCTTCCTGGTGCCCGGAGATTTTCTGGCGGTTGCCTTTGACTCCGGCGGTGTCACCACCGGCCCCATGACTGTGCCCTTTATCATGGCGTTGGGCGTGGGTCTTGCCGCCTCCAGAACGGATAAGGATTCCGCAAGCGACAGCTTCGGCTTGGTTGCCCTGTCCAGCGTGGGCCCCATTCTGGCGGTGCTGATTTTGGGCTGTTTCTTCAAGCCCACCGACGCTTCTTACGCCTTGGGAGAGATCCCCTCGGTGATCACCACCCGTGACGTGGTGTCCTTGTTTGCTTACGAGATCCCCGCCTATGCGGGAGAGGTGATGATCTCCCTGCTCCCCATCGCGGCGGTATTCCTTTTGTTCCAGCTGATGACCCGCCATTACCACAAGCGTGAAGTCAAGCGTATCGTCATGGGTGTGCTGTACACCTACGCGGGGTTGGTTTTGTTCCTTTGCGGCGTGGGGGTTGGCTTTGCCCCCGTGGGTACCTTCTTGGGTGAGGAGCTGGCTTCCCTCTCCTACAACTGGGTGATCGTGCCCATCGGCATGCTCATCGGTTATTACATCGTCAAGGCGGAGCCTGCTATTCAGGTCTTGAACCGTCAGGTAGAGAGCATCACCGACGGTGCCATCTCCGTCAAGGCCATGAACCGCTGTATGTCCATCGGCGTTGCCATCAGTATCGGGCTGGCGCTGATGCGCGTGCTGTTGCACATTCCCATTTACTGGATCATCATTCCCGGCTATCTCATCGCCCTGCTGATGTCCTTGTTCGTGCCCAAGATCTTCGTGGGTATCGCCTTCGACTCCGGCGGCGTTGCCAGCGGACCTATGACCTCCACCTTCCTGCTTCCCCTCAGCATCGGTACCTGCCGTGCGGTGGGGGGGAATCTGATGACGGATGCCTTCGGCGTGGTGGCGTTGGTTGCCTTGACCCCGCTGATCGCCATTCAGGTCATGGGCGTAGCCTATAAGCTGAAGACTGCCAAGCTGCAGAAGCGTGCTGTGGAGCATCCCGGTCTCACCGCGGATTGCGACCGCATCGTGGATCTGGAAGAGGAGGGTTCCGTATGAACGAAACAAAAAAGCGGGAGTCCTACCGTTTGCTGATACTCATTGCCAACCAAAAGCTGGCTGACAAGGCGGCAGAGCTGTTCTTGGAAAAGGATCTCCCTCTCCAATACCGCATGAACGCCAAGGGCACCGCCTCCAGCGAGATCATGGATACCTTGGGCTTCGGCAGTGTGGATAAATGCATTCTGGTGAGCATGGTACCCAAATCCTTTGGCAGTGAGATGTTAAGCCTTTTGCACACAAAGCTCCGTTTGGATGCGGTGAACAGCGGTATCGCCTTCACCATCCCCTTAACGGGCGTGACCAACCTTATGCTCCGCATGATGCAGAGCGTAGAGCAAGCAGAACAAGAAAGAAAGGGTGAACACATGATGATGGAAAACCAACACACCTTGATCGCCGCCATTGTTGACCGCGGGTTCAGCGGCAACGTGATGGAAGCCGCCAAGGCGGCAGGCGCGGGAGGCGGCACCGTCCTCCACAGCAGAAGCATCGGCAATGAATCCGCCACCGGCTTCTGGGGGCAGAGCGTGCAGGAGGAGAAGGAGATCGTGCTGATCTTGGCTCCCCACGAGAGCAAGAATGCCATCATGAGTGCCATCAGCGAGAAGTGCGGTATGCACAGCGACGCCAAGGGCACCGTGGTCTCCCTGCCCATCGATCAGGTCATGGGAATTTAACGAACAAGAGCCTTTCTCAAAAAGAAGGGCTCTTTTTTGTGGGGGACGATGAGGGGGACTTTCTTTCGAAAAAGAAAGTCCCCCATACCCCCAAAGAAATCAAGTGCCGAAAACTGTCGTTTTCGGAGGGAGAAAAGAAAATTCCCTCTTGCAAAGACGTAAAAATCGTGGTACAATGAAAAAAAGAAAAGCAGAAAGGGTATTCTTTATGAAAAACAACAAGACAGGTATTCTTCTCAGCCTTTTTGAGATCGCTTTGGGTATTCTGCTGTTGATCGATCCCATTGGTTTTACCACCGGCATTATCATCATCGCAGGTGTTCTGCTGTTGCTCTTCGGCGTGGTGGAGGTCATCAAGTACTTCCGCACCGATGCCGTTAAGGCGGCCTCCGAGCAGTATCTGACCAAAGGCCTTTGCGCTCTGGGTGCAGGCGTATTCTGCGTTGTAAAGACCGAGTGGTTCACCGTTGCCTTCCCCGCCATGACCTTTCTTTACGGTATCGTGGTTTTGGTCACCGGCTTGAGCAAGCTCCAGCTGACGGTGGATATGCTCCGTGTCAAGAGCAAGAAATGGTTCCTGGCGTTGATCAGTGCCGCCATCTCCATCGTTTGCGCCGTTTTGATCCTGATGAATCCCTTCTCCTCCACCGAGGTGCTTTGGATGATCGCGGGCATCACCCTCATCGTGGAAGCCCTCTTGGACGTGGTCACCTGGTTCCTGGGCGGCAGAGAGCAAAAGAAAAAGGCTTCTCCCGCAGAGGACGCTTCCGCAGAAAACCAGCCGGAATAAAGATTACGAAAGGCAGAGAACGAAGCGTTCTCTGCTTTTTTTGTGTGTGGAGAGGAGGCTACGAATACGCGGCGGGTTGGCACAAACAAGGGTGAACGCAAGTCAGATTGGATGAAACTTTACAGTACAGCTTGTACCACATAGTAAAAATAAAATACATATCGCATACTTGACACCAAGTGAGAAATATGATAAAATAATACTGCCTATTAAGGCAGAGAGGAGTTGGTTGTTTTGACCAAACTTTTGACTTTGCCTGCTCCCTTACATTGAGATCATCAAAGTGGCACCAAAGCACGTAAAACTGGGTTCAAGATAGCTAAGAATATGGCGTTACTCGTGCAGAGAAGCATGTAAAAAACGCATGAGACGGCACTCATAAAAACGCTTCACCATATTACTGGCTTCTCGATGATAATCAGCAATTAGGCAATTTGCAGAACTCAAACTGCTAAAGTGGTTGTGTTTCTAAAGAAATACATAGGCGATTGTGTATGATGAAAATCTGCAAGAAATATAGGGTGAAAAAATTGAGCAAAACTCCAAGCAAAATCGCCTTTGCTTGGAGTTTTTGTTTGTGCAAATTATATATCTTGTTCCAGTCAGTGCTATCGTCTTCATAGGCATCTAACATTGCTTGTATTTGTGAAGCTACAATAGCCTAATACATAGAATAACAGCGGAGTGAAAGTCACTCCGCTGTTGTACATACAAGTTGTTTCTTATATTCAATATAAAACCAATAAAACATACCAGCAATTACAACAATAGTTCCGGAAAGAACGTCAAGACGGCCGAAACAATAAGTGTTCTTAAAATAATAATATTGATATCTTCCTGCTATATCAAAGGTAATAGCCAGCCATTCCAAAACCAAGATTAGGCGTGCAATAATTGTAGCGGGTAATATACAAAAGCCGAATGCGGCAATCCACGGTTTCCAATGCTTTGGAAAAAGAATAAATCCTTTCCAAAACATATCCGGACGGTCGAATGTTATTTGAGAACAGTATCTGGTATATTTTGTTTCATCGGTAAAAACAGTTTTGTATTTGAAAAAGCTATAATAGGAAGTAGTGAAGAATAAGGCAAAAAAAGCCACATTTGCAATTGCCAGCGCACCCCATCCGAGTCCCAATTTTGCGACCAATGGGTTGCCCTCTAAAGAAAGGTCAGGCGTGTTGATGTAGGTCAATGCACCATCCGCAAAAGCAAGAAGAAGATAAACAGTAATTAAAAGCCAAAATCTTACTTTTTTCATAGAAACACCTCCAATAAATTTATGATACCACAGGATATATAAAAAGTCAACCCCCGCGTATAAATCCCCAATTTTTACAAATACTAACAGCACAATGTGAAAACAAGGAGAAATGTATATATGAAAGCAACAGGAATTGTGCGCCGTATTGATGATTTGGGGCGTGTGGTCATCCCCAAGGAGATACGCCGCAGCTTGCGGATCCGCGAAGGCGAGCCGTTGGAAATTTTTACCGACGAAAACGGCGGGGTGGTGTTCCGCAAGTACTCCCCCATCGGGGAGGCGGGGATCTTTGCGGGGGAATACGCGGAGGCGATCTACAAGTCTTCGGGGATCGCGGTGGCGATATGTGACATGGACGGCATCATCGCTGTGGCGGGAGTTTCCGGGAAAGGGTATCTCTCCCAGCCCATGACCCCTGCCCTCTCTTCCCTTTTGGAAAACCGCAAGCCCTATTCCGCCACGGCGGACGGCACTCCCATCCGCGCCACGGAAACTGCGGCTGAGACGGTGGGGTATTTTGCCCCCATTCTCAGCGAGGGGAACCCTGCCGGCGGGGTGATGATGCTTTCCAAGGACGGCTCTTCCCCCGACGAGACGGTCAAGAAGCTGGTAAGCACCGCGGCGGCGTTTCTCTCTTCCCAAATGCAGGTATAACAGCAAAAAGGACTTCACGCCGAAGTCCTTTTGTGTTTTAATTTTTGTATCCGCAAGCGGTGCAGACACCGTTTTTGTAGGTATGGCTTTTGGTCTTGCTGATGGTATAATCGCAGGAATCGCACACCTTTTGGTGGCCGCTTTCCGTGGTGGAATAGGTCTGATAGGGATGCAGGAAAAGGTAATCCCAAAGCTTGTTCATATCCACAAAGCGGAACACGGTTTTTTCCGGCAGGGTCAGGGAGGTGACCTCGTAGACACCTACGGTGTTGCCGGGCCCCAAGCAGGCGAAGAACATCACGTGGGCGTTGTCCCCGGGCTTTAAGAAGATGTCCATCTCCTTCATGTCGTAGACGGATTTCACCTGGTGGCCGTACTTGGTAAGGTGGTAAGGTGCGGACCAATGGAAGGGCTCGTCGGTGCCGGAGCCGCTGTCCACAAACTCCCAGGCGGCGCAGATGAAGGCGGAGCAATCCAGCCCCACGGTGTAGGGCTGATGCCCCACGTCGGGGTTGACGTTGCCGGTGGTGTAATACGTATCCTTCCCGATGGCGGCAACGGAAACGTTGGCAAAGCTTTCCTTTCCGTAATAGGAGTGACCGTTAAAGCCGCCGCGGCAATAGGGAATGCCTGTCATTTCCTGCCCTGCCATGCCCTGCAGGTACAAGGGGATGTCCGTATCCCAGCTGGACTCCAAATGCTGGGGGAGCACCTTCCACTTGACGGAGAGCATTTCCAGCACGTTCTGCTTGGTCTCCTCGCGGGAGATGTTCACAAACACGGTGTCCTTGTTTTTCAAAAGCTCCACGGTATCCTTTAAGGCAGAGAACTGCACCTCCGCCTTCCCGGGGGTCACGGAATAGATCTCCCCGTGCTCGGGGTAATACACCACGGCGTAGATACCGCCCAGGCCGTCGTAAACCAGCACGGCGTTCACCGCATCCTCAAACACGGTTTCCCCAATGGTCACCGTCCAGCCGGGGTAATATTTGATCTTGCCATATTTGTAGGGCATTTTGTAGGAGACGATGTTCCCCTCCCACAGCTCCGAGAAATACAGCTTTGAGGTAACGTTCCCCTCCCCGTCGTAGGAGGTGTAGATGGATTCAAAGCAATAGGGGTCGCCGAAGACGTTTTTATAGGCCACGGAAGCGTGTCCGTCTCCCAGCCATTGCACTTCCCCCTTGGGCAGGGTCACGTCGGTGCGCTGCGTTCCGTCCAGGGAATAGGCCTTCCCCGCAGAATTTACAAAGCAGGGCAGCTCCTCCCCCAGGTTGTACAGCCTGCCGGGATAGCCGGAGGGGTCGGAAAGCTGATGCTTCTTGACCAAGGCGGCGTTTTCAAACCCGCCGGACAGATCGTACTGCCAAACGGAATTGTCGGTAAACAGCAAGAACAGATCCCCGCCGCAGAACAAGATCTGCGCCTCGCACACCTGAGAATTGTGGGAAAAGCTTGCGCCGTCGCTGAGACGGGTGACCTTTTGGTTCCAGAAAACGTAGATCTCCCCGTTCCCGTCGGCACCGTGGATCACGGGGGTGTTGATCTCCGCAGGGAAGGCGGTGCGGGAACAGCAGATGCCGTAATGGAAGATCCCGTCGTAGCCCACCTTGAAGGTGCCCAAAGAAGTGAGGGTTCCCTTGCCGTCGGAGACCTCCGGGGGCTGTGACGGCTCTTCGGAGGGTTCTTCCGAGGGTTCTTCGGAGGGTTCTTCGGAGATCTCTTCCGAGGGGGTGTCCTCGCTTTCATCGCTTTCGTCGCTTTCCAAAGAGGGCTCCTCCGTCACGGAGGAGGCTCCTTCCTCGGAGGATGCCGCAGAAGACTCTGCAGAAGACTCTGCTATACTCTCCGCGGAAGAATCTATGGAAACATCCACGGAAGAGTCCGCAGAAGAGGCCGAGGACTCGATTTCAAAGGACTCGGCAGGCTGCTCCTCCGCCCCGCAGGCGCAGGCGAACAGCAAAAGAAAAGCTGTCAAAAGCAAACAAATTCGTTTGGGATGTGCAAACAGTCGGGCAATCATAATTTCCTCACAATCAGGGGGGCGTAAAACGGCTCAAAAATCTTTATCAGTATACCATATTTTCGCCCTAAAAAGCAACTCGCAAAAACGCAAAAAATGTCGGAACGCTTTTGGGCATTCCGACAAAAAAATATTCCCGCGATCCTCGGTGGAATCTTGACTTTTGAGGAAAAAGATGATAGAATATCCTTTGCCGCGCCTGTGGTGGAATGGCAGACACGATAGATTTAGGATCTATTTTCGAGAGGAGTGCAGGTTCAAGTCCTGTTAGGCGCACCAACAAAAGAAGTCCCCTTCATGGGGGCTTCTTTTGTTGCTTCTCTTAGCGGGGTTTCACAACCTGCACTCCCGGAAGAATGCGAAGCATTCTTCTCAAAAACAACGCACCCCGTGCGTTGTTTTGGGCAGATGTTCAAGTCCTGTTAGGCGCACCAACAGAAAAACCCCCCTTGCGGGGGATTTTTTGTTGGTCTGCTGAATGGATTTCCGAACCGAACTCACAGAAACAACGCACCCCGTGCGTTGTTTTGTGCAGAGTTCAAGTCCTGTGGCTCTATAAAAAACTCCAAGCGAAGCGTTCTTCACGGAAACAAAGTGCGAAGCACTTTGTCACAGAAACAACGCACCCCGTGCGTTGTTTTGTGCAGACGTTCAAGTCCTGTGGCCGGGATTTCCGAAGTCCCCGCATACGGGACGCCGAAGGGCGTCGTCCCCTACGGACACGCAACGGCGAGGACTTACAAGGAAGCACGCTCCGCAAATTCAAGGTATCCCACCTCCCCCCCAAAAAACGCAACTCTACATTTTTACCCTCCTTCCGTCGAAAAAAGCATTGACATCCCCGGTAAGATCGGTTATAATAAAACCAAAGAACAAACTCCCGCAGACAGGAGGCGTAAGGGCAATGACCACCGACGTGATCTATCTTGGCGACTGTATTTCCGGCATGGCGAAGCAGGTTGAGGACGCATCCGTGGATCTGGTGATCGCGGATCCCCCCCATTACCGGGCGGGGAAGCAGGGCGAAGCGCGGTTCCCTTCCGAGGAGGCGTATTTTGCCTTTTCCGAGGGCTGGCTGAGGGAGACCTCTCGGGTACTGAGAGGCGGCGGAAGTCTGTATCTCTTCACCTCTTTGGAGACTTTTTGCAAGCTGTTCCCCATTCTCACGGAAAACGGCTTGGAGCTTCGCCAGCAGATCCTGGTGGCGGGGGAAAAGAAGAACGCTTCCGTGGGGAGCAAGAAGGCACGGGCATTCCCGTCGGCTACGGAAAGCATTTTTCTACTCACCAAGGATCCCCGTCCCTTTATCAGCGCATTTCTGAGAGAGAAGCAGGCCGCCAAGGGCTACTCCGCCAAGGAGATGAACGAGCTTTTGGGGGTACACACCGGGGGCGGCGGTATGTGGAGCCATTACACCGGGAACCTGCTCCAAGGGCAGGTGCCCACGGAGAAGGTGTGGAAGAAGCTGCAGGAGCTTTTGGAATTTGACCTGCCCTACACACGGATCAGCCAGACCTTCCATCCCTGCGAGGGGCTTTCCTCTCTGTGGAACGACGTGGCCATCCGGGAAGAAAAGGATCGTCTCCACCCTGCCCAGAAGACCCAGAAGCTGTTGACCCGTCTGCTGTGCATCAGCAGTGAAGAGGGGGACGTGGTGCTGGATCCCTTTATGGGAAGCGGCTCCACCGCAGAGGCCTGCACCTACCAAAACCGTCGTTACCTGGGCTTTGAGCAGAATGAAAAATATTACAACATGGCAATAGAGCGGGTCGCCAACCGACAGTTGACCTTGTTTTGAGGAAAAAGAAAAGACAGAGAAGCGCTCTCTGTCTTTTTTGATGCTTTATACCTCGGCGACCTGGTCGGCTGTCTGTTGCAACGCTTTGGCCTCCTCCGCAGGGAGATCATAGGCGATCCCCAACTCCGTGGCAGATCTGCCGAAGAGGGTGGCGTAGAAGGTGCACACCGCAAGGTATGCGCCGTGGGTGCTGATATGGGCGTGGTCGGGTCCCCAGAGATCGTAGGGCAAATGGTGGATGGCGTGGGCAAAGGCGCGGTTGACGTACACGCAGGTGGCGCAGTTTGCCTTTGCGGCGGGGGTAAAATGAGCGTCAAACAGCTCACATTGTGCCAAGCTGTCAAGCCCCGCAAGATTGATTCCGTAGGGCGGGCGCACGTAAAAGAACAGCTTCGCACCGCTTTGATGGACGGCATCGCTCAGCTTCCCGACGGCGGAAAGACTCCTCTCCCTTGCCTCCGGGGTGGTCATGGCGTTGCCGTTTTCCTGCAGGAACACGGCGTGGTAGCCTTTCCCGATCTCTTCAAAAACGGCCGTATCCGCGGCGTGCTGTTCCAGCATCCGTCCCCCGGGGACGATCTGCTTTTGATGGATGGCAATGCCCTTTTCTTTGCACAATTCCGCCAGCGTGGCGGGCAGATCGTGAACGTAGGTGGCACTGTTGCCGATGAACAAAAAACGATATTCCACGGTCATTCCCCCAGCAAGTGATGCCGCAGCATGGCACCAAAGCGGGCGAGATCGTTTTCCTCACAGCACTGAATGCCCACCACGGCGTTTTCCGAGGGGAAGATGAGAGAATACTGCCCGTAAGCGCCGTCGGCACGGAAGGCGTTCTCCTTGTGGGGGATCATCCAGAACTGATAGCCGTAGCCGCTGCTCCACGGATCCGCGATCCCCGTGGCGATCTGCTGAGCACCCGCCTGCTTGACCCATTCACGGGAGAGGAGCCGCTCCCCGTTCCATACGCCCTCCTGCAAATACAGAATGCCCAGGCGCATCATTTCCTCGTTCCGCAGGTAAAGCCCGCTTCCCCCGAAGGCGGTGCCTGCGGGATCGGTTTCCCAAGCGGGGTAGCCGATGCCCAAGGGAGCAAACAGCTTGCGGTAGGCGTAACGCAGTAAGGTCTCCCCCACCGCCTTTTCCACCATACAGCCTGCCAAGTGGGTGTCTGCGTTGGAATATTGAAACTTTTCGCCGGGAACGTTCACCAATTTTTTAGCCAGCATATAGCCCACGTAATCCGGCATTCCCTCCCCGGGACGGCGGTTCACACCCATCAAAAAGGCGCCCCCAAAGCCGGAGCTCATGGTAAGCAAATGGCGCAGGGTGATGGCCTTGACCATGGGGTCGGTAAGGATGGAATCATACTCCGGGAACAGAGAGCAAAGGGTGGTGTCAAGGGTCAGCTTCCCCTCGTCGATGGCCATGCCCGCCAAGGTGGAAACAAAGCTCTTGGTATGGGAATAGATCAGCCTGGGACGGTCGGGAGTGAAATGGCGGGAAAGCACCATCTCCCCGTTTTGATAAAGCGCCACCGCCTCTGCGCCGGGGTTGTCTTTTTCCAAGTCGTTGATGAAATTTTGTACCGATTCTTTCATGTTACAGCTCCTTTTTCATTGCCATGTGGGGGCAATCCTGCTCGTATTCCAGCTCCCCGAAGGGGGTATATCCGTTCTTTTCGTAAAAAGCCATGGCCCTGCATTGGGCGTGGAGAGTGAGGGTCGTTCCTCCATGGGAGCGTACCGTTTCCTCCGCCTCCCGGAGAAGCAAAGAGCCCAAGCCCTTTCCCCGCCATTCCTTGGCCACCGCAAATCTGCCCAAAAGCCAAGTCTCTCCCTCCGTAAACACCCGGCAGACACCGATGGGCTCTTCCTCTTGGTACATCACCAAGTGAATAGCCCGCCCATCCGCCTCGTCAAACTCGTCGATAAAGCCCTGCTCCTCCACAAACACGGTGTTGCGGATGGCTACGGCGTGGGGGTGCAGCCTGTCATAAACACGAATCTCCATAAGACCCCTCCTTTCATACCCGCAGTATACCACAGACGGCGGTGTTTTGCAACCCCGTCTTGACAAAGAACGGCGTTTTATGCTATCATGGCGGTGAAGAAATGAGAAAGGAGCCCCCCTATGGATGCGTACCGCCAAAAGCTTGTCCGCTTTTTTGAGTCCTTTGCCTTCCCCGCGGAAGAAAACGGCATCGGCACCCTGGGGGAAAAGAAGCTCCACGCCGCCTTGAAGCGGTTTTACGCCAAGGATTCCACCTGCCTGGAGGTGCCCTTGGGGAGGTTTGTTGCCGACGTTTTTGACGGGGAGAGAGTGGTGGAGATCCAAACGCGGCAGTTTGCACGGCTGGAGAAAAAGCTCCGCTTCTTTTTGGAGCGGTACCCCGTAACGGTGGTGTACCCCTTCCCCCGCACCCGCTATCTGATCTGGACGGATCCCGCCACGGGAGAGACCTCCCGCCCGCGGAAAAGCCCCAAGATCGGCACGCCCTTAACAGCCCTCCACGAGCTGTATCACATCCGCACCCTTTTGGGGGTGGAAACTCTGACGGTGGAGCTGTTGCTGTTTGATTTAGACGAATACCGCCTGCTGGACGGCTACGGCAAAAGCAAAAAGAAAGGCTCCACCTTAGGGGAAAAGATCCCCAGAGGAGAGCCGGAGCTGATACGGTTGGAGACGATAGAGGACTACAAAGCGTTGTTGCCCAAGGATTTGCCCACGGAATTCACCGCGCCGCAGTTCGGAAAGCTGACGGGCTTGCGGGGACGGAGCGTATATTCCGCCATCCACGTTTTGGAGGAATTGGGGATCCTCCAAGCACAAGGAACCCAAGGCAGGGCGGTGCTCTACTGCGTAAGGTAACAGAAAATGCGATGTCGGCGTGACATCGCATTTTTTGCATTTTTTACACAATTTCCTTTTGAGAACCGATGGGGTTGACAATACTGAAGCCTACGTTGACAAGGTGATCCGCAACGCGCTCCAATCCTGCCACGGTGGAGGAATAATAGGGGCTGGCCTCAAGACAGCAATTCCCCTCCGCCAATCTGGCAAAGTGGTTGGCGGTGAGTTCCTTCTTCATGCCGTCCACAGTTTCCTCCAGCTCCGCCAAGGCGGGGAGATCCTCCTTGTGCAGATTTTCAAAGGCATCCTTGGAGATGGCCAGCATCCGAAGCACGGTTTCTCCCATTCTGCGGATATCCACCTTGGCCACCTCGGAGAAGGCAAGCTCCTTGCCCCGCATGGCTTCGCCGATCTCGTAGAAGTTCTCGGCGTGGTCACCGATACGCTCCAAGTCGTTCAAAACGTGGAAATAGGAACCGATCACCTGCTCGTCGCGGCCGTCCACCTCGGGGGAAAGCTTGATGAGGAACTTTGTCAAGGCGCTGTTGGTAAAGTCGATGATCCCCTCGTTTTGCATCAGCTTCTCCCCGTTTGCGGGGGAAGCCTGCTCCAAGGCGGCCAGGGAGAGGGAGATGTTTTCCTCCACCAGGCTGAACATATAGTCCATTTCCTTCTTCACCTGCATCAGTGCCACGGGAGGCATGGCCAAAAGCTTTTCGTCCACGAACTTGAAGGCATGAACGTGGGTGTCCTTCTCCTTGTCCTTGATCACAAGGCAGGAATACTTCACCAAATGACGGACGAAGGGCAGCAGCATGGCGGTGGTGGTGACGTTAAAGATCACGTGGAACACGGAAACACGCATCTGCAAGGACATGGGATCGTTCCCGGGGAACAGGGAGACCAGCAGATTCACAGCAGGACCCTTGAAGATCCAAATCAAAGCGGTGAACAGCACCGTACCGATGACGTTGAAGGTAAAGTGGATCAGTGCCACACGCTTGGAGTTCTCGTTGGCACCGATGGAAGCCAGCAGGGCGGTGACGCAGGTACCGATGTTGGCACCCAAAACGATGAACAACGCCAGCTCCAAGGGCAGAACTCCTGCGCCCACCATAGTGATGACGACGCCGGTTGCCGCGGAGGAGCTCTGGATCAAGGCGGTGAATACCACGCCCACGACGATCAACAGCAAGGGATGGTCAATAACGCTGAAAATGTTGGTGAACAGGGTTTCCACCAGAGGATTGCCAAAGGCTTCCTCACTGCTCATCACGTTCAGACCCACGAAGATGAGACCCAAGCCGCAGCACAAACTGCCTGCCAGCTTCACCTTCGGCTTATTGGCAAAGCCCATCATCACCCCTGCAAAGGCCAGGAGGTACATGAGCATATCGAAATAATCGTTTTTCAAAGCCACCAGCACGCCGGTGACGGTGGTACCGATGTTGGCACCCATAATGATGGGGGTGGCTTGCATCAAGGTCATAACCCCTGCGTTTACCAAACCGATGACCATCACGGAGGTGGCAGAGGAGCTTTGGATAATGGCGGTGACGCCCGCGCCGATTCCCACGCCGGAAAAGCGGTTGTTGCTGATCTTGCCCAGCAGTCTTTTCATTCCGCTGCCCGCGCTTTTTTCCAAGGCGTCGCTCAAGAAGTTCATACCCACGATGAACACGCCCACGCCTGCCAAAAGCCAGATCAGACTTTGAAGCAGTTGCATAATTTCTTCCGGTGTTAACATAAAATAACAGCTCCTTCCAAAAATATCACGAATTCCTATTTTCCCCCATTCTACGATATGATACCACATTTTCGGTAAAGATTCAACAAAGAAAAAAGAAAAAGTTTTAGAAAAAAACGGACCCGTTTTGACGAGTCCGTTCAAATATCTTCTTACCTCATTTCCTTTTGCAGATCTGCCGCCAAGGCGGCCATAGCCGCAGGGTCTGCCTTGACCACCTGTCGATCATAGGTGACAAGGCCGTTGGTCTCGTCCTCCACGTCGGAAAGCTGGGTCAGCACCGTACCGCAAAGCCCTTCCTTCACCGCAGGCAGGATCTGCTCTCTGTAAAGGGATTCCAGCCCTTTGCGGAAGGCGGGGAGATCGGTATAGGTCTTGTAGCCGTAGGTTTTGTTCAGGTTGAAGGAATGCTCCTCCAGCTTGCAGGTGTAGCCCCCGAACTCGGAAAGCACCAAGGGTTTGTTGCTCCTCTTCCCCACACGGAAGGGGCGGAAATACACGTGACGGCTGTCCACGTCGCTTTCCCTGCCGAGAAACCAGCCGGAGGTGGCGTCCCAGATGCGGGAAGGGTCAAGAGCCTTCAGCTCCTTATAGATACGGTCTGCATCGTACTGTCCCCAGCCCTCGTTGAACACGGTGTAATAGCACACCGAGGGGTGGTTTTGCAGAAGGCGAACCGTCTCCTTTGCAGTCTTTTCAAAGTGGAAGCGCTGCTTCTTCCCTGCGCGGAAGAAGAGGCGTTTTTTCATGCCCAGAGTGGGCAAAACGGTATCCCGGATATAGCGGTATTTCCCGCCATTCACCATGTCCTGGAAGACGATGATGCCTTGGAGGTCGCATTGGTAATAGAATTCCTCCGGCTCGATCTTGATATGCTTGCGGAGCATATTGAAGCCCAATTCCTTGGCGGTGCGTACGTCAAAGGCGTACCCCTCGGGGGAGGCGGGCAGGTAAATGCCGTCGCTGAAATAGCCCTGATCCAACAGTCCGTGGAAGAAATAGGGCTTTCCGTTTAAGCACAAACGGGGAATACCCTTTACAATTTCACAAGTGACGGTGCGCAGGGCAAAATAGGAGCGGACGGTATCCTCCCCGCTTTGCAGGGTGAAGCGGTAGAGATAAGGATCTTCGGGAGACCA
>JAGBXS010000091.1 GCA_017629175.1 Clostridia bacterium
GAACCCCCAGACAATCTGGGGGTTTTCATAAACAAAAATACCCCTAATATATATTAGGGGTCTTTTGGAGCGGGAAACGGGGCTCACACCCGCGACCTTCGCGTTGGCAACGCGACGCTCTATCAACTGAGCTACAGAGGCATATAGTCAGCATTGGTGTCGCCGCTGACTATGGCGATTCGAAGGGGACTCGAACCCCTGACCTCCGCCGTGACAGGGCGGCGTTCTAACCAACTGAACTACCGAACCATTCTGTGCATCCAAGGGTGTTCCCTCAGCGCGCTTTAAAATAATACCACATCTTTTCTCATTTTGCAAGTGTTTTTTGAGAAAAAAGTGCCCAAATTTCAATTTTTATTTTGTGCGTTTTTTACAAGAGCCTCTTTTCAGAAGGTCAAATCCGCAAATTCCGCCCCTAAAAAGTCGCACAGCACCATGGGATCGATGCAGAATTGCTTTCCCCGCACCCCTGCACTGAGGTAGATACGGTCGAAAAGGGTAGCCGTTTCGTCGAAATAGGTGGGGAAGGGCTTCTTCATGCCCACGGGGGAACAGCCGCCGCGGATATACCCCGTGAGAGGCAACAGCTCCTTCATGGGGATCATCTCCACCCGCTTGTCTCCTGCCGCCAAGGCGCATTTCTTCAGATCCAGCTCTTCCGCTACGGGGATGACGAACACCGCGTACCCGTTCTTGCTTCCCTTGGTCACCAAGGTCTTGAACACCTGCTCTGCAGGGAGGTTCAGTTCCTCTGCCACGTGCACCCCGGAGAGGTCACTTTCGTCTACGGTGTAGGAGAGGATCTCAAAGGGGATCCCCGCGGCTTCCAAAATCCGCATGGCGTTGGTTTTTTCTTCTTTTGATTTTGCCATGGTGTCCTCCCGATGGTAAATGCTGTTTCGCTACTGCCATATTATACTCGCAAAGGGGCGGATTTGCAAGTGTTCTTTTGAAAAAAGAGCTTTTTTATGCAGGGAAGCTTCCCGCCGAATGCTCGCCGCCTTGCGCATGGCTGCTGTAAAGCCGCTGTGTGCCGTTTGGTGGAGGACGACGGGGAGACACATTCCGCATCCTACCGCCTGTTGGAGGTCACCACAGAGCGTTACGAAACGGATAGCTTCCGCTGCCGCATCGTCGGCGTGGAGCAGTATTGAAGAAATACAAAAGGAGCATGGACAGCGTGTTCATGCTCCTTTGCTGTGTGGTGATGACTTCGCTCAAAACTCACTTACGGTAAGTCTCTTGATCACAGTGCTTTTCGTATACTTGCCCATGATCTCCATGGCGGTCTTCATATGGGGCTGGGTCATGTGGATCTTCTGATGTTCGGCGCTTTCCCATTCTTCGTAAAGCACCATGGTCTTGCCGTCCTCCACGGAATAATAGTAGTCGTAGGTGAGACAGCCGTTTTCGCTTCTGATTGCGGAAAGAACGCCGCTTTCCGTCATTTCTTTCACGGCTTTTTCTCTGTCCCCTTGGTTTTCGAAGGTGTAGATCACGGAAATGATAAAGTCTGCCATATTTTTTCTCCTTTTGATGGTCATGCTTTCGTAGCCCGCAAAGCGGGCGGATGGGAAGGATTTTGTGAGCGAAGCCACAAAATCCCGGTTGAAAAAGGATCCCTTTTTCAACCCTTCCCTGCAAACAGGGTCTTTTTCAGCTCGTCCAGTTCCTCTTCGGAAAGCTCTGCCCGTTCATCGTAGCGGACGGAAACGTAGAGGTCAAAGAGCTGTTCCTCGGGCGGGGCGTTTTCCCGCCTTCTTTGCAGCTCCAAGGGGGTGTCGGCGCTTTTTGCGGGCATACCTTCCTTGAGGCGGCGGGTGATGAGGTGGTAATACAGATAGCCCAGCTTTTGGCGGGCGGTCTCCATTTGCTTCCACTTGGGAGGCTTGGGGGCTTTTTTCTTTTTCTCCGGGGCGGAAAAATCAAAGGCGTAGGAGGTAGTCCCGCCCATGGTGGCGCGGTTCCTGCGGAACAGCCTTGCCACCCCGTCGAATTTCTCCAACAGCTTCATGAGAAGCATGGAGGCGCGGGCGAACAGCTTTTTTGCCCGCTCTGCCAGGGCTTCCGACCACTTCTTTTTCAGCTTGCGATACAGCCGCCAGATCACCAGCCCGTCTGCGATGCAGAACAAGGCAAAGCAGGCCTGCAGGGAATAGGGCATGGTTTGATACCGCTCTATCCAATAGCCTGCCGCTGTGACAAAGAGCAGGAGGCAAACAAACAGGGTGAAGGCGGGGAGGTGCTTTTTCAGCCATTTCTTCATAGCGCGGCTCCTTCCACGGGAATCACCACCACGTTACGCCCTGCTCGGCGTAAGCCGTGGAGCAGCTCCTCGGTCTTCTCGTCGGTGCCGGTGGTGATGAGGTAAAGATCCATGTCTGCGGGGGTCTCCTTGCCAAAGCGGGCAAGCAACACCTGCATGGAGTAATCCCGCCTGGCGTAAACGTTCATTTCCGCCATGGTGCGCAGAACCGTCAGGCTGTGCTCCTCGCCTCTTCCGCAGGGGATGTGGATGTAGGGCATATCTCCCGTGGAGGCGTTGGCGCAAAAGCCCACCTTGCCCTCGTTTTCCACCCCTCGGCAGAACAGATAGCAGGCGTAGGCAAGCCCGGTCTCCAAAAGGGTCTTATCGTCCGCCACGGCACCGGGATACACGTTGAGATCCAGAAAGATCATGGAATCCACCGTGCGGGAGCTGTCGTAATCGTTGCACATCAGCTGTGCCCTGCCTCCGTGGAAGGAGCGGGCAGAGGCCTTGAAGTTGATGGAGCGCATGGGGTCGCCGGGGCGGTATTCACGGATCCCCACGGGAAAGAAGGGATCCTCGATGAACTTGCGGGAGGCAAGCATATTCCCCGCGCGGTAAAGGGGCGTATCTCCCGAGCCTGAGAAGCCCTTGGCGGCGGGATAAGCGTAGAAGGAGGGGGTGCTTTGAAATTCAAACTCGCACCCAAAGTAGAGGATGGAGGCGCTTCCCAATTGGAAGAAGCCCCGCTTGTCCGCCGAGACGGTGTGCTTTCTGGTCACCACGCCGAAGGGTGGGATGTTGAACACGCTGGTCATTTCGGTGTATTCCTTCAGGGGCTTGCCGTCCACGGTGATCCCTGCTGGGAGGTAAAAGGTAAGCTTCACGCGGAATAAGGGGAGCCAGCCGGGGTTGCAGATGACCTCCGTCATCTCCATGGTTTCTCCCATAAACAGCCCTTCCTCGGAGAAGGCGCGGGAGTAGGAGACGTTTTCCAAGGCGGCAAGCTTCAGCCTGCGGTAGCCGTAGTACAGCAAAAACAGCGCGGTGACACTTAGGGCGGACAACAGCCAAAAGGCGGGCGTCTGCAGTAACGTATAAAATCTTTCCATGGTTATTTCCGTTTGGAAAAGTCAATATGCTCGCTGGGGACGGGCAGGACGTCCAAAATCCGCCCGATCAACGCTTTGCCTTGGTCGCCTCTGTGGGTAAAGCTGTCGCGGAAGATGATACGGTGGGCAAGCACGGGGGTAGCGGCTGCTTTCAGATCGTCGGGGAGGACGTGGTTTCTCCCTTCCAGAGCGGCAAAGCCCATGGCCACCTTCACGAAAGCGATCATAGCGCGGGGAGAAGCCCCCAAAAGCACGGTCTTTTCCACGCGGGTGGCCTCGCAGATGGCGGCGGCGTAGCTCAACAGATCGGGGTGAACGTACACTGTGGCAAGCTCCTCCTTGGCGCGGGTGATATCCTCGGCGGTGACACCGTTTCCAAGGGGTGTGGGAGCGGCGCTCAGCTTGCGGGAGAGGATCTCCACGCTTTCCTCGTGGGTGGGGTAACCCATGGAGGTCTTCACCAAAAATCTGTCCAGCTGTGCCTCGGGAAGCTCAAAGGTGCCCTTGGTCTCCACGGGATTCTGGGTGGCAATGACCATAAAGGGTTCTGCCAGAGGGTAGGTCTCGCCCTCTACGGTGACCTGGTGCTCCTCCATGCATTCCAAAAGCCCCGATTGGGTCTTGGGCATGGCGCGGTTGATCTCGTCCGCCAGCAGAACGTTGGTGAACACGGGGCCTTTGATGAAGCGGAACTCCGAGGATTTCATGTCGAAATAGTTGACCCCCATCAGGTCGGAGGGGAGCATATCGGGAACGCACTGCACCCGCTTGAACTCCAAGGAGAGGGCGGAGGCAAAGGTTTTTGCCAGCACGGTCTTGCCGGTGCCGGGCACGTCATCCAACAGCATATGTCCCCCGCAAAGGAGGGTGATCACGGCCAGATCGGTGACCTGCTCCTTGCCCACGATGATTTGGCTCACACGGGCGGAAACGGTATCGCGGATGCGTTTGATAGCGGTATATCCCATAAAACGTACTTCCTTTTGGTTTGTTTGTTACAGTATACCATAGGCGGGAAGGAAATGCAAGAAGAACGAACGGGACAAAATCAAGTTTCTTTGGAGATTTTAAAGAACCTTTCTTTTCTTTCGAAAGAAAGGTTCTTTAAGTAAGACCGTATTTACAGTAGTAACTGCCCGATGACGGCGTTGGAGACGCGGAAGCCCGTTTCTGTGAGAGCCACGTTCTCGCCTTTGCGCTCCATCAAACCCAAAGAGATCATTCTCTCCACGGGGAGGGCGGGTACCAGGTGGGCGGGAATGCCGAAGGAGGTGCGCAGACCTAACATCACGTCCTCTTCCCAGGATTCCGTCTCGTCGATCCGTTCTGCCTTCTTGTAGTCGTTGCACCCCAAGGGATCTGCAATATATCCCTCCAGATCGGGATGGTTGGAGAACCGCTTGCCGTTCCAATGGGAGTGAGCCGCGGGGCCGAAGCCCAGGTATTCCCCCCTCTGCCAGTAGTGGAGGTTGTGGCGGGAATACTTCCCGTCCTTGGCAAAGGAAGAGATCTCGTAGTGTTCAAAGCCTGCTTCCCGCGCCTTTTGGCACAGCAGTTGGTATTGCCCTTCCTCCTCTTCTTCCGTGGGGAAGGTGAGGGAGGTTCTTTGGGCAAAGAAGGGGGTGCCCTCCTCCAACTGCAGGGAATACACCGACAAATGGTCGGGGCGCAGGGCAAAAGCGGTATCCAAAGAGGAAGCAAAGGCCTCTTTGCTCTGCCCGGGGAGGGCAAAGATGAGATCTAAGCTGATGTTGTCAAACCCTGCCTCTCTTGCGTTTGCCACGCAGTCTCTTACCATGTCCGCGGTATGGATCCTGCCCAGGAAGGCAAGCTCCTTGTCACAGCCGGACTGCATCCCGATGGAAAGGCGGTTGAAGCCCGCTTGCTTTACTTCTTGCAGAAAGGGGAGATCCACCGTGCCGGGGTTTACCTCCAAGGTGATCTCCGCATCCTCGCGGATGAAAAACCGTGTGCGCAGGAAGGCCAGCAGTTCGCTCAGCCGTCCCGCACCGAACAGAGAGGGGGTGCCGCCGCCGAAATACACGGAGCAGACCTCACGATGCTCGGGGAAGGAGTCCGCCTGCTTTTCCAGGGCTTCCAAGTAGGCATCCTTGATGTCCTCCGTTACGCCGGGCAGGGAGTAAAAGGCGCAGTAGTTGCACTTTCTGACACAAAAGGGGATGTGCAGATACAGAGAGATGCCGTTCATGATTCGTCGTCCATTTTGAGAACTGCCATGAAGGCTTCGGAGGGCACCTGCACGGAGCCGAAGGAGCGCATTCTCTTCTTGCCTTCCTTCTGCTTTTCCAAAAGCTTCTTCTTACGGGTGATGTCACCGCCGTAGCACTTGGCAAGCACGTCCTTACGCATGGCGCGTACCGTCTCGCGGGCGATGACCTTGCCGCCGATGGCCGCCTGCACGGGCAGCTCAAAGAGCTGACGGGGGATGTTGTCACGAAGCTTTTCCACGATCTTTCTGCCGCGGGTATAAGCGCGGTCGGCGTGGACGATGAAGGACAAGGCGTCGATCAACTCGCCGTTGAGGAGGATGTCCAGCTTCACCAGCTCGGACTTGCGGTAGCCGATGGGCTCGTAGTCCAAGGAGGCGTAGCCCTTGGTCTTGGATTTCAGAGTATCGAAGAAATCGTAGACGATCTCGTTGAGGGGCATCTCGTAGATCAGCTCCGCACGGGTGGTGTCCAGATACTTCATGTCGATGTAGGTGCCGCGGCGATCCAGGCAGAACTGCATGACACTGCCCACGTATTCCGTGGGGGTGATGATGGAGGCCTTCACGATGGGCTCGCGGGCCTCGGAGATGCGCTGGGGATCGGGGTAGTTGGAGGGGTTGTCCACGTGGATGGTCTCCCCGTCGGTAAGCACCAGCTCGTAGATAACGCTGGGGGCGGTGGTGATGAGATCCAAATTGAACTCTCTCTCTAACCGCTCGTCGATGATCTCCATGTGCAAAAGTCCCAGGAAGCCTGCGCGGAAGCCGAAGCCCAAGGCAATGGAGGTCTCGGGCTCAAACACCAGGGAGGCATCGTTGAGCTGAAGCTTTTCCAGAGCATCCTTCAAGTCGCCGTACTTACTTCCGTCGGCGGGGTAGATGCCGGAGAACACCATGGGCTGTGCCTTCTTAAAGCCGGGCAGGGGCTCGGGGGTGGGATTTTCCACCAGGGTGACGGTATCGCCTACGGTGGTGTCGCCGATGTTCTTGATGCTGGCGGTGAAGTAGCCTACCTCGCCTGCCTTCAAGCAATCCTTTTTGTCCAGGGTGAAGGCACCCAGGGTGCCTACCTCTACCACGTCGAACTTGGCACCGGTGTGCATCATCTGCACCGTGTCTCCCACGGAGAGAGTGCCGTCCATGACGCGGATGTATACCACAACGCCCTTATAGGAGTCGTAATAGCTGTCGAAGATGAGAGCCTTCAAGGGCTTTGCGGGGTCGCCCTTGGGGGCGGGAACGTCGCTGACGATCTTTTCCAGCACGTCCTTGATGTTAAGCCCCATTTTTGCGGAGATGCAGGGAGCGTCCTCGGCGGGGATGCCGATGATATCCTCCACCTCCCGCTTTGCCATCTCCGTATCGGCGGAGGGCAGATCGATCTTGTTGATCACGGGAAGGATCTCCAGATCGTTGTCTACTGCCATGTAGGCGTTGGCAAGGGTCTGGGCCTGCACGCCCTGGGTGGCGTCTACGATGAGCACTGCGCCCTCGCAGGCGGTGAGGGAACGGGAAACCTCGTAGCCGAAGTCCACGTGGCCGGGGGTGTCAATGAGGTTCAGGCGGTAGGTCTCTCCATCGTCGGCCTTGTAGTCAAAGCGCACGGCGCGGGCCTTGATGGTGATGCCGCGTTCCCGCTCCAAGTCCATGTTGTCCAAGAGCTGTTCCTCGAGGTTTCTCTTCTCTACGGCGCCGGTGTACTCCAGCAGACGGTCTGCCAGGGTGCTCTTGCCGTGGTCGATATGGGCAATGATGGAAAAATTACGGATCTTTTTGATGTCGTACATAGTTTTATGTTTCCTTAAAAATAAGCGGGGCGGCTCGAATGTTCGAATCCGTCCCGCTTGAAAGTTACGTGGGAGTGATTGGGTTTTACTTCGCCTTCTTGCCCAGCTTGATGCCGGAAAGTGCGTTCCAGATCATACCGGAAAGGAAGACGGAGGAGAACAGACCGGAGATAATACCAACGATCAGGGTACCTGCGAAGTCGCGGAGGGTATCCAGGTTGGAGGTGGGGAAGATGATCACGGCAACCGCACAAGCCACGAACACCGCGCCGATGGTCAGCAGGGTGGTGATGGTGGTGTTCACAGATCTGCCCATGGTCTCGTGGGTACTGGTGTTCACCACGTCGGCGAAGGAGCTCTGATCGTCCTTTCTTCTGTTCTCACGGATACGGTCAAACACAACGATGGTTGCGTTGATGGAGTAACCAAGGATGGTCAAGAATGCCGCGATAACGGAAGTGGAGAGAGGGATCTGGAACAGGGAGTAAACAACCAGCATAACGAACAGGTCGTGCAGCAAGCAGAGAACGGATGCCACGCCGGATGCAAACTGGAAGCGGAATGCTACGTAGATCAGCATTGCCACAGCCGCGATGGCTACGGTGATCAGAGTGGTGTACAGAGTTCTGGTACCGATAACAGCGGAAATGTTGTTCAACTGGATCTCGGTGCTGGCGTTCTCGTACTTCTTGCAGATGATCTCCAGCAGATGGTTCTGCTGTTCGGTGGTCATTGCGTTCTTGCTCTCGATCTTAACGGAGTTCTCGCTGTAGGTAACGGAGGACACGTAGTCCTTGCCCAGCTCCTTGTCGCCCTCAATGAGCGCCTTTACGTCGGAAGCGATCTCAGCAGAGGTGGTCTCGCCCAGATCGATGGTCAGCTCGTAACCGCCGGTGAAGTCGATGTCCAGATTAAAGCCGCGGATCACGAAGGAGAGGATGCCCACCAGGAGCACCACGCCTACGATGATGAGGGTGATCTTTTTGTTGTTGATAAAATGGAAGTTCTTAAGCATCTTTCTTACCTCCGCCAATGGGCAAATAAGCCTTTACGTTGATGATGCCCATACCTACACCGAGGTTCAGAAGCACGTGGGAGATGACCAGTGCGGTGAACATGGAGATGATAACACCGATGCCCAGGGTCAGTGCGAAGCCCTTGATGGTACCGGAGCCGAAGACATACAGCACTACGCAGGCGATCATGGTGGTTACGTTGGAGTCAAGAATTGCCCACAGAGCACGCTTGTAGCCGCTCTTGATGGCGCTCTTTACGCTCTTGCCTGCGATGAGCTCTTCCTTCATACGCTCAAAGATGATGACGTTGGCGTCAACTGCCATACCGATGGAGAGGATGATACCTGCGATACCGGTGAGGGTCAGGTTGAACTGACCGATGGCCAGAACGAGGAAGAACAACGCGGTGTATGCAACCAGAGCAATGGAAGCCCATACACCGGGAGTGCGGTAGTAGATGGCCATGAATGCCATAACCAGCAAGAGACCGACGGCACCTGCCAGCAAGGAGATCTTCAGAGCGTCTTCACCCAAGGAAGCCTTAACGGATTCCATGCTGACCTGCTCCAGATCGTACTGCAATGCACCTGCGTCGATGTTGTTTGCCAGCACCTCAGCCTCCTCCAAAGTGGTGAAGCCGCCGCTGATAACAGCCTTACCGCCGGTGATACCGGTGGTAGCGTATTCGGAAGAAACGGTGGGGCTGGAAATGCAAACGCCGTCTACGAAGATGTCCAAGGTCTTCTTGGTGAGTGCGCAGTTCTTGGTAGCTTCCGCAAACTTCTTGGCACCTGCAACGGTGAATTCCAGGTTTACTACGGGCTGTACGTTACCGGTAGTCTGATCCTGCTGATAAGTAGCGTATGCTACCGCTACGTCATCACCGGTCAAGGCTGCGGTATTTTCGCCGTTGACTCTGAATTCCAGCTTTGCGGTCTGCATGAAGTTCAGAGCTTCCTTGGAGGGATCCTCCACGCTGGGAAGCTCCACAACGATCATATCATCGCCGTAGAGATAGACCAAAGCTTCGGTGAAGCCTGCGTTATCCAAACGGTTACGCATAACCTCCAGCACGCTGTTCATGCCGGAAGAGGTGACGTCGCCGCCTTCGTTCTTAGCCTGATAGGTAATGGAGGAGCCGCCTGCCAGGTCAAGACCCAGGCGAATGGTTCCTTCGTCAAAAATGCCGTGCAGCTGTGCATCGTCGTTGATGTAAACGCCGCAGATGGAGAAAGCCAAAAGCGTCGCGATCACGAGAAGCAACAGGATGAAACGGGCAACGCTTGTCGCTTTTGTAAAGTTCATCGTATTACTTACCTCCGAGAGATTACTTTAACATTCCTATTATACACGCAAAAACCCTTTCCGTCAAGAGTTTTTTCTTTATTTCAAAATATAGAGGGCACTTTTTTCCACGGAAACGGTGGAATTTTTGCTTTTTCCCCCTTCTTCCCCGTCCAAAGACCAGGCAACGGGCTCCGCAGAGAGGATCCGACAGCAGTGTGCCTTGCGGATGCTGATGGTGGGGTCGTCGATACTGCCGCTCAAAAGCTTGGTGGCGATCCTGCCCGCTTCGATGAGATCGTGGGGGAAACGGATCAAAAGCAGCTCGAACATTCCGTCGTTGAAATCCACGGTGTCCGCTCCCAGCTTCACCGTGCCCGCCATGACGGTGGTGTTGCCGATGCCGCAGAAGACGTATTTGCCCTCGATGGTTTCTCCGTCGGCGGTGATGGTCAGATTCAGCGGGCGGAGAGACGCCAGGGAGGGGATGGCGTTGATCACGTAGGCGGTATGCCCCAAGAGGTTTTTCATGGATTGGCTGGTGCTGTAGGAGGTGTCCGCAAAGGCTCCGCAGCAAGCTACGTAGGTGAACCGCCGTCCGTTGAAGGTGCCCAGATCGTGGGGGACGGGTGTTCCCTTTAAGATCCGCTCCACGGCGGTGGGGACGTCGGAAGAAAGCCCCAGGGAGGAGGCGAAATCGTTGGTGGAGCCCAGGGGGATATATCCCAGCGGGAGCATTCTGCCTCCGCGGGCCATGCCCTCCACGGCTGTATTCAGGGTGCCGTCTCCGCCGCAGGCCACCACCATCTGGTAGGTGCTGTCCTTTGCCAGCATGGCGGCGATGCGCTCCACCGTTTCCGTGCCCTTTTTGGTAGGCAGAACGGTCACGTCGCATCCGCCGTCGGAAAGACGGGTAACGATGTCCAGCAGGTGGCGTTTGCCCACGCCCTTCCCTGCGATGGGATTCAGGATCAGTAAGGTTTTTCCGGTCATGAAATGACCCCCTTTCACATCTGCCATTCTATCAAATTCCGGGAGAAAAGTCAATGGGGGAGATCCCCCGAAATATGAACGGATAGCAACTTTTCTCTTGCAAAGCGGAGAAAAGTGTGGTAAGATGGCAGTAGAAACAAAACTACCGAAAGGAAACTTTTTTGATATGCTGTACAATACGCCTTTTGCACCGCCCAAGGCTTCTATGGAATCCTTGGAGGATCGTGTTTTCACTGCCGCTGAGGAGCTGGGAGAAGCCGCCGAGGACGGCTTGTTCTACGCAGAAGCGGGGGATAGCTCCGTCATCGAGCTGGGGGGCCTTACCCGTCCCGCAGAGAACGGCGGGGAGTATTACCGTTTCGACGTGACCAAGAAGGAACAGCTTTCTCCCGCCAACAAGGGGCTTTCCATGTGCACTGCGGGTGCTTGTGCCCGTTTCATCACCGATGCGGAGACTGTGGTCATCGATGCCAAGCTTCGCGGAGTGCTCTACGGCATGAGCCATTTCTGCAACCGCGGCGTGTACGGCTTTGATATGCTGGTGGGAAGCGGCACGGACCGCAAGTATTCCGGCAACATCATGCAGATGTTTGTGGGCGTGAACGATGTCTTGAAGGATACTATGTATCTTCCCAAGGGCCTCAAGGAGGTACAGGTGAACTTCCCCTTGTACGGCGGTGTGGAATCCGTGAAGTTCGGCTTCCCCGCAGGGAGCAAGGTGGCGTACCCCACCAAGCGCGCTTACAAGCCCATCGCCTTCTACGGCTCTTCCATCACCCAGGGCGGGTGCGTGGGCAGACCCGGTAACTCCTACTGTAACGTCGTTTGCCGCGCTTTGGATGCGGATTGCCGTAACTTAGGCTTCTCCGGCTCTGCCATGGGGGAACAGGTGGTGGCGGAATACATCGGCTCTTTGGAGCTTTCCGCCTTCGTCATGGATTACGATTACAACTCTCCTTCCGAGGAGCATTTGCGCCAGACCCATCGTCCCTTCTTCGAGACGGTGCGCAAGATGCAACCCGAGCTGCCCATCGTCCTCATGACCCACGTGTGGTCCTTTGAGGACAGAGAAACGGACTTCAACCGTGTGAAGATCGTCAAAGAGACCTACGATGCCGCCATCGCCGCAGGGGATAAGAACGTATACTTCATCGACGGTAGCAATTTCTTCCGCGGACAGATGCGTGATCTCTGCACCGTGGATGCCCTCCATCCCAACGATCTGGGGCAGTTCATCATGGCGGAGGAGGTCTATAAGACCCTGGCCATGGCGCTGAAGAGATAAGAGAGAACGAAAAAGAACCTTTCTTTCGAAAAAAGAAAGGTTCTTTTAATCTCCAAAGAAACGTATTGCCGAAAACTGTCGTTTTCGGGAGAGGATTTATTCCTCAACCTCCGGGAGGGTGACGGTGGTTTTGCCCAAGCCCTCAAAGGTGAGGGTGACGGTGCCGGCAAAGGTGAGGCCGTCGGCTTCGTTTTCCGTGCGGGCGGAGAAGACGTAGCTGCCGTCCTCCTTCAGCTCCAGATAGCCCTCTGCGTAGACAGCGCCGTCCAACTCCAAGGTGGCGTCCTTCTTCATGGTGTAACGTCGGGTAGCCTCGTCGTAGGGATCATAGAGCTTGCTGTCAAAAATGGAACGGAAGACCTCCACGTCCAGATCCTCCCCGATGCTTCCGAAGATCGCCTCGGAGGCGTCCTGCTTTTCCCATTCGCCGGAAAGGTTGCTGTACGCAAACAGCTCGTCGCCGTCCTGCTCAAAATAGAAGGTGATGGTCTCGGTTTCTCCCATGAGCGAGACGTCTGCGGTCACGCAATACAGGTTTCCCTGCTTTTCCATGGCGGTTTTGGTGTCCATGGACATGCCGTCGTACTCGTCACCCTCCGGAAACGCCATATCAAGGTCCGTGACGATCTTCCAGCTATCCGCTTTTTCCAGCTTTTCGAAGATTTCCTCGGGGGTGGCGGGCTTTCCGCAGGACATCAGGCACAGAGCGGTGATGGCAAGGGATAACGTCAGCGTGAGAAATTTGCAAAGCTTTTTCATGTAAAATCCTCCTTTTCGTTTGTTTCTTTTATTGTAGCACAGAACCGAAGAATTTGTCAAGAAACAAAAAACACCCCGAGGTTGCCCTCGGGGTGAATTTCTGCTTGTAAGCAAAACTTACTTAATGGTGATGGTAGCGCCAACTTCCTCAAGCTGCTTCTTGAGTGCTTCAGCCTCTTCCTTGGAAACGCCGGTCTTAACCATCTTGGGAGCGCTGGTAACCAGCTCCTTAGCCTCGCCAAGAGACAGGCCTGCGATGTCCTTAACTTCCTTGATGACCTTCAGCTTCTTAGCTTCGTCATAAGAGGTGAGCTCTACGTCGAACTCGGTCTTCTCCTCAACTACGGGAGCTGCTGCTGCGCCGGGAGCTGCTGCAACTGCTACGGGAGCTGCGGAAACGCCGTACTTCTCTTCCAGAGCCTTAACCAGGTCGGAGAGTTCAAGAATAGTAAGAGTATCGATGATATCGAGAATCTGCTGGATCTTTTCCATTTTAATATTCCTCCAATGTAATGAAATTTTTTTAGAAATTGATTATTCTGCAGAAGCTTCCTCGGCGGGAGCTGCATCTGCTGCGGGGGCTTCTTCGCCCTCGTTTGCCTTGTCGATGATTGCCTGAATTGCGTAAGCAAAGCCGTACAGAGAAGACTGCAGGGAACCCATAAGTCTGCCGATGAGGACTTCCTTGGAAGGAATCTCTGCCAGAGCCTTAACTTCAGCGGCGGAAAGGATCTTACCGTCAACAAAGCCTGCCTTGATCACGAAGTTGTCGTGAGCCTTTGCGTAATCGTTCAGGATCTTCGCGGGAGCGATCTGATCCTCAGAGAGAGCCAGAGCGGTGTTGCCCTCGAGAACGTTCTTCAGCTCGGTGTAGCCCAACTCGTCGCAAGCACGTGCGCACAGTGCATTCTTAACAACTGCGTACTGAACGCCTGCTTTTCTCAGGTCGGCGCGGAGCTTGGTATCGTTCTCAACAGTGATGCCCTTGTAGTCTACAAGAACGCCGCTGCTTGCGTTTCTCATCTGTTCTGCCAATGCGGCAACGATCTGTTGCTTTTGCTCGATGATTTTTGCGTTTGCCAAAACTTTCACCTCCATTAAGTTATAAGAAAGAATGCTCCTCCGCAGAGCGAAGGAGCATAAAGACGTACAAATAAATGTGTCTTGCTTCTCCTCGGCGGGTGACGTGAAACACGCTTTTATACCGTAAAAGGCACCTGCTGTCTGCGGATTTGCTTAAAAACCTCGGAGAGTATAGCATATAAAATGCAGTTTGTCAAGAGGTTTTTAGCGTTTTTTTGAGAAAAATGTTTAGCCGGAGATCTTTGCGGTGTTGATCTTCACGCCGGGGCCCATGGTAGAGCTTACTGCGCAGGACTTGATGTACTGACCCTTTGCAGCGGCGGGACGAGCCTTCACGATTGCGCCCATCAGAGCGTCGAAGTTCTCAGCCAGCTTATCTTTGCCGAAGCTTACCTTACCGATGGGGCAGTGGATGATGTTGGTCTTGTCCAGACGGTACTCGATCTTACCTGCCTTAGCTTCGGTAACTGCCTTTGCGATATCCATGGTAACGGTACCGGCCTTGGGAGAGGGCATCAAGCCCTTGGGGCCCAGAACCTTACCGAGACGGCCGATAACGCCCATCATGTCGGGGGTTGCGATAACTACGTCGAAGTCGAACCAGTTCTCGGAAGTGATCTTCTGAACCATGTCCTCTGCACCAACGTAATCTGCGCCAGCTTCCTGAGCGGCGGTAGCCTTGTCGCCCTTAGCGAAAACCAGGGTGCGAACGGTCTTACCGGTACCGTTGGGAAGAACAACTGCGCCTCTGACCTGCTGGTCAGCGTGACGGGAGTCAACGCCCAAACGAACGTGGAGCTCAACGGTCTCGTCGAACTTAGCCTTAGCGATCTCGCAGATCAGGCCAAGAGCCTCGTTGCTTTCGTAAAGTTTTGCCTTGTCGATAGCGGCAACGGCAGCGTTATAATTCTTGCCTCTCTTCATCTTAAGAGCCCTCCTTAGTCTTCAACCGTAACGCCCATGCTGCGTGCGGTACCTG
Source organism: Clostridia bacterium (assembly GCA_017629175.1). Classification (GTDB taxonomy): domain Bacteria; phylum Bacillota; class Clostridia; order Oscillospirales; family CAG-382; genus Coliplasma. The sequence continues at coordinate 14,777 of JAGBXS010000091.1, forward strand.
CGATCATGCTCATTGCACTCTCGATGGACGCTGCGTTCAGGTCGGGCATTTTGGTCTCTGCGATCTTGCGAACCTGCTCCTTGGTGATCTTACCAACCTTCTGAGACTGGGGAACACCGGAACCGCTCTCGATGCCTGCAGCCTTCTTGATCAGAACTGCTGCGGGAGGAGTCTTGGTGATAAAGGTAAAGGTACGGTCAGCGTAAACGGTGATAACAACGGGGATGATCAAACCGATGTCATTCTTGGTGCGCTCGTTGAATTCCTTGGTAAACATAGGAATAGCAACACCATACTGACCAAGTGCCGGACCGATAGGGGGCTGGGGAGTAGCCTTGCCGGCGGGGATCTGAAGCTTAATATAGCCTACGATTTTCTTTGCCATGAGAAATACACCTCCAAATGTGGTAAAAATAGTTTTTCGGGATCAATGTCCCTCCCACCAGATCGCGGTCTTCTTCACCGTGATCCATACTGTCGCTGTGCGTGGCAACCGCACAGAAACGGGTTTTCTTGTTTTACTGCTCGTCCTCCAGAGAACGAACCTCCATGGAGCCAAGCTCCACCTTGGTCTCTCTGCCGAACATGGAAGCAGTGACCTTGACGGACTTCATGTCCGCAGAAATCTCATCCACAATGCCGATAAAGCCGGAAAGGGGACCTGCGCAAATGCGCACACTGTCGCCCACTGCATAGCGGACCTCGATGACTCTGGGCTCTACACCCAACTGCTCCACTTCCGCATCGGAAAGGGGAACGGGGCGGGATCCGGGGCCTACGAAGCCGGTAACGCCGGTGGTGTTGCGGATGATGTGCCACATCTCATCGTTCATGACCATTTTCACGAAGACGTAGCTGGGGAATAATTTTCTTTCGATTTCCTTTTCGCCCTTGTCGGTCATCTCCACCACGATCTCCGTGGGGATCTTAACCGTTTGGATCAGATCGCCGATGCCTCGGTTCTCAATGATCTTTTCCAGGCTTTGCAGAACTTTGTTCTCGTACCCCGTGTAGGTATGGACTACATACCAAAGGGGCTTGCTCTCCTGCGGTAAACTCATTTCGACCTCACCCAGCCTATCAGCCGATGGAGGAAATGAGATTCAACAGCGCAGAGAAGCCAAGGTCCAGAAGACCAATGAGGACGACTGCTGCAACCAGCACCAAGAGAACGATACCCGTGCTCTTGATCAAGTCGTTCTTGGGCATCCATACGACCTTCTTCAATTCGCTCTTGTAGTTCTTGACGAAGTTTGCGATCTTCTGACCGATCTTGGTATTCGTGCGGGACAGAATGAACAGCACGGCAAACAGGATCACAAGAACCGCACCGGTGATGATCAGCTGCCAGGTCAGGGCAGTGAAACCGGAACCGGTGGTACCATGGTCATGACCGGCGTGAGAATCGGAAGTGGTTCCGGAAGTAGTACCGGAAGTGGTTCCGGAGGTGGTACCGGAAGTGGTACCGGAAGTCTCAGCGGAATGATCATGCTCCTCGGAAGTCTCGCCGGAAGCCTCGGCAGAGGTCTCGGCGGATGCCTCGGTGGATGCTTCGGTAGAAGCCTCGTCAGCGAAAACTGCAAAAACAGACAAAGAACAAACCAGGACGAACGCCAACAGGATGGGAAGAAGTTTCAAAAGTCTGTTAGACATGAGCTGCCCCCTTACTTGCTCTCTTTGTGAAGAGTGTGCTTGCGGCAGAATCTGCAGTACTTTTTCATTTCGAGTCTGTCAGGATCGTTCTTCTTGTTCTTGACCGTGTCGTAGTTTCTTTGTTTGCATTCAGTGCAAACCAGAGTGATCTTAACTCTCATGTTATCGGCACCTCCAAATAAAATGTTACCTCCCTCTGCTTGCTTGGGGACTCTTTGGTGAGGGTGGAAAGCGGAAATCGAAAAGGCTTCTCACGCCACAACAAAAAGACCTCTCGCGCAGAGGTAGGGTCAGTATACACCGAAAAAGAATATTTGTCAAGGGGGAAAGTCAAAAAAAGAGACAAAAACTTGCCTCTTTTTTTGGTAATGTTGTTGAGAACTCGGCGAGAAACGGGAAATCAGGGAAAGCGCTTGGCGCTCACTCCATCATGGCGATGCGCTTGTCGTGTCTGCCGCCCTCGTAGGGAGTAGTCAGGAAGATGTTTGCCAGCTCCACCGCCTTTGCGCTGTCGATAACTCTGCCGCCCAGGCACAGCACGTTGGCGTTGTTGTGGCGACGGGTCATTTCTGCGGAGAAGGCGTCGGAAAGCACCGCGGCGCGGATGCCTTTTTGCTTGTTGGCGGTCATGGACATGCCGATGCCGGTGCCGCAGCAGAGGATGCCCAGCACGCACTCACCGCTCTGCACGGCGGCGCAAACCTTCTTGGCGTAAACGGGATAATCCACGGAATCCGTGGTGGTGGTGCCGAAGTCGATAAACTCCACACCCTTGTTCTTCAGATCTTCAATGATGGCGTTCTTGATCTCCAAGCCGCCGTGGTCACAGCCCAATGCGATTTTCATATAGTAGTTACCTTTCGTTTAATCTTTCGAGTCGTTCTCTTTCTGCTTGGGGCACCCGCAGGTAAATGGGGCGCAGTTCTTTGCCGGAGACGGTTTTGCCCTCCGTAAACATACGGTAGCCGCACAGGGCTACGGAAAGGGCGTTTTGCTCACGGATCACGGGATTGGCAACGGTGTGAGGGCATTCCTCAGCAAAGAGGGAAGCGAACACAGCCGCACCGTCGCCGCAAAGCATGGCGTTCTTTCCTGCCAGCATGGCGGAAATTTCTTCGAAGCTGCCGCAGGAATCGGGGGTGAGGCGGACGCCGTTTTCAAAGACTGCGTAATAGAATTGGTTGCGTCTGGCATCCATCAAAGCGCACACCGTTCCGGGAACACCCTCTAAGTTCTGCGCCAGGGAGTCCAGGGTGGAAACCGGTGCGCAGGGGAGGCCCTTGGGGAATGCCAGCCCTTTCACGGTGGCAACGCCGATGCGTACCCCGGTGAAGGAGCCGGGGCCTGCGTTGACGGCAAGAAGCTCCAGGTCGGAGACCTTTGCCCCGTAGACCTGCAAAATATGGTCCACCATGGGCATCAGGTTCTCGCTGTGGGTCATTTTGTTCTTCACGGTGAACACGCTGTGGGAGATCAGCTCTCCGTCTTTTACCTCCGCAAGAGCCACGGAGGCGGTAACAGCGGTGGAATCCATGCCTAAGATCAGCATAACGTAAACTTCCTTTCGGTTTCCCCCGCCTTTTCGATGCGCAGACGGTAGGCGTCGGCGGGAATGGCGCCGTCGATGAGCTCGCTCCACTCCGTTACCACGATGCCCTTGCCGCCCAAGCGGTCAAAGTACCCCGTGGAGTACAGATCGTCCTCGTCGGCGATACGGTACAGGTCGTAATGATACACCGTGAGGGTGTCGCCCTCGTACTCGTTGACGATGGCGAAGGTGGGGGAATGCACCAAGGGCAGGCATTCCGGGCAAAGCGCCTTTACCAGCCCGCGGACGAAGGCGGTTTTTCCCGCCCCCATCTCGCCGTACAGCGCCAGCACGTCCCCCGGCTTCAGCAGGGAAGCGATCTCCGCCGCAATTGCGTCGGTGTCGAATAAATTCTTGGAATAAAATTCTTTCATTTAGAAGAGTCCTACGATCTTTCCGTCTACCAGATCGATCTTCTCGGCGGCGGGATGCAAGGGGAGACCGGGCATGGTCATCACCTCGCCGGTGAGCACCACCACAAAGCCTGCACCTGCGGAAACACGCACTTCACGGACGGTGAGGCGGTAGCCGGAGGGTGCGCCCAGCTTCTTGGGATCGTCGGAGAGGGAGTATTGGGTCTTTGCCACGCAGATGGGGAGGTTGCCGTAGCCCAACGCCTCGATGTCGGCGATTGCCTTCTTGGCGGCGGGGAGGATGTCCACACCCTCGGCGTGGTAGATCTTGGTGGCAACGGCGTTGATCTTCTCGGTGAGAGAAGCCTCTGCGGGATAGGTGAACTTGAAATCGGTGGGCAATTCGCAGAGACGGACAACTTCCTCAGCCAGCTCTGCGCTGCCTGCGCCGCCTTCCGCAAAGGCCTTGGAAACGATGGCCTTCACGCCCTTTTCGGCGCAGTAGGAACGGATCAGCTCCAGCTCTGCCTCGGTGTCTGCGTAGAAGTGGTTGATCACAACCACCAGAGGGATGCCGAAGCCCTTCAGGTTATCGATATGGGCACCCAGGTTGGCGATGCCTGCCTGCAGTGCTTCCAGGTTTTCTTTTCCGGTCTCTGCCTTGGGAACGCCGCCGTTGTACTTCAGAGCACGGGCGGTGGCAACCAGCACGATGGCGTTGGGATGGAATCCCGCGGCACGGCACTTGATGTCCAAGAACTTCTCCGCACCCAGGTCGGCGCCGAAGCCTGCCTCGGTAACGGTGTAGTCTGCGATCTTCAAAGCGGTGCGGGTAGCGATGAGAGAGTTACACCCGTGGGCGATGTTGGCAAAGGGGCCGCCGTGCACCAAAGTGGGGGTGTTCTCCAGGGTCTGCACCAGGTTGGGCTTGATGGCGTCCTTCAGGAGAACGGTCATGGCGCCTGCCGCATCCAGCTGACGGCAGTATACGGGGTTGCCGTCGTAATCGTAGGCTACCAGCATATTGCCCAGTCTCTCCTTCAGATCCTCGGGAGAGGAAGCAAGGCAGAGGATTGCCATGATCTCGGAGGCAACGGTGATCATAAACTTGTCCTGGCGGGTAACGCCGTTTTTCTTTTCACCCAAGCCTACGGTGATCTCACGAAGCACGCGGTCGTTGATATCCACGCATCTGGAGTGGATGATCCGCTTGGGGTCAATGCGGAGAGCGTTGCCCTGCTGGAGGTGGTTATCCAGCATAGCGGAAAGCAGGTTGTTGGCCGCGGTGATGGCGTGGAAGTCACCGGTGAAGTGGAGGTTGATATCCTCCATGGGAACGACCTGGGCGTATCCGCCGCCTGCGGCACCGCCCTTGATGCCGAACACGGGACCCAGAGAGGGCTCGCGCAGAGCGATCATAACGTTCTTGCCCATACGGTGCAGAGCGTCGCCCAGACCGATGGTCATGGTGGTCTTGCCTTCTCCCGCAGGGGTGGGAGAGATGGCGGTGACAAGGATCAGCTTGCCGTTCTCCTTGTCTGCAAAGCGGGCTTCCGCCTCGGGAAGCAGCTTGGCCTTGTATTTGCCGTAGGGGTCGATATCGTCTTCGCAGATGCCAAGGCTTTTTGCTACGGCGGTGATGGGAAGCATCTTCGCTTCCTGGGCAATTTCTACGTCCGGTTTCATTGGGTACGCTCCTGTTCTGTATGATGATTCTTATTTTTGAGAAAACAAAAGGACAATCCCTTGTAAACAAAAGGATTGCCCAGACGGTCGGCATAAAAAACGCTTCAGCTCGGCACACTGTGTTGATTCACATATCCGTCAGCACCGATCCTATGGCTTATCATAGCACATTCCACACGAATTTGTCAAGGGATACGCTTAAGAAACTTTCTTTGGAAAAGAAAGTTTCTTAAAAACTTCAAAGAAACTCAATGCCGAAAACTGGCGTTTTCGGAGGAAATAAAACGATCTCCCTTTTCCTTTCTTCAAAGGAAAAGTTTTTGGGGTGAGAGTATGAGAGAGGGACTTTTTTCAAAAAGTCCCTCTCTCATAAAATGATTTGCGTTATTATCCCAAATATCCCTGCTTATACAGCAGCTCTGCGCCCAGAACGGCGCCGCCTGCGGCACCGCGCAGGGTGTTGTGGGAGAGGCAGACGAACTTGTAATCGAAGAGGGTATCCTCTCTCAGTCTGCCGATGGAGATGCCCATGCCGCCGTAGAGATCTCTGTCCAGACGGGTCTGGGGGCGGTTATCCTCTTCGAAGTAGGTCAAGAACTTCTCGGGGGCGTGGGGGAGGGAGAGGCGCTGTGCCTCGCCTTCGAAGGCTGCCCAATCTGCCTTGATCTGCTCGATAGAGGGCTTGTTTTCAAAGCTGACGGAAACTGCCGCCAAATGTCCGTCGGAAGCGGGAACGCGGATGCACTGTGCGGAGATCACGGGGGAGGTAGCGTTTACGATGACGCCGTTCTCCACATTGCCCCAAACCTTCAGGGGCTCCTTCTCGCTCTTTTCTTCCTCGCCGCCGATGTAGGGGATCACGTTGTCCACCATCTCGGGCCAGGTGTCAAAATTCTTGCCTGCGCCGGAGATCGCCTGGAAGGTGGTAACGTTCACAGCCTTGATGCCGTACTTGCGCAGGGGCTCCAATGCGGGAACGTAGCTCTGAATAGAGCAGTTGGGCTTTACGGAGATGAAGCCCTTCTTGGTGCCCAGACGGGCTCTCTGGGCTTCGATCACTGCGGTGTGAGCGTAGTTGATCTCGGGAATGAGCATGGGGACGTCGGCAGTACCGCGGTGAGCGGAGTTGTTGGACACCACGGGGATCTCCGCCTTTGCGTAGGCCTCCTCCAGCTCTGCAACGTACTTCTTATCCATATTGATGGCGCAGAACACGAAGTCAACGTGGGGCTTAACGCTCTCGATGTCCTCGGCGTTGAGAACCACCATGTCAGCGATTCCTTCGGGAATGGGGGTGGACATCATCCATCTGCCTTCCACTGCCTCGCCGTAGGTCTTGCCTGCGGTGGAGGGGCTTGCCACCAATGCGGTGATCTCAAAATAGGGGTGGTCTGCGATCAACGTGATAAAACGCTGGCCGACCATGCCGGTTGCGCCGACGATGCCGGCTCTCAGCTTGTTTGCCATGGTAAATGTTCCTTTCGGGGTCAGATCAGATCTTTGTAAATACCGGGGATGGAGCCTTCGATGACTTCCGCACCGCAGACTTTCTTGTAGTAATCAACGGGGCCGGCACTGCCGATGATGGCGTAGCCGTAGCCCTCTTCTCTCAGGGCTTCCATGCAGGCGATGAGCAAAGCTCCGCCGATGCCGCCCTTGCGCGCCTCTTCGGCAACGCCGGTGGGGCCGAAGAAGTCGGGCGCGGTGCAGTCATAGCCTGCAAAGCCCAGGATCTCCTTCTTCTCGGTGTCGTAAGCGATGAAGCAGGAAACGGGAGACTTGGTGAAGGCTGCGGCGATCTCGTTGGACCAGCCGATGCCGAATCTCTCCTCGATCCATCTCAGTACCTTGTCACGGTTGGGGGTCATGGGGCGGATGATGCGCACGTTTCTGGCCGCTACTCTGTCGTAGAACGGCTTGCTGTCGGGAAGGTTGTAAAGCTTGACGAGCATATCGGGCATAGGGGTTGCCTCCTTGAAATGATGTTTGATGATGAACAAAAGCCGCCGCTTCGCTTCTGCGATGGCGGCGGCAATCCTTCGTTAGAAACGAAACTTATTTTTTGGTGGTGGGCTTGTCGTAGGTGACCTTCATGTTGCCGTATTCCTCGAAGATGACGAATTCGGTGATCTTCTTACAGCCGGTAAGGGTGAGGTTCAGCTTGGACTTGGCATCGAATACCAGCTCAGCCTTCTTGTCGCCGAGTTTGGGAGTGCCGAAGGCATCCTTGATGGAGGTGTTGTCCAGAGCGGTACACTTGGTGAAGTTCGCGGTGGAGAGCTTCTTCAGAGTTACCAGATCCTTGATGTCCTTCAGCTTGAGACATTCGGTCATGGTCAGGGTGGTGATGTACTCGTTGCCCTTCAGACCGCTCAGACTTTCCAGATCAGTGTTGGAAAGGTTCACGGTGGTCAGCTTCTTCAGCTCCTTCAGATCGGGGATCTCGGTGATGCCGGTCTTGTTAGCGGTCAGGGTAGCCAGCTCCTTCAGAGTCTCAATGCCCTTCAGAGAGGTCAAAGTCTTGTTGTCGGTGAGGGTCAAAGAGGAGAGCTTGTCGCAACCGGTGAACTGCAGAGCCGCGGTCTCGCCGGAGGTCAGCTTGTTGTCGGACAGATCCAGAGAGCCCAGCTTCTTAGCGGAGAGGGCGATGGAGGTGAGGTAGTTGTCGGAGAGGGTGATGGTGAGGGTGTTGGTGTTGACTGCCTTTTCCTCTTCCTTGGTAACCTTCTTGTCTGCCTCGATATCGTCGTCGGACATACCGGGATAGGTGGGGTTGAGGCCCTTCAGACCGGAAGCATCCTCAAGATTGTTGTCGGACAGATCCAGAGAGCCCAGACGGTCCAGCTTGGAGAGGTCGGGAGCGGTAACGATGTTGTTGTCGCCCAAAGCCAGGGTCATCAGCTTGGTCATGCCGCTGACGGCAGATGCATCGGTAAGACCGTTGTCGGAAGCATCCAGGTAAGTAACCTCGGTAGCGGAGGACAGAGCGGAAATATCGGTGAGCTTGTTGCCGGAGAGGTAAACGTTCTCAAGCTTTGCAAAGCCCTTCACTGCGTTGATATCGGTGAGCTGGCAATCCAGCGCGTGGAGAAGCTTCATCTCGGTCATTGCCTCAACACCCTTCAGGTTGGTGATGGGGTTGGTAGCAACGGAGAGGTACTTCACGTTCTTCAGGCCGGACAATGCGGAAAGATCGGAAATATTGTTGTTGGAGATATCCAGGTACTTCAGGTTGGGAAGCTTAGCGATGATGGAAAGATCGTCGTTGGTAAGACCGGAAGCGTTGTACTCGGTCTCGGATTCCTCGGACTCTTCTCTGCTCTCTTCTTCCTCGGGGGTCTCTACCTTAGAGGACTCTTCCTTGGAGGATTCTTCCTTGGAGGACTCCTCCTTAGACTCTTCCTTGGAGGATTCCTCGGCAGAGGTATCGCCGGAATGGTCGTGATCGTGGTCGTCCTCTTCCTCCACAGTAACGTCGATGCTGTTCAGACCCAGGTAGGTGAGCCCGGTAGCGTTCTCCAGAGCGGAGATGTCGGTGAGGGCGGTGCTGGTAGCATCCAGCTTGTTCAGGTTGGGGAAGTTCTCAATACCGTCCAGAGTGGTAATTCCGGTGTAGCAGATAGAGAGCTGCTCCAGCTTCTTCAGAGAGGAGATCTGCTCCAGGCTGGTGAGCTGGGTGAGCTTGGTAGCGGCGATCAGAGTGTCCAGAGAGTAGGGGGTGTTGCCCAGACCGTACATACTGTAAAGCTGAGTCTGGTAGCAGCCCTCGGACATGGTGGACAGCTCGGAAATGTCGAATGCACGGAGCATACGCAGGTTGCGGAACAGGTTCAGGTCGGTGGGATCGGAAAGCTGATAGATCACCTGTGCCACGTTCTGGGAATAATCGGGAGCCTTCTCGTCGGTGGGCTTGTAATCGGGATCGGTCTGCTCCATCAGAGCGTCGGTATAGGTCTTATCGCACAGCATGACCACGGGGTATGCGTAGGACTGCATGGTGGCAGTGTCCACGCCTACGCTGCAGAAGTATACCAGACCTTCAAAACGGTCCAGATCCTCCTGGGTGAGGTCGTACTGGGAAGAGAGTCCCAAAGCGGAAGCGATAGCGGAAGCAAAGTTCTTATCGCTGAAGTCCTGATAGAAGGACATTTTGTGGGAGATGCTGATCACGATGGTGCTTGCCAGCATGATGAACACCAAAGCACAACAAATAATTGCGTTTCGCAACTGTTTCTTCTGCTTCTGCTTGTAGATAGATGCCATGTTGTTTCCTCCGAAACTTGAGAATTCTTTATTTCAATGGGTTATTGTACCACAAAAAGTTGATAATTGCAATAGGAAAATGATTTTTCCTGAAAAATTATCCCTTGTGCTTGGCCAACGCGATGAACATTTGCAGGGCGGCCTCAAAATCCGCCTCGGTTCTGCCGTAGGCTTCTTCTCCCTCCGCAGGGGCTTTGCGCATACACAGATAGGAAACCGCGCCAAGCTCGTGATAGCCGTCGGTATTATATAAAGGAAGTGCGTTCAGCTTCAAGGCCATACCGTCCACCGCACCGTCCAAAGCCTCCAGCTCCTTGGGCAGGGGGGCGAGGAGACCGTTTTCCTTGGCGTAATCGTAGGCCTTCTGATCCAGCAGGAACAGACACTCGCTTCCGGTTACCAAACGGGTGCGGATGGCCTTGGCGATCTGCTCCGAGGAATAGACGGAGCCGCTGCGGGTGATATCGCCCAGCACGCCGCGGGTGGTGCCGTCTCCGTTGATATCCTTTGCCAGCTTGCCGAGCAGCTTTTCCACGGGGGTGCGCACGCTCTTGTAGACAGGCTCTTCCCCTGCGTAGAACAGGGTGAAATCCGGTTCTTTTTCCCTGTCGGGGGAGACGTTTTTCGATTTGTACGCCGCCATGGCTACCAGAAGATCTCTGTGATACTCCCATTCCTCCACGGATCTGCCGTAGGAGATAGCGTCCGATGCGGGGCTTCTCCGCAGACAAACCACCGCTTCCGCAGGCATTTTGGCAAAGCCGGGAAGCTCGTAGCAATCTAAGTTGCCCATGGGAATGCCGTAGCCGTCCAAGCTGAGGGAGGGATCGATCCCCAGCTCCGACAAGGGGGTGAGGATGCCCTCCGCCAGAGCCTGGCGGTAGAAATAGGGCTCTAAGAAATACAGCAGGGTGTCGCCTGCCCGCAATTCCGTTTGGAAACGGGTGTAGGTGGTATTCTGATCGTCGTAGGTGTATTCAATGCCCTCGCTGTCCTTGATGTGGGAGACGGTGAGATCCAGGAAATCAAAACGGAAGTCTCCGTCTTGGTTGTAATCTCCCGCCAAGTTACCGGAAAGCTGTGCAATGCTCTCGCCCAAATGCTCCTTTTCCGTGGGGTTCATGTAGAAGGGACCCACGTACATCATGGAAAGATCGGGGTTGGCGGTGGCGGCCAGCTGGGAGATGCCCACGAAGATGCCGATCACGATGACGCCCACGATGATTATGGGCCATTTGTAGTACTCGGCGATGTATTCCGTCCAGCCCCGGAACCCGGGGCCCCGCTTCTCGTACTTTTCCTGTTCGTCCCGGGTGTCCTCGGGAGCGGCACCCTCCGCTTCCGCTTGCTCGCGGAGCTTCTTTACCTCTTGCATTTGTTTATAGTCACGCATAAAAACGCCTCCATACTGAAGTCCATCCATTATACCACAGTTTTGTCTCTTTGGCAATAGGGGAAATTGTTAAAAAACTTGCTTTGATCTATGACGTATTAGCAATCGATTTTCTTTGGAGATACATAAGAACCTTTCTTCTAAAAAAGAAAGGTTCTTATGCGTGCTCTCTTAAATTTTTCTTTTTGCCGCGTCTACGGTGTGCTTTAACAGCACGGAGGTGGTGACGGCACCCACGCCGCCGGGGACGGGGGTAAACTGCTCTGCAACTTCTCCTGCGGCGGGATCGGCATCTCCGCAGAGAACGCCCTCCACCACGTGAATGCCCACGTCCACCAAGGCCTGGCCGGGACGGACGTGCTCCTTGCCGATGAGTGCGGCCTTACCTGCGCAAACCACCAGGAGATCTGCCTGCTTGCAGGCGGCGGCAAGGTCTGCGGTTTTGGTGTGGCAGATGGTCACGGTGGCGTTGCGGTGCAACAGCAGCATGGCCAGGGGCTTGCCCACCACGGCGCTTCTGCCTACGACGGTCACGTTCTTACCCGCAACGTCATAGCCGTAGAAATCCAAGATCTCCAAAACCGCACGAGGGGTGCAGGGCGGGTAGCCGGGAACGCCCTCGGAGGTCTTTCCCGCGTATACGCAGTAGGCGTTGGCGTCCGTCAGACAGTCCACGTCCTTGGCGGGGGAAAGCAAGGCTCTCGCACGGGCTTCGTTCAGATGGCGGGGCAGGGGGGAGAACATCAAAATACCGTGAACGTCCTCTCTGCCGTTCAAGGCGGAGATGCAAGATTCCAAATCTTCCTGGGAAACGTCGGCGGGCAGAGCCGCGGTCTCCACCTCTGCGCCTGCGGAGGCAAACCGCTTGGTCAAGCCCCGTTCATAGGAGAGGTCGTCCTCACGCTCCCCCACGCGGATCACCGCCAGACGGGGTATAACGCCCTTGGCCTTCAGCTCCTCTACCGTGGGGATCAAGCCCTCCGTGATGGCCTTCGCCACCGGGGCACCCTTCCAAAGTGTCATACCAACGCCTCCTTTACCCGCGCGTAAACCGCTTCGCAACGGGAGCGGATCTCTGCATCCAGCGCTTCTGCCTTGGCGTTTTGCGCCGCGGCGTAATCCTTATCCGCCATGAGACGGGTGTTTACCAAAAGATTTAACAACGCGCCCTGAGAAGCGGAGGCGCAGAAGGTTGCACTGCAGCCCACGTCACTGATGGCAAGGCGGCTTCCTTTCTCCAAAAGCTCCTCCAGAACAGAGGGAAGCTCTGCCAGGGTCTCTAAGATCTCCATGGGAGGCTCTGCCGCAACCCGCAGAGCGGATTCCAGCACCTCCCCGCGGGAGGGGTCCTCCTTGGGAATGCCGTAGGCCTTGGAGAGGGGAACGAAGGCGTCAGCATCCTTCCCGATCAGGGCGAACAGCTTGTCCGTGAGGATAGCGGTTTCCGCCATGAGTCTCTCGATATCCTGCTGGTAAGCGGCGTATTTCTTCTTGCCGTCGGTGAGATGCCCCACCATAGAGCCCAGTGCCGCCGCCAAAGCGCCGACCAAGGCGGAAGCACCGCCGCCGCCGGGGGCGGGGGATGCGGAGGAAAGGTCCTTGACCCAGTTGTAAAGTTCCATATAAAATCCTCTTACGTAAACAGTTGATAAAATGCTTTGACGGCTTTCAGTTCCTCGGATTCCTCGGTACGGGTCTTGTCCGTATACAAGGGCATCTCGGGCAGGATCTCCAAACCCTCTGCGCCGTCCTTCCGTGCCTCCAAAAGCAACAGAGAGGGGGCTTCCCCGTGGGCGGGCACCACCAGCCGCAGGCGCTTGGGCTCCAAACGGTTGCGCCCCAGGGCCTCGATCAGCCCTGCCATGCGGGAGGGAAGGTACACGCAGAAGAAGCGGCCTCCCGAGGGCAACGCCCATGCGGCGGCTTCTGCCAAAGCGGCGGGAGGCAGGGTGTCGTCATGCCACGCGATCCGTTTTTCCATGGCCAGGTTTTGCTTGCCACTGCCTGCGGGGAGGTAGGGCGGGTTGCTGACCACGGCGGTAAAGCTGCCCGCAGGGAAGAGGGTGCGATGGGCTCGCAGATCTCCCTCCAGAATGCGGATCTTCTCCTCAAAGCCGTTTTGCAATACGTTCTCCTTTGCCAACGCGGCGTATTTTTCCTGATATTCCACCCCCGTAAAGCTGCATTTACAGCCGGAGGCGGCCAACAGAAGGGGCAAGACCCCGCTTCCCGTGCCGAAATCGGCGCAGGCACCGCTGCCCAAGCGATCCTTGGCAAAATAGGCCAGCAGAAGCGCATCCGTGCCGAAGCGGATCCCCTCCTTGTATTCACGCAACACCAAACCGCCGTTGACGGCAGTTTCCACTAAGCCACGTTCCATGTCAAAAAGCCTTTCCGAGTAACAAAAGACGCTCCCCAAGAAGCCCCGGGGAGCGCATTTCGCCGTTTGATTGAAAAAATCCTTACGCCTTGGGAGCGCCAACAGGGCAGATGCCTTCGCAAGCGCCGCAATCCAGACAAGCGTCTGCATCGATCTCGAACTTGCCGTCTTCGTCAGCGTGGATAGCGCCTACGGGGCACTCGCCCTCACATGCGCCACAGCCCAGACATACGTCCTTATCAATAGAAAAAGCCATTTCCAATACCTCCAATGTATAATTGTAACTATACTATATCACAAAGATTTTCATTTTGCAAGAGGAAAACCCATATTTTCGACGGATTTTTACGGAAACGTTTACCGATCCGCTTCCTTAAAGGCACGGATAGTAGCGTCGCGGGTGGTGTAGGTGATCTCCGTCTTGGGATAGGTACCGTACTTCATGAGAAGCTCACCCCAGTCTTTCATAAAGGCGGCGTCCATGTTGGTATTCATGCCGGAAAGCACCGCGGCGTAGCGGGCGGGATCGGAAAGCAATACCGTCTTCTGCTCCTTGGTGAGCTGATCCAAGAAGGATCTCAGCATGGAGGAGGCCAGAGAGCTATAGCTGCCGTGGCCGTCGGAGCCGTCGCAAAGGCCGTAATGCTCACGCAGGATGGCGAGAATATCCGCCGTCATGGTGATCTTGCCTGCGTCCACGTGCTTCCAATAATCGGCGGGAACCTTGCCGCCGGGGAACTCCGTGATCCCGGTATAGGCGGGGTTGACGTAGTTGATCTCCTGGGGAATCACAAAATAGGGGGCGGACATATTCTTCACCATGGCATCCAGGGCGTCAGGGGAGACCTCCACGTAAAAGTCCGCGGAATAGCCCACCAGGGCGGCAATGGCCATGGAGCAGGTCTCTCTGTCGTAAAGCCGCAGGAAGTCCCGCAGGGGAACCATGGCGCCCACATCGTTGTAAAGCGTTGCCGTCAAGGGCAGTTCACAGGTGAGGACGGCCTTGCGGGCAGAATTGAACCGCAGGAACAGGGCGCGGGTCACCTCGCCGTTCTCGTTCAAGGTCACCGCCAGGCCGCTGAGGGAGCCCAGCTCGTCCCCCCCGTTACCGGGGAGAACGATGGTGCCGGGGCCGGATTCCTCCTCGGGGGGAGTGCTTTCCTGAGAGGTTTCCTGAGAAACCTCCATGTTCTCCGTGGGGAGCAAAGCCAACAGCTCGTCGTAATATTCGAAGGCCAGCCAGCCAAAGGCGGCCAGTGCCAGCACAAAGGTCAAAAAGAAATTTCTGAGAGAGACAGCCACGGTGTCCTTCCTTTCCGTATCTTTTCATAGACTGTTTGATGGATATCCTGTATTATACACCGTTTTTTTCGTTTTGTCAATCGGTTTCTCCCTTGACAACCGTGGCAATTTGTACTATAATATGAACAATGTAAGACATACTTGCAAAAAAATATCGAATCGATAGGAGAACCACACCTATGGCAAAAAGAGTTTTATTGCTTTTGCTGGTCTGCTTGATGGCATTGCCCTTGCTGGTAGCGTGCAACAATACCGCAGGCACCGAGTCCGTTGCTTCTCAGGCAACCTCTGAAAGCGGCACCACCTCCGAGGACGTTTCCGAGGATCCTAACATTTATCCCGATATCGTTGACCTCGACGGCAGAGAGATCAACGTTCTGCAGTGGGGCTGGGGCGTAGGCTCCTCCTCCATCAACGGCTTCACCGGCGAGATCGTTTACAGCGACGAATCCGAGGCTAACTACTCCCGTGTAGACGTTGCCAAGAAGGAAGTGGTGGACTACATCGAGGCTACCTATAACTGCACCATCGGGGAAGGCTACCGTATGACCACCGGTAACATCATGGAAGAAGTCCAGCAGATGGTCTCCACCGGTACTTACAACTACGACATCGTTTTCGCCAGCGAAAATCAGGCGCTGAACATGCTTTCCAACAACCTGCTGACCGACCTGAAGACCGTTCCCACCTTGCATTTTGAGAACGTTTGGTGGGACCAGAACTCCGTGGAGGATCTTTCCATCAACGGCCGTCTGTTTGCGGTTTGCGGCGACATCAACACCTACGACAACCTGGGCACCTGGTGCGTTCTCTTCAACAAGAAGATGAAGAACGATCTGGGCATCACCGACGACTTCTATCAGAAGGCTTCCGACGGCGAGTGGACCATGGATTATTTCATGGAGATCTGCCAGGGAGTTTCTCAGGATCTTGACGGCGACGGATTGGACGAGTTTGACCGTTGGGCTGTGGGTACCGAGACCTTCAATATCTACGCCCACCTGGTAGGCGGCGGTCTCCGTATCGCAGAGAAGGATGAAAACACCGACCTTCCTTACCTTACCGTTTCCAAAGAAACCGAGCGTACCTTCAACGCATTGGAGAAGGTTTTGACCTTCTACAACAGCAACGAGGTTATGGTTGCCAACGGTGGCAAGTATAACCAGTATTCCAATCCTTGGGAGTCCACCATCATCCAGGCCTTCAAGGAAGGCAGAGAGCTGTTCTACGTCTGCGGTCTGATCAGCATCGCAGGCTTCCGTAACATGGAGGACCCCCTGGGTATTCTGCCCATGCCCAAGCTTTTTGAGGATCAGGACAGATACTACCACACCGTTTCTCCCGATAACTGCTCCTTCATGGTGCTTCCCTACGGCGTTCCCGGCATCGTTGAGCTGGGTACCGTGATCGAGGCCATCGCCATGAAGTCCAGAGAAATCGTTACCCCCGAGTTCTACGAGGTGCAGCTGAAGGGCAGAGACGCCCGTGACGACGAGTCCGAGGCTATGCTGGACATCATCTACGCTTCCCGTTGCTTCGACCTGGGCGTTTGCTACAACTGGGGCAGCATCGTGGGCTGCTATTACAGCATGGATGTGGCAAACATCGCCTCCCGTTTCGACGCGGTGATCAGCAACGCAGAGCTGGCCATCCAGGATACTCTGGATGATCTGGACGACTACGATCCCGTTCTCAACTAAAAAATCCCATGAAATCAAGGCAACGGAGTCCTCTCCGTTGCCTCTTTTTTCTTGACAAACGGGGAAAATTTTGCTAAAATATTCTCATACGAAACCCAAAAGAAGGAGTTAGCTATGAAACACGTAAAACAGCTTTTGATCTTATGGGTGGTTCTTGCTTTGGCATTGCCCTTGCTGGTAGCCTGCGGCAACACGGCAGGTACTGCCTCAGACGCCGCCTCTTCCGCCGAAAGTGAAACCGTTTCCGTTCCCGACGAGGAGCCCGTTCACGAGGACGTTCCCCCGGAGGTCAAAGACCTTGATGGCAGAGTGATCAACGTTCTCTGCTGGGACTGGAGCGCAGGCTCCGCCTCTATCAAGGGCTACACCGGTGAGATCATCACCAACGCCGAGGAGGATCCCGGCCGCGTAGACGTGGCAAAGATGGCCGTCATCGACGCTGTTGAAACCGAATACAACGTGACCATCAGCGGACAGGTAACCAACAGAGGCTCCTTCTCTGCCGACGTGAAGAACATGGTGGCCACCGGCACCTACGATTACGATCTGGTATTTACCGGCGCGGGCGGCTCACAGGATTACGCCGTAAACGGCGCGGCGACCGATCTGAAGACGATCTCCACCATCAATCTTTCCAACTCCTGGTGGGATCAGAACTGTGTAAACGACGTTTCTCTGGGCGGCAGATTGTTCTGGGTCTGCGGTGACATCAATACCTACGATAACCTTGGCACCTGGTGCGTGCTGTTCAACAAGAATTTGAAGAACGACTTGGGCATTTCCGAGGATTTCTATCAGATGGCCAAGGACGGCACCTGGAATTTGGATCGCTTCATCGAGATCTGCCAGGGTGTGACCATTGACCTCAACGGCGACGGCCAGGACGAGTTTGACCAGTGGGCTTGCGGCACCGAGAAGTTCAACGTGTTCGCACAGGTGATAGGCGGCGGTATCCACGCAGTCTCCAAGGATCAGAACGACGTTCCCTATCTTACCATCGACACCACCACCGAGCGTACCTACGCGGCTCTGGATAAGATCGTTAACTTCTACCTCAGCGATGAGGTCATGGTTGCCAACGGCGGTAAATACGACGGCAAGGGCTATTCCAACGTTTGGGAAGCCACCGTCCACAAGGCCTTCATCGAGGGCAGAGAGCTGTTCTATATCTGCGGTCTGATCAACGTTGCAGGCTTCCGCGATATGGAGGACGAGTTCGGCATCCTGCCCATGCCCAAGACCTTTGCGGAGCAGGACAGCTATTATCACACCGTTTCCGCAGGCAACTCCTCTTACATGACGATCCCCTACGGGGTTCCCGGCGTGGAGGATCTGGGCTTGGTCGTAGAGGCGCTGGCCATGAAGTCTCAGGAAATGGTCACCCCCGAGTTCTATGAAATGCAGCTGAAGGGCAGAGACACCCGCGACGACGAGTCTGCGGATATGCTGGATATCATCTTCTCCACCCGTTCCTTCGACCTGGCTCCCATCTTTAACTGGGGCGGCATTATGAACTGCTTCTACACCATCGATACCAACTACGCATCCCGTTTTGAATCCCTTGCCGACGGCGCAAAAATGGCAATTGAGTCCAGCATGGATATTATCAACGCTTATGTCGAGGCTGAATAATACGAAAAGCTCACCGCGGTGGGCTGTGAAAGGAAGGGCTGTAACCATGAAAAAGTGCGTTATTCTGTGGGCGGTGCTTGCCCTGCTGTTGCCTTTGCTGATTGCCTGCGGAGAGCAGAGCGGCTCTCTGTCCGATGATTCTGTCCCGTCTACCCAAAGCACGGATAGCTCCGAGACGGGAGAAACCTCCGAGGTGAACAACGATATCCTTCCCGAGATCAAGGATCTGAACGAAAAGCCCATCCGTATCCTCTGCTGGGACTGGGCGGCAGGTGCCGCCTCCATTCAGGGGTACAGCGGCGAGGTCATCTCCAACGCCGAGGGAACCCCCGGCCGCGTAGACGTGGCAAAGAAGGCCGTGATCGATGCGGTGGAGACGGATTACAACGTGAA
>JAGBXS010000092.1 GCA_017629175.1 Clostridia bacterium
GAGCAGTCCTGTGAGCAGTTTGCCGATTTGGTAGAAAATGCCTTGGAAACCAAGGAGCTTGCCTTGGTGAAAGCTACTCCCAAGGTAAAAAAGGTTGCCTTGGTTTCCGGCAGCGGCAAGGACGAGATCACCGACGCACTGAAGGCCGGGGCGGACACCTTCGTCACCGGGGAAGTGAACCACAGCTGTATGCTGGATTGCAAGGAGCTGGGGCTGAATCTTATCTGTGCCACCCATTACGCCACCGAGCGTGTGGTTCTGCCCTTCTTGAAAACCCTTGCGGAAGAAGCGGGGGTAAGAGGGGAGATCTATCCCTTCCGTCGGGAGGCAGAATATGGCATTTGACGGCTTCTTTTGCGTTGCGGTTGCCCACGAGCTGAACGCCTGGGCAGGTGCCAAGGTGGAGAAGATCCATCAAAGTGCCCCCTCTTGCTTGTATCTTTGCTTGTATCGGGAGGGAAAACGGGCTAACCTGATCCTTTCCGCCGCGGCTTCCAAGCCCATATTGGCGGTGACCACTGAGGAGATCGCCAAGCCCAAGGATCCCACGCCCTTCTGTATGCTGTTCCGCAAGCATTTGCAGAACGGCAGGTTGACAGGTGTTTCCTGTGTGCCCCATGAGCGTATCGTGAAGCTTTCCTTCGCCTGCGCCGACGAGCTGGGCTTTCTGAGGGAGAAGACTCTGTACGCGGAGATGATGGGCAAGTATTCCAATTTGATCTTAGTCAACGAGGACGGCAGAATCGTGGGTGCCACCTCCACGGCGGATCTTACCGCCTCCGTGCGGCAAGTCATGCCGGGGATGCCCTACGAATTGCCTGCTCCCCAGGAGAAGTTTGACGCCCTTGCGGTTACGGAGAGCGATTTCTTTGCTCTGCTGGCGGTGAACAGGGATATGTCCTTCGACCGCTTTTTGATCTCCAAGTTTTTTGCGTTTTCTCCCGCGGTGGCAAGAGAGATCTCCTTCCTTGCCTCCGGCAGCACAGAGACCTTTGTCAGCGAGCTGAATTTCACCCGTGCCTGGGAGAGCTTTTCTTCTGTGATCTCCCGCATTCGGGAGAACGAATACGCGCCCTGCGCCGTGTACAACGGGGACAAGGGTGTGGAATACGCCTACCTGCCGTTGAACCAATACAGCGGCATGACGTTGAAGCCCTTTGAGAGCTTCTCGCGGCTGTTGCTTTCCTATTTTTCCACCAAGGAGGAGACGGTGAACATCCGCTCCTATGCGGCGGATATTCTCAAAACGGTGAACAACCACCTTGCCAGGGAAGAAAAGAAAATGGGCCTGCAGAAAAAAGAACTGCAGGACTGTGAAAAGCGAGAGACTCTGCGGAAAAACGGCGACCTTCTGATGGCCAATCTCTACCGCCTCAAAAACGGCATGACCTCCGTGGTGGCAAGCGACTACGAGACCGGGGAGGACGTGGAGATCGCCATGGACGGCAGAATGACCCCCGTGCAGAACGCCCAGAGCTACTACAAGAAGTACGCCAAGATGAAGCGTGCCTCCGAGGCTTTGACGGAGCAGTTGGTTCTTACGGAGCGTAAAATCGACCATCTGGAAAGTATTTTGGATGCCGTTGCCCGTGCGGGAGAGCTTTCCGACCTGGAGGAGATCCGCAGAGAGCTGACGGAGACGGGGTTCTTGAAATCCCACGCCGTCACCAACCCCAAGAAGAAAAAGCAGGGGCTTTCCAAACCCCTTACCTATACCACCACCGACGGCATGACCGTCCGGGTGGGGCGTAACAACCTGCAAAACGACGCCCTGACCGCCTCGGCGGAAAAGAAGGATCTTTGGTTCCACATCAAGAAATTCCACGGCTCCCACGTGATCCTTGTGACAAACGGAGTAGAGCCCACCGATCGGGACTATACCGAAGCCGCCATGCTTGCCGCCTTCCACAGCGAAAAGAAGGGAAGCCGCAACGTGGAGGTGGATTACACCCGTGTGAAATTCCTGCGTAAGCCTGCGGGCAGTGCCCCCGGCTTTGTGACCTACGAGACCTATTACAGCGCCGTCGTGGATGCCCGCGACCCGTTTGCAACCGAAAAGGAGTAACCCTATGGCAAAAATGAAATGGAAGGGCGGCACCATGATGGCCCCCGTTCCCGCGGTGCTGGTAAGCTGTGCCGACGGGGAAAAGAAAAATCTGTTTACCGTGGCGTGGACGGGGATCATATGCTCCAACCCGCCCCGTACCTACGTTTCCGTGCGCCCCGAGCGGTATTCCTATGATCTGATCAAAAACAGCGGGGAATTCTGCATCAACCTGCCCTCCTCTTATTTGGTGAAGGCGGTGGACTTCTGCGGCGTAAGAAGCGGCAGAGATATGGATAAGTTTGAGATGTGCCGCCTCACCCCCGAGCCCTCCCAGACCGTTTCCTGCCCCTCTGTGGCAGAGTGCCCCATCACCTTGGAATGTAAGGTGTTCGAGGCCAAGGAGCTGGGCAGTCACACCATGTTTATGGCGGACATTACCGCTGTCACCGTGGATGAACGGATCGTTGGCGAGGACGGAAAAATGCGGCTGGAGAAGGCGTTCCCCATGGCGTACGGCCACGGCACCTATTACGCCATCGGCAAACGGATCGGCACCTTCGGCTATTCCGTAAAGAAACGCAAATGACCTCCGTCGTATTGATCCACGTGGGGGATTTTCGGGAAAACTATTTCCGCGAGGCGGAGGCGGAATACAAAAAACGCCTGCAAAAATACTGCACCTACCGCACGGTATGTATTGCGGAGGAGCGCGTTCCCGATGAAAACAATCCCGCCCACATTAAGCGCGCTTTGGAAAAAGAGGCGGAGAAGATCCGCGCCGCCATTCCCGCCCACCATACCAAAATTGCCCTCTGCGTAGAGGGGAAACAGCTTTCCTCGGAAGGCCTTGCCAAGCTCATGGGGGAGAAAACCTTGGAAGGCGGGCTTTGCTTCATCATTGGCAGCAGCCACGGTTTAGATGAGTCCCTCAAAAAAGAATGCCCTGTGAAGCTTTCCTTCTCCCAAATGACCTTCCCTCACCGCATCGCCCGCATTCTGCTGGCAGAGCAGGTGTACCGCGGATTTACCATTTTGGCAGGTTCCGGTTATCACAAATAAAGTTGTATAAAAATGCTCCCTTCCCGTCCATACTAAGGATGAAACGGATTTGATCCGTCAATGCGAAAGGAGCTTTTTTATGTCCAATTCCAAGAACCAATCCCAAAATCAGAACCAGCAGAACCAAAATCAGAACCAGAGCAGAAATCAGCAGAACCAGCAGAATCAGAACCAGAGCAACAATCAGCAGAACCAAAACCAGAACCAAAATCAGAATCAGAACCGCAACAGCAATAACAAAATGCAAAACGAAAAGAGCAAGGAACAGCTTTACGATTTCTAAAGCATCCTTCTCCGCCGCCTGCGCAAGCGGGCGGTGTTTTTTATATTTGCTTCTATCAAGAGTATGCTTTTTGATAATTGGTTTTATAAGAGCAAAAGGGGAGGAAAGTAATGACGGAAAAGGACAACACTTTTTTCCTCATTGACAAATTCAGTTTGATATGTTAAACTGAGAAAAACGAACACAGGAGAGACATTTATGAGAAAACGATTGATCCCGTTGCTTCTGATCTTCACCTTGCTTTTGGGGGCGTGTGCCACCACTCCCGTGGACACTTCCTCCCAGCCTGCGGACACTTCCTCGGAAGCGAGCGGGGAAGCAAGCTTGGAAACAAGCGACGAAACATCCTCCGGAGAAAGCGGCGAAGAAGGGAATCAGCCCATCGTTCGTCCTACGGATTATCCCACTCTGTGCGGTAACTTTATGCAGCCCGGCACCTTCAAGGGTTACTCTGCGGACAAGCTGAAATCCCACCTCCAGACCATGTACGACGTGGGTATCGATATTTTGATCCTTCAGTGGTCTTTTGAGAACACCAGTGAAGGCGTGACAAGCGTTTACTACGACGCTTCCTTTGAGTCTGCCGACAAGGCATCCCTTTACAACGACAGCGGCAAGAACCTTTTGGGCAATATCCTAAAAGCCGCCGAGGAAGTCGGTGTGAAGGTGTTTGTGGGTCTGAACAACAACGACGAATGGTGGCAGAAGGGCGTTAACGATAAGGCCTGGCTCACCGCCCAAACGGAGATTGGCGTAGAGGGCGCAAAGCAGATCTACGATACCTACAAGGAACTGTACCCCAACGCATTCTACGGCTGGTACTTCGTGTTTGAATTCTACAACATGAACGCTACTCAAGCCATGATGGAAAATGCGGCGTATCTGCTCAACGGCTTCCGCGATGAGCTGACCAAGCTGGATGATTCCATGCCCATGATGCTTTCCCCCTTCATTTCCTCCTCCGGCCCCGATCCCGAGAAGACCGGCGAAATGTGGAAGACCGTATTCTCTATGACCAACTTCATCGAAGGCGACATTTTCTGCTGTCAGGACTCCGTTGGCGCGGGACACATCACCATCGATCAGCTGGACGGTTATTACAAAGCCATCAAGGCGGCTGTGGACACCAAGGAAGGCTTGCGTTTCTGGGCAAACAACGAGGACTTTAACCAAGCGGTTTGGGGCACGGCTCCCTTGGATCGCTTTGTAAAGCAGATGGAGATCTCCCATCCCTACGTGGAAGCGCATATTACCTTTGCCTACTCCCATTACCAGCATCCCGACATGGGCAAGATGGGCTATCATCAGGCATACAAGACCTATTACGAGACGGGCAAGCTCCCCGAAACCACTCTCACCGCCCCTGAGGTAAGCTATGAGTTGGATGAAGCGGGCGGAGCGGTTACCGTCAGCGGTACGCTCCAAAATCCCGATAAAACCCTGCAAGGCTTCCGCATCTTTAAGAACGGGGAAGAGGTGCAGACCATTGACCTCAGCGCGGAGTACGGCAAAGCCAGCATGACCTTCTCCTTTGCGGATTACGACTCCGTGGAAGGCGGCAAGGCAGAATACGAGATCTGCGGCTTGGACTACTACGGCAATCAAGGCCCCGCAACCAAGCTTTCCGTGTCCTTCACTCCCCGTAACGGCGTGAACGTTGCCGAGGGCAAGAGCTATACCATGCTGAAACAGCCCGAGGGCAACTACCCCGATGAGAAGGGCAACGCCTTTACCGACGGTAAGCTGGGAGATCCCACCTACGGCGATGCCGCTTGGTCCGGGTTCCTTGGCAAGCCGGAGTTCGTGATCGATCTGGGCGAGAAGGTGAATGGCATTTATGCCGTCCGTTTGAACACCTTGGGCGGCGGAAGCGCGGCCATCTACGCACCCAATCAGGTCACCATCTATGTTTCCGACGATGGCGAGAACTTCACGCAAGTGGCAAGTAAGACCTTTGCCGCCGACGTGAATGCAGGCAGTCTGAACGTGGTGGTACGCAACGTGACCCTGCCGGAGGATGCTTCCGCGAGATACGTGAAGATCGCGGTGGCTACCAACCAGAGCTGGATCTTTATCGACGAGATCAGCGTTTACGCAGAATAATGATTCGAAAAAAAGAGCCTTTCGGGGCTCTTTTTTGCGTTATAGGGTGGGTGTTGCAATTTCCCTTTCTTTGTGATATACTGCTTTCAAACAACCAAGGAGGATGATTATGGAATTCAGAGCTTATAATGCTTGCCAAGAGGAGAAAGCAGGCGGCGGAAAGAAGTACCCCGTTCTGAGGGGTAACTTTATGCAGCCCGGCGCGTTCAAGGGCTATTCAGCGGAAAAAATGAAGTCTCATTTGCAGACCATGTACGATATTGGCATCGATATTTTGGTTCTGCAGTGGTCCTTTGAAAACACAAGCGAGGGTGTTACCAACGTGTATTACCGCTCCTCCTTTGAGTCAGCCGACAAGTCCTCCGCTTATAACGCAAGCGGCGAGACCCTTTTGGGCAACATCCTGGAGGCCGCCGAAGCGGTTGGCGTCAAGGTGTTCGTGGGTCTGAACAACAACGACGAGTGGTGGGAAAAGGCCGTTTCCGACAAGGCTTGGCTCACCGCCCAGGCAGAGCTGGGTATCAAGGGCGCAAAGCAGCTCTACGCTACCTACAAGAAGCAGTACCCCAACGCCTTTTACGGCTGGTACTTCGTTTTTGAAATGTATAACACCGCGGCAACCCGGGAGATGATGGAAAACGGCGCATATCTGCTCAACGGCTTCTGCGACGGGCTCACGGAGATCGATGCCGGGATGCCCATGATGCTCTCGCCCTTCCTTTCCGCCTACGGCACAGAGCCCGAGGTCACCGGACAGCAATGGAAGGAGATTTTCTCCATGACCCATTTCCGCGAGGGGGACATCTTCTGTTGCCAGGATTCCGTTGGCGCAGGGTTCATCACCGTGGATCAGCTGGACGGGTATTTCAAGGCCATCAAGGAGGCGGTGGACACCAAGAAAGGCCTCCATTTCTGGGCAAACAACGAGGACTTTGACCAGGCATCCTGGGGAACCGCGCCCTTGGATCGTTTTGTGAAACAGCTTCAGATCTCCGATCCTTACGTAGAAGCCCACATCACCTTTGCCTACTCCCATCACCAACATCCCGACATGGGCAAGACCGGCCATCATGAGGCGTATAAGTATTACTACGAAAACGGCAATCTCCCCACCTATGATTTAGCATCCCCTACTGTGGAATACGAGGTAGGGAGAGAGGGCGTTTCCATTCGCGGTACGCTTCCCAACGAGAACAAGGGGGCTATGGGCTTCCGCATCTACAAGAATGGCGAGCTGTTGAAGCTGATCAATCTCACCAAGGACTATGGCAAATCCCTGCTTTCCTTCAACTTCACCGACACCGTCGCAGGAGCGGGAAGCGTTGCCTATAAGGTCTGCGCCGTGGATTACCGTTATCGGGACGGCGCGTACAGCGAGTTTACCGTCAACGGGTGAATTGCAACAACGGAGGTCATCTATGGAATTCTTTGAAACCTTATACAGCCGCAAAACGGTGCGGAGCTATAACGGAACCCCCGTGACCGAGGCAGAACTGCAAGAGATCTTAAAAGCGGCCTACGCCGCTCCCATCGGCAGACGGCGTTACGATACCCTGCATCTTACGGTGATTACCAACCTCGCATTTCTGGCAGAATGGGAAAGGCAAGTGGGCATGGAAACCGGCAAGGAGGACGCCCATCCCTTCTACGGCGCACCTACGGTGGTGCTGATCTCCTCCGTGGTGGACGAAGATCCTTACGGCAACGTCAACTACTCCAACGCCGCCTCCATCGCCCAGAACATGGCTCTTGCGGCCTGTGACTTGGGCGTGGGTGCCTGCCATATCTGGGGTGCGGTGCGCACCTTGAACAACTGCCCCGACCTGCTGTGCCGCCTGCCCATCCCTGAAGGGATGAAGCCGGTATGCTCCGTAGCCTTGGGACACACCGACGAAGTATACACCCTGCGGGAGATCCCCGAGCGATTCGAAACCGCTTACTTGAAGTAATTTGCGAAAGGAGAAGCCGTATATGTCCGCATACCGTGAACTGATCAAAAACTTCGGGCGTATCCGCGCCTATATGCGGGAGTTCTACGTCTACGGCTTCAAGCACAGAGAGCAATACGCCGCCAAAAGCCCTCGCTCTTATGACGACGAGCGGCGCCGCATGGAAAGCTGGTTGGGGGACTACATGAGCTTCGTTCGCACTCCCGAGGGGAAGAATATGTTTCTTTCCATCGATAGCCGCAGAATGGATCACAATCCCCTGTATAAGGCATGGAAGGCGAAGAGCTTTACCGACGGGGACATCACCTTACATTTCATCCTGCTGGATATCCTTCACGACCCCTCGGTTGCCCTTTCTGTGGGCGACCTGCTGGCGATTATGGAGCGGGATTACCTATCTTCCTTCAATTCCCCCATGGTGCTGGACGAATCCACCCTGCGTAAGAAGCTGAAGGAATACGTGGCAGAGGGCATCCTCACTATGGAAAAGCAGGGACGGAGGATCCTCTACCGTCGGGCAGAGGATAAGACCGACCTTCCCTCACGGGACGTGCTGGATCTGTTTTCCGAGATAATCCCCTGCGGCGTGGTGGGCTCTTTCCTGCTGGATCGCACGGAGGAGAGGGATAGCCCCTTCCGCTTCAAGCATCACTACATCACCGGCACCCTGGAAAGCGACATCATGGCGCAGTTGTTCGACGCCATGGGAAAACAATCCTCCGTCACCGTCACCAACGTGGCGCGGCGCACGGGAGAGCCGGGGCAGTTTCGGGTGGTTCCCTTGCGGATCTACATCAGCGTGCAAAGCGGCAGACAATATCTGATGGCATATTCTCCCGAGCAGAACCGAATCCGTGGCTTCCGCTTGGATTACCTTTCCGGGGTGAAAATAGAGGAACCCACCCCTCGGTTCGGGGAATTACGGGCGAGGCTGGATGCCTTGGAGCCCTCCCTTTGGGGCGTGTTCATCAAGGACCGCGGAGGCAAAACGGAGCAGGTCTCCTTTACCGTAAAGGTGGGGCAAAACGAGGGGTACATCGTAGACCGCTTGGAGCGGGAGAAACGGACGGGGCAGGTGGAGTGCCTTGCTCCCGGATTGTACCGCTTTTCTGCCACGGTGCAGGATGCGGGAGAATTGCGCCCTTGGATCCGTACCTTCTTATGCCGCATCGTATCCTTTGAATGCTCCAACCCTCGGGTGAAGGAGCAGTTCCTGGAGGATCTGCGGGCAATGTATGCTCTATATGGCTTGGGAGGTGATTCGGTATGATCTTCCGTGAATATTTTTCCGCGTATTACATCACCGTGGGGAAAATTTTGGAAGCCTTGCTGAAGGGCACCCCCACGGAAAAGGAGCTTCAGGCCATCGTGCGGAAGTACGCCTTTGAAGAAAGTGCCGCCACCATCCTCCCCGCCTTGAAGCAGGGGGAGTGGCAGTTGATGAAAGAAGATCTCACCACGCCCATCCGTCACGCGCCTACCATGCCCATGACTCTTTTGGAAAAGCGGTGGCTGAAGGCCGTTTCTTTGGATCCCCGTATCCGCTTGTTTGCGTTTCCCACAGAGGGCTTGGAAGAGGTGGAGCCGCTGTTTACCCCCGCAGATTACCGTGTGTTTGACCGCTACGGCGACGGTGACCCTTATGAGGACGAGACCTACCGCCGACATTTTCGTACCGCTCTGGAGGCGGTGAAAAACGGAAAGCCCTTGTTCATCCGTATGAAGGGAAGAAAAGGCAACGACGTTTGCGGGGTTTGTATGCCCTACAAGCTGGAATATTCCGAAAAAGACGATAAATTCCGACTGTTGACCCGCGGGAACCGATTTGTTACCACCTTGAACCTTGCTAAGCTTATCGAATGCAGACTCCACGAAGGCAAGTGGGAGAACCGACGGGGCAGAGGATCCGCCGCCCAATACGTTGTGGTGCTGGAGATCGATGACCGTCGCAACGCCATGGAGCGGGTGATGTTCCACTTCGCCCATTTCAAAAAGCAGGCGGAGAAGATCGGGGCGCGGAAGTATCTTTTGCGCATCTGGTGCGACCAAGAGGACGATATGGAAATGGCGATCCGTATCCTTTCCTTCGGCCCCATGGTGAAGGTTTTGGAGCCTGCACCCATGGTGGCTCTCATCCGAAAAAAATTGATCATGCAGAAAAACTGCGGACTCGTTTAAGAGTTCGCAGCTTTTTTTCCGTGTTTTTGCAGGAAAACTATGGTAATCTATGCTTGCAAGGCAGGGGGAACGGCGTTTTTCCATACGCCGAGGTGCGGCGAAGGCTTTCTCCGAACGTATTCCAAAGTCCTCTCTCTTGCAAAAAGCAGGTTCGATTCCTGCGGTATGCACTCAAAAATGCATACTCCTATGGTTTGGGAAAGCGCTCTTCGGAGCAAAAACGGTACGCGAAAGCGTGCAAGAACGTTTTTTGAACAACCATGGGTGCTCCCGCAAAGGCGGCAAGCTTGGGGGAGACACGCCGTCTTTGCAGTGAAAGGATCGCCTTGCCGGGGAGAGGATACCGCATTCTTAAATAGAAAAGAGTGCTGAATTTCTCCGCCGCGATCCTTTCATGGAACACCCGCAACAAAACGAGGAGGAAAGCGTATGCTATTTGCTTCAAGACGCTACAAAAAAATCTTAACGGAACGGCTTTGCAAGGCATTCCCTGCCGAATATCGCGAGGATGTAATCACCGTGGCAGAGCAGTTGCCTGCACCTGTATTTTCATGGCAAAGCCCTTCTGCGTACAAGCAATGGCTTACCGACGGCGTAACCTGCTGGACGTTGCCATCCGGGGAAAGGGTGGAGATCCCTTACCGTATAGAGCCTATGAGTATGGCGGCACACGCAGAGAAAACGCTGGCAGACACCCAAAGGCTCATCTATCACTGCATCCTCAGCCGCAGTAGTGACGGCTACGCACGTCAACGGCATCTGGAGGCTTTGCTGGCAACAGAGACACCGGAATGGGTCATGCCCTTTGTGTTAAAGCTTTGCGACGAATACGTGGCGGAGATCTTGGAGGCGATCTATCATAGATTGCGGGAGCGGGACAACAGGGATTATCAAGCCTTCTGCCGTTTGAACTATCCCACCTTCCACAAAGGATATGACCGTATGCTCAGCTATTGGGCGGCATATTACCGTTGGTATGATTACAAAACGGGAAAATATTGCAAAACCAGGTATCGTGATTACATAGGCTGGAAGCTGTATGCGGAGATCTTCGGCTGCAAAAAATAAGATCAGAGAAAGGAATATACTTATGAAAATCATCATCAATGAAAATATGAAGGGCTTGCTTTTCAAAAACGGGCAATTTATCAAGCTTTTGGGCGCAGGTAAATACCGCACTTGGGGCGGCAAGGTCATCGAAGCCGTTTCCTTGGATGCCCCTTTGGAAAGCGAGCATTGTCCCTTGGAGGTGCTGTTAGCGGATCCTGTCATCTCCCGCGAGACCGTCTCTGTGGAGGTGGAGGACAAACAGCTGGTTTTGCATTACGCAGACGGCAAGTTCAGTGGCGCACTGCCTGCGGGAAAATACGCCTTCTGGAAGGCAGGCAAGACCCACGAGTTCCGCAGAGTGGATCTGGATTCACCCGAGGTGGATTCTTCTGTGCCCGGGCATCTGTTTGCCAAAATGCCCGAAGAGCTTTACACCAAGGTGGAGGTTGCGCCTCACCAAAAGGCTGTGCTGTTCTTGGATTGCAAGCCGACAAAGATGTTGGATGCGGGCGTTTACTATTTCTGGAACACCGACGTTTCCGTGCAGGTGAAAAAAGCAGATATCCGCTTGACCGCCATGACGGTATCCGGCCAGGAATTGCTCACCAAGGACAAGGTGACCTTGCGGATCACCTTCGCTTGTAATTTCCGCGTCACAGATCCGGAAAAAGCGTTGACCCAAGTGGATGACTATATTTCTCAGCTTTACGTAGCGGTGCAGCTGGCATTGCGGGAGTATGTGGGCAGTTACCGTTTGGACGAGATCTTGGAAAACAAAGAGCAGATCTCTCAGTACGTGTTGGAAAAGCTCTGTGCCAAACGGGAGGAGCTGTTCGTGGAGGTTGCGGATGCCGGCGTGAAGGATATCATCCTTCCCGGGGAGATCCGTGAGATCATGAACACTGTCCTTGCGGCGGAAAAAAGGGCGCAAGCCAACGTGATCACCCGCCGCGAGGAGGTGGCCTCTACCCGCTCCTTGCTGAATACCGCAAAGCTGATGGAGGAGAATCCCACTCTGTACAAGCTGAAGGAGCTGGAGTGCTTGGAGCGGATCTGCGAGAATGTGGGCAACCTGCAGATCAACGGCAGCGGCGACCTGCTGACCCAACTGACGGCTCTGTTTCGAAGCGGCGCAACTTAAAGAAAGGAACTTCGTATGATCGAGATAAAAGGAACGTATAACACCGCCCTCTGCTACACCGACGTTATGGAAGAGGGGGCAATGGAGCAGATCAAGACTCTGTGCGACATGGAAGCCTTTGCAGGCTCCCGTATCCGTGTCATGCCCGACGTCCACGCAGGGAAGGGTTGTACCATCGGCACCACTATGACCATTACGGATAAGATCGTCCCCGCCATGGTGGGGGTGGACATCGGATGCGGGATGTATACCATGGCTTTGGGGAAGATAGAGCTTGATCTCGCCGCACTGGATGAGGCGGCACACAGCATCCCCAGCGGTTTTTCCGTGTGGGAGGGCAGGCAGGAGCGCTTTGACTTGACGGAGCTGAAATGCTAC
>JAGBXS010000093.1 GCA_017629175.1 Clostridia bacterium
CTGTCTGCACGGCCGCGGAGCTGGTTATCGATACGGCGGCTCTCGTGACGCTCGGTACCCAGAATGAACAGACCGCCTGCGGCACGCACCTTTTCCGCCTCTTTTTCGATCTCGGGGAGGAAGGAGTCTTTCAGCTCGGCAAAGCGCTTTCTTGCGGCAATGATCTCGCCGTCGTCGGTATTGCCGTAGCTGTCCGCCTCGGCGATAAGCTCCTCGGGGAACTCCTCCTTGCGCATCTGCTGTTTTGCCAAGAAGTCGGCGTTACCGCCCAGCATGATATCGGTACCGCGTCCTGCCATGTTGGTGGCGATGGTGACGGCGCCGGCTTTACCTGCCTGGGCAATGATCTCCGCTTCTTTATCGTGGTATTTAGCGTTCAGCACTCTGTGGGGGATGCCGCACTTCTTCAGGATAGAGGACAACGCCTCACTCTTCTCTACGGAAACGGTACCCACCAGAACGGGCTGTCCCTTCTCGTAGCAGGCGCGGATGCGATCCACGATGGCGGCGTATTTGGCACGGATGCTCTTATACACCACGTCGTTGTGATCGATACGGATCATGGGCTTGTTGGTGGGAACCTCCACCACGTCCAGCGTATAGATCTCGCGGAACTCGTCCTCCTCGGTCATGGCGGTACCCGTCATACCGGAGAGCTTATCGTACATACGGAAATAGTTCTGGAAGGTGATGGTAGCCAGGGTCTTGTTCTCCTTTTCTACCTCTACCCCTTCCTTGGCCTCGATGGCCTGGTGCAGACCGTTGGAATACCGTCTGCCGGGCATGATACGGCCGGTGAAGGAGTCGACGATGAGCACCTTGCCGTCCTTGATCACGTAGTCAACGTCCAGCTGCATAACGCCTCTTGCGCGGAGGGCGTTGTTGATGTAGTGCATCAGCTCGTTGTTCTCTACGTCACCCAGGTTCTCCACGTGGAAGTGGCTTTCCGCCTTGCGGACACCGTTTGCGGTGAGGGCAACGGATTTTGCCTTCTCGTCTACGATGTAGTCCTCGGCAACCTCCTCGTCGCTTTGCTTACGGTCGACCTCCTTGATCCGCAGGCACTTCAGACGGCGGACGAACTCGTCTGCCTTTTTGTACATATCCGCAGACTCTTCTCCGGGGCCGGAGATGATCAGCGGGGTACGGGCTTCGTCGATAAGGATGCTGTCCACCTCGTCCACGATGGCGAAGCGGTGGCCTCTCTGTACCACGCGGCTCTGATACACCGCCATGTTGTCACGGAGGTAGTCAAAGCCGAACTCGTTGTTGGTACCGTAGGTGATGTCGGCAAGGTAGGCTTCCTTCTTTTTGTCGTGGGGCACCTCATGGGTCACCAAGCCTACGGTCATGCCCAGGAAGCGGAAGATGTTGCCGTTCCACTCGCTGTCACGCTTTGCCAGGTAATCGTTAACGGTGACGATATGTACACCCTTGCCCTCCAAGGCGTTGAGGTAGGCGGGCATGGTCTCGGTCAGGGTCTTACCCTCACCGGTACGCATCTCCGCAATTCTGCCCTGATGGATCAAAATGCCGCCCAGGATCTGGACAAAATAAGGGCGCTTGCCCAAAACGCGCCATGCCGCCTCGCGGACAACGGCAAAGGCATCGGGGAGAATGTCATCAAGAGATTTTCCGCAGGCTAATTGCTCACGGAAGTAGGGAGTCATCTCCCGCAGCTCTGCATCGGACATTGCCCCGTATTTTTCCGCCAATGCCTCCACCTTGTTGGCAAGGGGGGTAATGGCGCGGATCTGTTTTTCGCTGTAAGACTTAAAAAGCTTGGAAAAAATCGCCATAACTCGGTTTTCCTTTTCGATTTTTCATTCATCAAACTATATCATATCACATTTTTTAAAAAAAGTATAGCACTTTTTGTAAAAATAATTGCATTTTGGTAAAGAAAGTTATATAATAGACGAGATAATACTTGTTTTGAAAGCGAAACGAAGCTATGCACCACATCAATGTTGTCCTTTTGGAGCCCGAGATCCCTCAGAATACGGGGAACATCTCCCGCACCTGTGCCGCCACCCATTGCTCGTTGCATCTCATCAAGCCCTTGGGATACTCTCTGGATGACCGCTATATGAAGCGGGCTGGGCTGGATTACTGGCAGCATTTGGATCTGCACATTTACGAGAACATAGAGGATTTCTACCGGAAAAATCCCGGCGCGGTCTGTTATTATTTCACCACCAAGGCTTCCGCCTGTTATACCGATCCGGTGTATCCCGAGGACGTCTTTTTGGTGTTCGGCAAGGAGACCAAGGGGTTGCCCGAGGAGCTTTTGAAGGAGCATCGGGATACCTGCGTGCGCATTCCCATGTGGCAGGAGCTGAGAAGCTTGAACCTTTCCAACTCTGTGGCGGTGGCTGTCTACGAGGTGCTTCGCCAGCGTTCCTTCGGGGAATTGAACACCCAAGGGAAGCTCCACACCGGGGAGGTTTTATGAGAACGGTAGCGGCCATCTCCACCCCTTACGGCAAGGGAGGGGTAGCACTCATTCGTATCACCGGTGACGAGGCCATCGCCATTGCGAAAAAGGTTGCCATCCGCACCGGGAAGGGGACTCTGTCCGATGCACCCTCCGCTACGGCGGTGCGGGTGACCTTTGAGGATCGCGGC
>JAGBXS010000094.1 GCA_017629175.1 Clostridia bacterium
CCCCGGGTGCAGAAAGCGCCATTCTTATCGACGGAGACAGCGGCAGTGTGCTGTACGCCAAAAATCCCGACCAACAGCGGGGCATGGCCAGCACCACCAAGATCATGACGGCCTACGCCGTTCTTTCCTGCCTTTCCCCGGAGACGGCGGTGGAGATCACCCCGGAGATGACGGGGATCGAGGGCAGCTCCATCTACCTCAAGGCGGGAGAAACGCTGACGGTGAAGGAGCTTCTGTACGGTCTGCTTTTGGAAAGCGGAAACGACAGCGCAGTTGCCCTTGCCATTGCCTGCGACGGCAGTACAGAGCAGTTTGCAGGGCGGATGAACCGCTTGGCAGAGGAGTTGGGGCTTACCCACACAAGGTTTGAAAACCCCCACGGGCTTTCCGCAGAAGGGCATTACACCACCGCAAGAGAGCTGGCGCTCCTCACGGCGGAGGCGTTGAAGCTCCCGCTTTTTCGGGAGATCGTCTCCACCTATCAGATCCGTATTCCCTACGACGGGATCGAGGGGGGCAGATGCCTCACCAACCACAATCCCCTGCTGAAAAGCTATGAAGGGATGATCGGGGTGAAGACGGGCTGGACCACGGCGGACGGGAAATGCTTTGTCAGCAGTGCGATGCGGGATGGGATGACCCTGATCGCGGTGACGCTGGGGGACACGGGAATTTCCGCCACCCACAGAAAGCTGTTGGACTATGGCTTTGCC
Source organism: Clostridia bacterium (assembly GCA_017629175.1). GTDB lineage: Bacteria > Bacillota > Clostridia > Oscillospirales > CAG-382 > Coliplasma. The sequence goes on from JAGBXS010000094.1 coordinate 714, forward strand.
ACGTATGAAAAACGCACCCTGAGGGCAAACGAACCGTTGTCGTTGCCGTTGGTGGGAGGAGAAGCCTCCTTCGTGGCGGTGCAAGGAGAAGCTCTTACCCTGACGTTGCCTAAGGAGGGCGAGGTCACGGCGAGAATAGAGACCGCTCCCTTCGTTTATGCAGGGACGGTAAAGGGGACTCCCGTGGGAAGAGTGGTCTTCCTTTGGAACGGAGTCGAGGTGGGCTGCGCCCCCTTGGTCACGGCGGAGGAGACCCCGATCAAAAGGATCTCCCTTTGGGAGAAATGGTTTGGGAAATAATATGGACGTAAAACTGCAAAAATTCGTCTCCGACTGCGGGCTGATGTCCCGCAGAGCGGCAGAACGGGAAATTGAAAACGGGCATTTTGCCATCAACGGCGTAAAAGCCAAGCTGGGCGACCGGGTAGAGCCTTCCAAGGACAAGGTCACCTACAAGGGCGAGGTGCTGAAAAAGAGCGGTAAAAAGGTGTATCTGCTGCTGAACAAGCCTGCGGGAGTGGTTACCACCATGCAGGATGAGCTGGGCAGACGGACGGTGAGCGAGCTGGTCTCCCTGCCGGGGAAGCGGGTATATCCCGTGGGACGGCTGGATAAGGACAGCGAGGGACTGCTTCTTATGACCGATGACGGAGAGTTTGCCAACAAGATCTCCCATCCCTCCGGCGGGATCAAAAAGGTTTACTACGTGATGATCGCCGGCAGGATCGAGAACAATACGCTGGATTCTCTGCGGGCCATGAAGATGCTGGAGGGCGAGCCCATCAATCCCGTTGAGGTGGAGCTGATGGAGCGGAGCGACAACGCCAGCAAGGTAAGGTTCGTGCTCTCCGAAGGAAAGAACCGCCAGATCCGTAAGATGTGCGAGGCTCACGGACTTTCCGTGATGCAGCTGCGCAGAGTGCAGATGGGCAACCTGCGGTTGGGCAATCTGGAAAGCGGTGCTTACCGCCATTTGACGGACGAGGAACGAAAAGACTTATTAAAATTAACGAACGGGGAAAAAATACATGGAAGAACTGACCTTCGAGCAGGCTTTGGCAAGGCTGGAGCAAATCGTAAAAGAACTGGAAAGCGGTAACGTTCCGCTGGACGATCTCATGCGCCTCTATGACGAGGGCACCGCGTTGGTGAAGTCCTGCACGGAAAAGATCACCGCCGCAGAGCAGAAGGTTCGTTTGGTGCAGATGAAGAACGGCACCCTCACCGAAGAGGAGTTCCGAGGACAATGAGCAGCTTCCTTCACCGTTTGCAGAAGAACGCTTCCCTCATCGAGGCATCCTTGGAGCAATGGCTTCCCGAAGCAGAGGAGGGAGCTGGCCGTATCCTGCGGGAGGCAATGAGATACTCCACCCTGGCAGGGGGAAAACGGCTGAGAGGCCATTTGATCTTAGAGTTCTGCGCCCTTTGCGGCGGAGATCCCGAGGCTGCACTCCCCTACGCCGCAGGCATGGAGATGATCCAGGCTTTCTCCTTGATCCACGACGATCTCCCCTGTATGGACAACGATACCCTGCGCAGAGGCAAGCCCACCAACCACGTGGTGTACGGAGAATCCACCGCCCTTTTGGCGGGAGATGCTTTGGCACTGCTGGCACCCGAGGTGTTGGCCTCCAATCCCCACTGCACTCCCCTGCAAAATTTGGAGGCAGTGAAGCTTCTCACCCGCAAGGCGGGGGCTTTGGGAATGTGCGGCGGACAGCAGATCGATCTGCAAAGCGAAAACAAAACCATTCCGAGAGAGGAATTGGAGGAGCTGGTAGCCAAGAAGTGCGGCGCACTTTTTGAAGCTTCCTGCGAATTGGGTTGTATTGCCGCGGACGGCGGCGAAGAAGCCCGAAGAAACGCTTCCCTCTTCGGCGCGTATACCGGGCTGGCCTTCCAGGTGGCGGACGATCTTTTGGATCTCCGTGCCACGGCGGAGGTGCTTGGAAAAACCCCGGGCAAGGATGAAAAAAGCGGAAAATCCACCTTTGTTTCCCTGCTGGGGATCGAGGGTGCGGAGGCGTTTACCCGCGGCCTTTGCGAAAAGGCAAAGGAAATTTTAAGCCTCTTCCCCGCAGGCGAGGCAAGAGAATCGCTTGCGGCATTCTGTGATTTTATTATTTCACGGAACTATTGATGCAGGTCAGTGCACGGCAACGTGCTTGATCATAAACCCTAAAAGATGGCGCAGTATCCTAGTTAACCAAGTACCGCCGAACGTGTGCCTAAAAACGCACGAAACGGCAAATCGATGAAGCTCCTTGTGCTTGCTTCTTACGCCCAGTCTGGGGTGGGTGCTGGGAGAAATGGGCCGGTGGGCCGCTCGCAATGGCATGCGATACAAGGTCCCAACGGCTTTGGAGGCTTTTTTCTGTGGGCGCGGAATTGACCGCATCACCTACAGTCTAAAGATTAAACCCATTACGCGGTGCGATGTTTTCGACGCTGTGGATGGCGTAGCCCGCCTTGAGTGAGTGCAGCGGATGAGGCTTGTAATCAAGCCCTGAAATTGTAGTTGCAAAAAAGGATTAGGCGGCACGAGGTTATTGAGGAAATCTCCTAGGCTGAAAATCACAGGCGCGAAGCGGATTGCAGTGCGGACTCTTCTTAGGCAATCAAGCCCCGGATACAGCAATGTACCGGCGTCGGTTTTAATGGGGAACCGCCTTTCGGTAACGGAAGGTAACCGCATCGGGGAAAACCTGCTTGACCGTATGCCGCAAAGTTTACGCTTCGCGTCGCCATCATTGTCGCTACGCTCTCACCCGAAAACAGGTTTTCGGGTGGTTACACGTCCCTTCCGCGGGACGTGAGCCCCTTCGGGGTTTCGCACAAGGTGCGAAATTTTTCTCCACCGCTAACCGCGGGGAGAAAAACCTATATCGGTGTCTTTTTGCCCGCAATGAATGCGGGCAAGCGACGCGGATTATTGTATGCGCTACGCGCGTATAGAGAATTTCCCGAAAACGACAGTTTTCGGCAATAAAAGTTTTTTGGAGATTCTTAAGAACCTTTTTTGCAAAAAAGGTTCTTAAGGAAAAAATTGGAGAATCGAAATGTCTACGCAGAAAAAGAACGGATGTAAAACCAACGAATCGGGCAAGGAGCCTCCCAGTAAGAAGGACGCAAAGAAAAAGAGCAGAGTAAAATGGGTCGTAACTGCGTTCTTGTTGAGCTTTGTCATCTCTGCCGTTTTCTCGGTGGCGATGGGGGAAGTGACGGCGAATGCCAGCATCATCGTTGCCATTTTGCTGCTGCTTTTCTTTATTGCACTGGGTATTTTGTTTGACGTAGTGGGTCTTGCGGTGGCTACGGCGGATGCCTCCCCCTTCCATTCCATGGCGGCCAGAAGGCTGCGGGCGGGTAAGAAGGGCGTTTGGTTGATCGCCAACTCCGACAAGGTCTCTTCCGTTTGCAACGATATCGTGGGAGATATCTGCGGTGTCGTCACCGGTGCGGCGGGTGCCGCCATTGTGGCCAAGCTGTTCGCCGACGGTGCCATGTGGTACTCTCTGGCGGTGACCTCTCTGATCTCCGCCTTGACAGTGGGGGGAAAAGCGGCTTGCAAGAGCTTTGCCATGAAGCACAGTGACAGCATCGTGATGTTCGTGGCGAAGTCCATGTGCTTTTACAGAAAATAAAACTCCCCTTTGGGCGCTTGCCCAAGGCGGGTGGGAGATACTATGCTGAAATCCATCCACTCTCCCGCAGACGTAAAAAAGATCCCTGCGGCAGAGCTTTCTAAATTGACCAATGAAATACGGGAAGAGCTGGTACGGGTGGTATCGGAGAACGGCGGTCACCTGGCCGCAAATTTGGGCGTGGTGGAGCTGACGGTGGCACTGCACCGTGTGTTCGACTGCCCTCGGGACAGTATCATCTTCGACGTAGGGCATCAGGCCTACGTCCACAAGCTTTTGACCGGGCGCGGGGATCGGTTTGATACCCTGCGGCAATACGGGGGGCTTTCCGGGTTCCCCAAGATCAGCGAATCGGAGTACGACGCCTTTGGGTGCGGACATAGCTCCACCTCCGTTTCCGCCGCCATCGGCATCGCCGCGGCAAAGCGGCTTTCCGGGGACGACAGCTACACCGTTGCCGTGATCGGAGACGGCGCCTTCACCGGCGGCATGGCCTACGAGGCCTTGAACAACTGCGCGGGAAATCGCAAGCTGATCATCATTCTCAACGACAATACCATGTCCATCGCCCGCAACGTGGGGGCTATGGACAACTATCTCAACCGCTACCGCAACTCCGCCAAGTATTTCCGATTGAAGAATCGAGTGAAGAACGGCTTCCAAAAGATCCCGCTGGTGGGCAAGGGGCTGGTAAAGCTCACCACCCACGTAAAGAACGGCGTGAAGCATCTTTTGGTGCGGGAAAACTTCTTTGAGCATATGGGGCTTTCCTATTACGGCCCCTTGGACGGCAACGACGAATCCCTTTTGGAGACGGTGCTGAAGGAAGCTAAGGAGGATGGGCAGTGCAGTGTGGTGCATATCATCACCCAGAAGGGCAAGGGGTATTCCTTCGCAGAGGCACGCCCCGACCTGTTCCACGGCATCGGCAGATTTGACCCCGCCACGGGAGAGCCTTACTCCGCGGGAGGAGAAAATTTCTCCGCCGCCTTCGGAGACGCCATGTGCAGGTTGGCAGAAAAGGAAGAAAGGCTTTGCGCCATTTCCGCCGCCATGCCAGACGGCACGGGGCTTTCCGCCTTCGCAGAGCGGGTCCCGGAGCGGTTTTTCGACGTGGGCATCGCAGAAGAGCACGCGGTGACCTTTGCCTGCGGATTGGCGCGGCAAGGGATGAAGCCTGTGTTTGCGGTGTATTCCACCTTTGCCCAGCGGAGCTACGACCAACTGATCCATGATGCGGCGTTGCAGAACCTGCCCATGGTTCTGGCCTTGGATCGGGCAGGGCTGGTGGGAGAAGACGGCCCCACCCATCACGGTATTTTTGACGTTTCCTTTTTGAACCAGATCCCCGGGTTCACCGTATATTCGCCCGAGAGCTACAAGGAGCTGAGCAGCTGCCTGGAGGAGGCCTTGTCCCTCCCCTCTCCCTCGGCGGTGCGCTATCCCAGAGGCAAGGAACGCCTTGCTGACGAGAAGCCTGCCATGGAGGACGGCACCCTGGCGGTGTACGATTACGGCACTTCCCCCAAGGTGGTATTCTTCACCTACGGCAGACTCTCTGCCTACGTGCGGGAAGCGGCAAGCCTGCTGGCGCAAAAGGGCATCCCCGCCCGGGTGGTGCGCTTGATCCGCATCAAGCCTCTTGAGGTAGCACGCTTGGCGGAGCTTGCCGGCGGAGCAGAGCTGTTGTATTTTGCCGAGGAAGGGATCCGCAGAGGCGGTGTGGGCGAATTCTTGGTTTCCGCCATGGCGGAAGCAGGGCTTTGCCGTCAGGCAAGGATGATCATCCGCGCCATTTCCGAGCAGTTCCCCGCCCACGGCACCACGGAACAGCTTTTTGCCGATCTGGGGCTGACGGCAGAGCAAATGGCGGCGGAAGCGGAAGGGACGGTGGGCAGTCTTGCGCATTGATCTTTACCTTGCGGAAAAGGGCTATTGCAAAAGCCGCTCCAAGGCCGCAGAGGCTGTGAAGGAGGGCAAGGTGCTGGTAAACGGCAAGCCCGTGGAAAAGCCTTCGTTCCTTGTGGAGGAGGGCATGGAGGTCACCCTCTTGGAATCAGAGGAGGAGGGCTTCGTCTCCCGCGCAGGGTACAAGCTGGAGGGGGCACTGAACACCTTCGGCATCGACGTTTCCGGCCTGATCGCCGTGGATCTGGGGGCTTCCACCGGCGGGTTTACCGATTGCCTCTTACAGCGGGGTGCGGCTTACGTCTACGCGGTGGACGTGGGGCACAGCCAGCTGGACGATAAATTGCTATGTGACGCGCGGGTGTGCAACATGGAAAAAACCAACGCCCGCTATCTGAAGAAGACGGATTTTCCCCGTCCCGTAGGGATCGTGGTAACCGACGTTTCCTTTATTTCCCAACGGCTTTTATACCCCGCCGTGGCGGATATTTTGTCTGCGGGCGGGCTCTTTGTGTCCCTGATCAAGCCCCAATTTGAGGTGGGCAAGCAACACATCGGGAAGGGCGGCATCGTCCGTGACCCAAGCGGAAAGCTGTTCCGCAATCTTTTGGCAGAATTAACGGCGGCGGGAAGCAATTACGGATTGCGCCTGCTCTCCTATACCGACTCCCCCATTCTCGGCGGAGACGGAAATCGGGAATACCTTGCCTATTGGCAAAAGGAGTGAATTCCATGACGTACCAGAACATCCTGCTTTATCCCAACCAAAGACGACCCGTGAACAAAGAAGATTTTGAGAAGGTGGCCACCCTGCTGCATGGCATGGGGTATACCCTGTTCACCACCGATCCCACCTTTGTCACCGACGAGATCCACTATCTCCCTGCGGAGACGGCCTTTTCCAAGTGCGACGCCGCCATCGTTTTGGGTGGCGACGGCACCATGCTGGGAGCGGCAAGCCGCGCAAGGCTGGCGGGAACCCCGCTTTTGGGGATCAATTTCGGCACCTTGGGATATATGACGGAGCTGGAGATCTCGGAATGCCATCTGCTGGCCAAGCTGGGGCAGGCAAGGATCGAGGAGCGGATGCTTTTGGACGTGACTGCGGAGGGAGAAGACGTTCCCCCTTCTACCATTACGGCGCTGAACGAGGCAGTGATCAGCCACGCCGCGCCGGGAGAAATGATCCGTCTGCGGCTGTTCTGCGACGGCAACGAGGTATGCTCCTACCGTGGAGACGGTATGATCATCTCCACTCCCACCGGCTCCAGTGCCTATAACCTTTCCGTGGGCGGCCCTATCATCGATCCCAAGATGAACGCCTTCTGCGTAGCCCCCATGGCACCCCATACCCTTGCCGCCATGCGCCCCTTGATCTTCTCCCCCGATTCGGTTTTGCAGGTGGAGATCGAGGGAGATGCCAACGTAACGGCAGACAGCCAGCTGTTCCCTCTGCTGAAGGGAAAGAGCAAGCTGACGGTGAAGCGAAGCGGCGACACGCTGAAGCTTTTGAAGCTGAAAAACGCAGGCTTCTACGAGGCCTTGATGAAAAAATTAACCTGACCTATCAAAAGGAAAGACGCTATGAAAAACAAACGTCAGGAAACCATTTTGGAGCTGATCCGCGAGAACACCGTGGACACCCAGGAGCTTTTGCAGGAGATGCTGGCACAGAAGGGCTTTACCGTTACCCAGGCCACCGTTTCCCGCGATATACGCGAATTGAATCTGATCAAATCCGTGGGGGACGACGGCGTGTATAAATACCGCGCCCACACCTCCAAGAAGCAGGAGCAAGAGATGCTCTCGGGGACGTATATCCCCATTCTCCGCCACGCCGCCACCGGGGTGCAGGCCGCAAACAATCTTGTGGTACTGAAGACCCGTACCGGCATGGGCAACGCCGTGGGTGCGGCGGTGGATGCCATGGAGCTTCCCGATTGCATCGGCACCCTGGCGGGAGACGATACCCTGCTGATCATTGCCGCCACCAACGAGGGTGCCGCCCTGATCTGTACCGAGCTGAAACGCATGATGGGAACAGAGTCTCTCTGATCCCTCTGCCCCGAAAGGAGAGCAAGCTATGCTTACATCCCTTCATATCGAAAACATCGCCCTGATCCGAAGGCTTGATCTTGAGCCCTCGGCGGGGTTTTGCGCTTTTACGGGGGAAACCGGTGCCGGTAAAAGCATCCTCATCGATGCCATCGGTCTGCTTTGCGGAGCGCGGGGCGAAAGAGAGCTGATCCGCTCGGGGGAGGAATTTGCTTTGGTGGAGGGCGTGTTTGAGCTGCCTGCCCACTTAGAGGCGGTTCTCGGAGAGATGGATATTTCCGCCGAGGAGGAGGGGGCTTTGTTCTTAAGCCGCAGACTCACCTCCGACGGCAGAAGCACCGCCAAGATCAACGGCAGAACCGTTCCCCTCTCCAAGCTGAGAGAGGCGGCGGCCTTGCTTTTGAACATCCACGGCCAGCAGGACACCCAAAGCCTTGCCGACCAGGACAAGCAGAGAGATCTGCTGGATAAGTTCTGCGGAAACGAGGAGCTTTTGGCGGAATACGGCAGACTTTACGGAGAATGTCTGACCCTGCGGCGGGAATTGAAGCAGCGAAAAGAAAAAGCAGAGGAGCTTGCGGAACGGCGGGATCTTCTGGAATACCAGGTCAGGGAGCTGAAGCAGGCCAAGATCCGCCCCGGCGAGGAGGCGGAGCTGACCGCCGAGCACGCTCTGCTGGCCAACAGCGAGAAGGTGACGGAAAACGCCCACGAGGCCTACGGTGCCTTGTACGGAAGCGACCTCTCCTCCCTGGCACAGCTGAAAACCGCCATGCAGGCGGTGAAGCGGCTTTCCTCCATTCTCCCGGAATGCAAGGAGTATCTTGCCCGCATGGAGGACGTGAAGGCGGAGCTGACAGATCTGGCAGACAGTCTTTACCCCTACACCTCCGACCGTGAGGACACGGCGGAACGGCTGACGGTGGTGGAGAACCGCTTGGAAAAGCTCTCTGCCTTACAGCGGAAATACAGAACCGACGAAGCGGGTCTGGCAGAAAAGCTGAAGAAGGCCGCCGCAGATCTGGCACTGCTGGAAAGCAGCGGCGAGGATCAACAGCTGGAAGAAGACTTAAAGGAAAAGGAAGCCCTGCTGAAAACGGCGGGAAAGGCTTTGCGCGATGCCCGTATCCGCGGCGGAGAGATCCTCTCTGCACGGGTGCAGGAGGCCTTGGCGGAGCTGGATATGCCCAAGGTACGGTTTCTCATCGGCGTAGTACCGGGAGACGCTACCCCCTACGGGATGGATGCCATTGATTTCTCCGTCAGTGCCAACGCAGGCGAGGCACCCCGTCCCATCGGCAAGATCGCCTCGGGGGGTGAGCTTTCCCGCATTATGCTCTGTCTGCAATGCGTGCTGGCAGACGTGATGCAGACCCCCACCCTGATCTTTGACGAGATCGACACCGGTATCTCCGGCAAGACCAACGAGAAGATCGGGCGGATGATGGCACAGATCGCCTCCGGGGGTAAGACCCAAGTGATCTGCGTGACCCATGCGGCACAGCTGGCGGCCTGCGCCTTCCATCAGTACCGCATCGCCAAAAAGGAAGAAAACGGCAGAACCCAAACCGAGGTACTGCTTTTGGACTACGAGGAACGCATCGGAGAGCTGGCCCGCATTATGGGCGGTCTTCAGGTAACGGATACCGTCCGCAAGGCGGCGGAAGAGCTATTGAAAGGCGCGGTTACATGAAGCAGTTTGACAAGCGACGCGCCGTGACCATACTTTTGATCTTACTGACATTGGGGTGCCAGATCTTTATCTTCTCCAATTCCTTAAAGGGCGGAGAAGAATCCGCCAAGCAAAGCGGCGCGGTGGTGGAGATCGTTCGCCCCTCCGTGGAACAGCTTTTACCCGTGGTAAAGGTGGAGCCCACCGAGGATAATATCGTCAGATTTGTGCGGAAGGCGGCTCACTTTTTGGAATTTGCCCTGCTGGGCTGTCTCGCCTGCTTTACCGCAAGACGGTTTACCCCAAAGAAGCGGTGGTTCTTGACCGTCCCCATGGGCTACGCCGTACTAACGGCCTTCGCGGACGAGGGTATCCAGCTCTTCTCCGATGGCAGAGCCGGCAGACTGACGGACGTGCTGATCGACAGTGCAGGCGCCGTCTCGGGGATGCTCTTTGCCTTTGGCTGTATAGCGTTGGCGATCTACGTTCGTTCCCGCAAAGAGAAAACGCTATACGCGAAGCATAAAGAGGAGGAAATGAAATGAAAAAGATCTTATCCCTGGCCTTGGCAGCCATTCTGCTTTGTCTTCCCTGCCTGCTGGCATCCTGCCAGACGGAGCTGGTGGGCACCGAAAGCAGTGAAGCTCCCAAGGGACCTACCCACGCCGAGCTGTTCTGGGAGGCTTTAAGCACTCTGGAGGACTACTTTAAGCCCATGGAATCCACCTTCGGGATGCCCTTGTTCTCCATTCTCACCGATGAAGAGGACGGTACCAAGACGGAGATCTTTGCCATCCAAAAGCTTTCTGCAATGGACGTAAGCATGATCGGCGATCAGCCCGTGCGTAAGGAATCCGTAACGCAGATCATGGGCGGCGTGCTCAGCACCGAGGGCACTTGGTTTGCCGCAGGTGAGGAGATCCCCTTCAAGGAATATTCCGACGAGACGTTGCAGTACGCTCTGCTCCCCGGTGTTCAGGAGGAACCCTTCACCGCCGTTGGCGGAGAAACGACCGATACAATGGGCAGCATGGAGATTGGCGGCATTCCCGACCGGGCACTTGCTAACTTAGAGGCTGCCGTCAAGGAGCTTTTCACCGACGATATGATCCTCATCGCCAAGAGTGACGTGGTGGACACCTATACCATCACCATGGATCCCGATACCGCCAAGGCCTTCGACGCGGCTTTGGATCAAGCCATGACTGAAAGCGGGCTGACCGATCTTTTGGGCATGGGCGACCTGCTGAACAGTGATGGCATTGAGGTCTCCGGAAACGAGACCACCGTGGTCATGGTTTTGAACGTTGCGGCAGGCAAGAACTACCAGCTGAAGCTTTCCACCGTGGTAAACGGCGCAGAGACGGACGTGACCAAGTTCAATCTCTCCGTAAACGGCGCGGTGACCGCCTTGAAGTACTCTGCCGAGCAGGATGGCGCGGTAGTCAATCAGACCGATTGCACCTTTACCGTTGCGGCAAACAATATGAAGATCGATCTCACCTCCACGGAGGAGGGCACGACCACCACCGCAGGGCTGATGGTCACCGCAGATGCTTCCGGAAAGATCACCTACAAGGGCAACGTGGATACCTCTGTGACGGTGGAAGGAATGGCACTTTCCGTACCCATCACCATCGAGGGTACTTACCAAGAGACCGCTGCAGGCACCGTGAACACCATGGCACTGACGGCTTCCATTGCAGGTCTGCTGGAGATCGCCATCTCCAGCGGCACCACCTTCGTGCCCGGCAATCCTCAGATCTCCGCTCCCCAGCCCGGTATGGACATCAAAGAAATGGATATGGACGTCTTAATGGAGCAGATGCGCGGCACCTACCCCAACGCCGTGGCGCTGTATGAATCTCTGGTAGGACTGACCGATCCCGAAAGCGGACTGATCCCCCGAGAATAACGAAAAAAAGAACGGGGACGCTTCGCGGCGTTCCCGTTTGCTTATCCGGGGAGCTAGGAGAACGCTTAAGAAATCTTCTTTAAAAAGAAGGTTTCTTAAGAATCTTCAAAGAAACTTTTATTGCCAAAAAATCTTCCCTCTCGCAGATATTCATGATCATAGGAGGCACTTTATGCGTTACGATCTGCACGTACATACCCACCTTTCCGACTGCACATCCAGGGAAGCATTCTTCCCCCTTTACATCAAA
>JAGBXS010000095.1 GCA_017629175.1 Clostridia bacterium
CAAAAAAGCCTTGAAATCATAACGATCTCAAGACCTTTTCTGGTGTGGATGAATGGACTTGAACCAACGACCCCTTGCATGTCAAGCAAGTGCTCTAACCAACTGAGCTACACCCACGAACGAAGGCTATTATACACGATTGAAGGGGAAATGTCAAGAGCAAACGGAAAGATTTTTTCTGCGGGAGAAGAAAAATCATTGTGACACAGAAAAGGGCAAAAAAGGGGTTGCAATTCGAGGGAAAAAGGTGTAAAGTACAAATTGAGAAATATAGGAAAAGGAACGTAGGATATGAGCGCACAGACTGCCGTAAAGAATCGGAACGCCGATCTTTGCACCGGCCCGTTTTTGAAGAAAATATGGCTCTACACCCTGCCCATTATTGCCACGGGTCTGCTACAGCTGCTGTTCAATGCCGCCGATTTGGTGGTGGTTGGGCGGTATGCGGGGGAAGAAGCCTTGGGTGCCGTGGGTGCCACCGGCGCGTTGATCAATTTGATCGTCAACCTGTTCATGGGTCTTTCCGTTGGTTCCGGCGTTATGGTTGCCCAGGGCATCGGCGCCAAGGACGACGGAATCATTCACCGTACGGTGCACACCTCTATTCCCGCGGCGTTTTTTGGCGGTATTTTCCTGACCTTCGTGGGCGTTACCTTCTCACCCGTGTTTTTGGAATGGATGGATACCCCCGATGAGATCATTGGGCTTTCCGCTTTGTATATGCGGATCTATTTCGCGGGGATCATCCCTATTTTGCTGTACAATTTCGGTGCTTCCATTCTCCGCGCGGCGGGGGATACCAAGAGTCCGTTGATTTTCCTCTCCATCGCAGGGGTGGTGAACGTGCTTTTGAACCTTGTGTTCGTCATCGTGCTCCACATGAGCGTGGCGGGGGTTGCCTTGGCCACCACCATCTCCCAGCTTCTTGCCTGCGTGTTGGTGCTGCTCAAGCTTGCCCGTCGGGAGGACGCCTGCCGTCTGGAATGGCGCAAGCTGAAGATCTACCCTCTTGACCTTTGGAAGATCGCCCGCATCGGCTTGCCTGCGGGGATCCAAGGCTCGTTGTTCTCCATTTCCAACGTCATGATCCAATCCTCCATCAACGGCTTCGGTAAGATCGCCTTGGCGGGGAACACCGCGGCGGGGAACATCGAGGGCTTCGTTTACGTTGCCATGAACGCCTTCCACCAGACTGCCATGAACTTTATGGGGCAGAACACCGGGGCGCGGAAATACGAGAATTTCAGCAAGATCCTTTGGATCTGCCTGCTTTCCGTTGGGGGCGTGGGAATCCTTTTGGGCGGCGGATGCTATCTGTTTGCCGATTCTCTGCTTTCCATTTACATCACGGACAGCGCCCAGGCCGTTGCCTACGGCGTGACCCGTATGAGCTTCGTGTGCGTTTTGTACTTCTTGTGCGGGCTGATGGACGTAATGTCCGGTATGCTCAGAGGCATGGGCTCCTCCTTGCTGCCCATGGCGGTGACGGTGCTGGGCGTTTGCGGAATGCGCTTGGGCTGGATCTACACCATTTTCCGTATGGAGCAGTTCCACACCCTGGAATCTCTCTATATTTCCTACCCCATTTCCTGGGTGCTCACCTTCGTCGCGTTGCTGGTGGGCTTCTTGGTGCTGAAAAAGCGAATGATGCAGAGAATGGCGTTAACGGTGCAAAACAACTGAAGCTTGAATCAAAAAAGGCCGAGCGTTTGCTCGGTCTTTTGATTTGGGCGATGGCTTCTTACGGGACGGTTTGTTTATACAATTTCAACGCACTTTACCTGCCCCTGACCGTAGGGGCGATTCAAGAATCGCCCGTTCCTATATCCCGCGCGCCGACTCGCCAAAACAAGAAAACAAAGGCTCCCCTTACCAAGGGGAGCCGCGGTATTTATGAGCGTTTAGTTTTCCCCCGCCACGTGAACAGTCACGATTTCGGAGATACACCCGGTTTTGAAGGGCATTGTCCAGCCGGAAATACCGGAGGACACGATGAAGGTGGATCCTTCCCGCACGTCCTTGCCGTAGCAGAGGTCGTTGCCCCCGAACCACACGCCCACCAGCCCGGTGGGGAAGAGGTGGCCGCCGTGGGTGTGTCCGCAGAGCACCAGGTCAACCTTTGCCTTTGCCTCTGCGTCAAAATCCGTGGGCTGGTGATCCAACACCACGGTATAGACGGAGGGGTCAAGATCCTCGGTCAGCTCCTCAATCGAGAGCCGTCGGCGGTTGGAGGCGTCCTTTCTGCCCACGATGTAGCACACGTTGCCTCGGGTGGAGTTGGCCAACAGCACCGCTTCGTCCTCCAAGATCACCACGCCGTTGTCCGTCAAGGCTTTCCGAAGCTCTTCCCCCGTGAAGGTGCCGCTGCGGAAGTAGCCGTCGTCATGATTGCCGTAGGCGAAGAACACCCCGTAGGGAGTTTTTAACTTCCCCAAGGCTTGGCAGGCGGCAAGCATATCCTCGTTTGTGGAATCATCGTCCACAAAATCCCCGGTGATCACCACCACGTCGGGGTTCTGCGCCTGCACCTTTTCCATCTCTTGGGCAAACTCCTCCCCGTTTAAGGTCACTCCCAAATGTGCATCGGTGATCTGCACGATGGTGAGGGGAGGCACTTTCTTTTCCGTGGTGAGGTCATATTCCGTGACGAACACGTGGTGGGCGAAGAACCAGCCCGCACCCAAATACACCACCGTCAACAGAATGGCGGTGATCCCCGCGTAGTAACGGCGGGGCTTCTTTTTTCTGATCTTTTCTGCCAACCAAAAGCCAAGGTCGCAGAGCAGCCAAAAGATCACCAAGTGCAGAAGTAATACGATGATATTGAAGTTGGAGATCCCCAACAGCTTCACGGCAAAATAGCAAAGCAAAGGAAGCACCGGATAGGCAAGCAACCGAATGGAGAGCTTCTTCCCGCGGAAGGGGGGATATTTGCAAAGGCGGTTGCCCAGATAGAAGATCCCCGCGATCCCCAAAAGGAATACCAATCCAAAAATGATACGGAACATAAAGGGCTTCCTTTCCTTAAAATAAATGGCGCACCGCTTGATACAGCCCCTCCGCCCATAAAGCGCATCCCGTCTCGTTGGGATGGCCGCCGTAGAGGGGCGTTTTGCCGTCTGCGGTCAAGACGGGGGCAGGGTCAAAGAACAGATCCGCCTTTGGGGCAAGAGTTTCCCTGAGGAAAGCGTTCACCCGCTCCCAAACAGGGAACTTTTCTTCTCCGTATTCAAAGGGCGGCACGGCCTGCAAGAGCAGCGTTTTTCCTGCGGCTTTGATGGTGGTGACGATGTCCGTCAGATCGTTTTTGATCTGCTGTTCGGGATAGCCTTGGAGGATGTCGTTTGCACCGATGCATAGAAAGACGATATCGTTTTGCAAGGCTCTTTCCAACCAATGCCCATGGGAAGCAATATCGTTTGCCCGGGCGTAGCCGATGCCTAAGTTGTAATGGGCGAAGGATTCCCCGATCTTCTCCGCCAGGAGAGCGTTCCAATGGGTATAGGAATCCATGGGGGTGCCGATGCCTTGAGTGATGGAATCCCCCACGAAGCCGATTTTCCCCTTCACCTCTCGGCGGATGCCCACCATCCCCGGCAGGGGCATCTTTTTGGTGGGTTGCCAGCCGTCATCACTCTTTTCCAGAATGGGCAGTAAGGTCTCCTCATGGTAGGGGAGCATGGCTCCCGAGAAGGTCATTTCGATGCAGAGGTAATTATCCACCGTTAGTTCCACGGGCGGGGTGGTATAGGCCCGCTGGGAAGTGACCTCCGTGTTTTCCGTCAAGGTAATGAAGGGAAGATCCTCCTCCGTGACCCCGTTGCAGGGGGCGGCACGAAGCGCGTGGATGGTCCAGGGAAGGCATTCCATATTGGCCTGCCCCACCTTGCCGTCTGCGTAAGTGCTGTCCAGCGTATTCCCGAACAGCAGGGAATAGGCAAACCTCCCCGCCACCGTTACGCGGTAGAACACGCGGCAGGTGTGCTTCTCGGCGGGGTCTGCCAAAAAGAAGAACTGGTTGGCGGAGGAAGCGGTGGTATTGGAAACAAATTCTGTAAAATAACTCATTGTTCTCGTTCGATCTTTTCTATAGAATCCTGCTTTAACATCTCCCGCAGAGCCGCCGTCCAGGGGGAGAAGGCGCAGTTTGATTCCCCGTACACTAGGTTCTCGGTGTATTCCAGGGGGATCCAGGTGGAAAGAGCGGCCTCGTTGTGGGAGATCACCGCTTCTAAGTTATCCAGCGCCTTCCACAGCTTGGCTTCTTCCGTTTCTCTCGCTTCCATCTCGGCAAAAAGGGC
Source organism: Clostridia bacterium (assembly GCA_017629175.1). Taxonomy (GTDB): domain Bacteria; phylum Bacillota; class Clostridia; order Oscillospirales; family CAG-382; genus Coliplasma. Next base: position 4,302 of record JAGBXS010000095.1, read on the forward strand.
GGCGAACTCCTCCCTATGGGGAGCGGGAAGCCCTGCCAGCAGGGTCTCCACCGCCTTGTCCTCCGTTCTGCGGTGGGCTTCCGTCTTGTAAAAGGCGGGAACGTCCCCGGTGACAGCTTCCCCAAGGTCGTGGATGAGGCACATTTTGATCACCTTGTCCATGTCCAAGTGGGGAAATTCGTCTCTGCACAACATGGCCATCAAGGCCAGCCGCCAGGAATGCTCCGCCACGGATTCCTTCCTGCCGGAGGTGGTGAAGGAGTGACGGGTGTTGCATTTTAATTTTTCTGCTACGGTAAGAAACTCCAGAAATTTACGTTGTTCCATTATCCGTCTCCAAACGGTATTTCTTGGTGTTGTAGGCGGTCATCACGGCGCCGTCCCGGTTGCGGATCACCAAATAGAAGGTGTCCCCGGGGAAATCGCTTGCACGCAAATACAAATTCGTAGTGGAGGCGCGGCCGTTCTTTTCAAAGTAGTAAGCCGTCACGGTGTCTTCCCGACGGCGGCTCCGCTTTCCCAGGTTTTCCAAGGCAAAATGGGGGCGGCGGTCGTATTCCCCCTCGCAGATCTTGTTCAGGGTGTCCACGGAGATATGGTAGCCATGGCCGTAGGCGTATTTTGCGGTTTTGACAGTGTTTGCGATTTGGTACACAAAGAAGCAAAATACGTAAGCCGCCACACCCATCAAGGGCACGGTGATGACAAAGGGAGAGATGGGCGGCTCCACCGCGGAATGGAAAAACCACACGCAAACCCCCACCAATCCGCCTGCCAGGGCTACCCACAAGAAGGCGATGACACAGCCGACGATCTCTCCCGTCAGCTCCGCTTTTTCGCTGTTTTTGATCATCTCGAAGGTGAGCGTCTTCCGTTCGTCCACGGGGTCGTCGTATTTGTAAAGATCCTTTGCCATATCAGGCTTCCTCCGTCTCTAAACGGTATTTCTTGGTGTTGTAAACCGCCAGGATCACACCGTCCTTCTCGCGGATGATCAAATAGAAGGTGTCGCCGTCAAAATCCCCGTCGTGGACGGTGATATGGCGGGAGATGGCTCTGCCGTTCTTTGCAAAGTAGTAGGCAGTGACGGTGGTTTGCCGTTCTCTGTATCCCAAGTTTCCTCTTCTGCGTCCCCAAAAACGCTTGAAGGAGAAGAAGGGGAGCTTTTCGTATTCTCCCTCGGAGACCCGTTCCAGGGTGTCCACATCCATGCGGTACCGTCTGCCCCAGGCGCAGGAGACGGAAGACGCGGTTTGGATCCATTGATGGATGCAGAAACAGCTGGTAAACAGGCCGCCGGCCAGGATGGGAGCGATGGCGAGCAAAGGAGAGAAGGTGGCTTCCTCTGCGCCAAGGACTTCGGAGATGGCCACGATGTCGGCGATCCAGAAGAGAACGAAAAATACCAACGCCCCCAAGGACATCGGCAGGTCTTCTACTGCCTTCTTCTTTTGGTGGGAGAAGATCATCTCCGGGGTGAGAAGCAACCGTTCGTCTTCTTTTTTATGATAAGCGTTGTACATAAAGGGATCTCCTTTTGGATGGTGAGATTATTTTATCATATCTTACGCCTAAACGCAAGAGGGAAATGAAAAAGACAGTTCTTGACCCGCGGAAAGGGGGATACTAAACTCTATTCAATATGTCACCTTAGAGCTGGAGTGGGCGGAGTAATTTGCCGACTTTGCTGCGGGGCATGCCAAAGCCCTCTCTCTCACAAAAGCAAAGAAGCGGCAAAAACCGCTTCCATGCTTTCTTTTTTTCATTCCCTTTTTTACAGACTGCGTAGTCTTTGGAAGCTATCACGCTTTCTTCAGAGAGCCGATAACGGGAGTTTTCAAAACGGTTTCTCCGCGGATGCCGCTGACGTCTTTAGAATAATACACCATTTCCGCCAAAATGCCGTCCACGGTCATCATCCAGGTAACGGTGCTTCCCGTGCCGGAGGGATGCTCTCGGATCATCTCTGCGTAAACCACGATTCTGCCGTCCCGGCTCTCGAAAGGCTCTTGGATAACAGACTCCGCAAAATAGCCCTTCTCTTCTCTTGCTTGGAGCGCGGCGGGAACGTCCTTTTCGCAAACGTAATACCCGATACGGGTCCAATCCCCGTTTTCTCCTTGGGTGGAAAGGAAGACCACGCCGTTTTCGGTGGTAGAAATGTCGGGATAGATGTTATCGTAGCAGATCCAGGTGATCTCTCCCGAAAGCAATTCCGGGACGGGGAGAGACTCTACCACGGACAAAAAGATTTGCAGATCTTCTCGGTTTCTTGCGCCTGCCCCTTCAATGCCCCATAAGTACGCCTGCAACACTTCCTCGTCTGTGCAGGAACACATTTCCCGCAGCTCGTCCAGCTCTGCCATACTGCGTAGGCTGATGGAGGGCAGTGGCTCCTCGGTGGGGTGGTTTTCGGCTTCGGCGGAGGTTTCTTCGCCTTTGGGGTGGCTTTCGGCTTCGACGGAGGTTTCTTCGCCTTTGGGGTAGCTTTCGGCTTCGGCGGAGGTTTCTTCGCCACCCTTGGAGGGTTCCGCGGGACGGGCGGTATCGCATCCCCAAAGGCAAGCAGGGAGAATCGCTAAAAGGATCAAAAAGGCAAAAATACGTTTCATGGGGTTCTCCTTTCCGTTTTGTAGGTGAAAAAGTCGAACTGTGTCACCCCTAAGGAGGTCAGCAGGGCGCGGCTTTTCTCACGGTCTTCTTCCGTGTTGTAGCCGGGGATCAGGGGCACCCGCACCACAACCCGCTCCGTCCCCGCCAGGGAGATGAGGGTGCGCAGATTTTCCAGCATTTGGGCGTTTTGGATCCCGGTGTAGGCTTTGTAGATTTGGGGGTTGGTGTCCTTGCAATCCACGTAGAACATATCCATGCATTCCGCCGCGGTGCGGACGGCTTCCGCGGGGACGTTCAAGGACGTTTCTGCGCAAAGATGCCATCTGTCCCCGCAGAGGGCGCGGAATTCTTTCAGAAAATCCGCTCTCAGCAGAGGCTCCCCGCCGCCAAAGGTGACCCCGCCTCCCGTTGCCACAAAATACAGGTCGTCGATCTTCACCCGATCGTACAGCTGATTGGGGGTAAGCTCCTCCCGTTTGGTATCGGGGGCGAAGGAAAAGGGGTTCAGGCAGTATTTACACCGCAAAGGGCAATCGTGAAAGATCACCAAGGTGGTGACCCCCTCCCCGTCGGTGGTCATCCGCAGGCGGGAGAAGGTGATCACGGGGGCGGTAACAGCCACGTCAGTTATCCTCCGGCCATAACGGCTCTCCGCCCAGCTCTATCTCATCGCTGATCTCCTCCGGCCAGGGCATGGGATCTCCGCCCAGCTCGTCTTCGATGATCTCGCCTTCCCAAAGTTCTTCTTCCGAGCTTTCCTCGGGGACTGCTCCGGAAACGGGAGGCTCCTCTCCCATGGTCTCCATTTCCGAGCTTTCGGGCAGGGGAACGCCGCCCGGGAAGAGCTCTTCACTGCTTTCCGCAGCGTAATCACCCATGGTCGGGAGCATCTCGCCGTCTACCTCTTGGGAGTACACCGGCGCAGAAACATCCGGGGCACCGCCCGGGGTCTTGGACCGGGTGTCCTCCATGTCGGGGGTGCAGGAGGCGGACATCATCATGGCGGCGGCGATGCCTGCCACCACCACCTGCTTGCCTGCCATGCGGCGTTTTTCCAGCTCTGCCTCCAGGTAACGTACCTCTGCTTCGCACTTGGGGCAGGTGCCCTTGCAGTTGCCTTGGTGCTTGCACTCCGTGGTGACGTAGGTGATGTCGTTGTCCTTTGCGATCTGCTTGCGGATCTCTTTTAAGATCTTACATTTCTTCTTTCCGTGCATGAAGATGCCTCCTTTTTGGTTTCTTTACTCCTTATACAATCGAAAAACAAAAAATCCTCACGATTTTGCGAGGATTTCTTGAAAAAATTAAAAAAATTCCGTATCTGAGGTGGTTTTTCCCATGCTTTTCAGAGTTTCTTCCGGCCGTTCCGGGGGAATCCGGGTGAGGGTGTCGATCACAAGCTGCACGGAGGAGCCATTGTCCTCCACCGGGGTGACCGTTTCCTCGTCCTCGGAGAACCGAGCTCTTGCAAGATTCCCGGAAGGCCGCTCCAAAACCGCAAAGGCTTTGCGATGGACGCTGTATACCAGCATCACGGATCCCTTCCCGCTGCAGAAGGCTTCAAAGCAGAGATATCCTTCCTTCCCGTCGGCGTACAGGTTGGGGCCCACGATCCCGTTGGGAGCAAGATGCCGCAGGGCCGAATTCTGCCACTCCGGCAAAAAACTCGAAAACAAGTAATTCCGGAGGTTTTTTGCTTATCTGCCGGCTTAAAACGATAGCAGAATATTTCATCAAGTTCTTTGCAAGCGATATACTCTCTTAAGGTAATGCGTAGGACGAAAAAAGTTACATTACACAAAAAACTTGTTTTACAAGTTTTTTGGCGTTTTTTTGTTTGTTGTAACTGAAGAAGTGTTGGATACAATATATAATATGAAGACTTTCGCGTGCGCTTTTTACATATTCGGTTATATTTCCTTTATAAAGCTTGTTTTTCCCGAAAAAAAGTTACCGTCGAGCAGTATTTTTTTAGGAAAATCTTGAAATGTAACTTTTTTTGTGACTGTGAGGTGTTATAATTCAATCACAAAAGCAAAGAAGCTATTGAAATTATTGCACATAAAATTCAGAAAGGGTAAAGGCAATGAAAAGAATTGTATCTTTTATCTTAACTTTATCAATGCTGTTAAGTCTGATGACTCCTGTTATATCTGCGCATGAAGGTTTGGCAGACATTACGGGCGATTACATCGACAAGACTGCAAACGGTTTGAACGAAGCAGACCAGACCGACGTAACCTTGACCGTTCCCGGTGCGGTTGAAGGTTATATCGACGTTGTGTTCATCCTTGGCGGCGGCATGACTGCCAACATGGAGACCATTGAATCTGCAATCAACGTCTTCAAGCCCGCAATGGAGAGTGGCAAGGCTACCGTAAGAATGGGTCTGATCTCTCTGGAAAAGGGCAAGGAAATCATCCTGGACCTCAACAGCGACGAAGCTGTTCTGGATCCCGCTACTTACGTTGATTTTGTAACTGAAAAGTTCGATTCCATCAACGATCTGCCTGCTGGCTCTACCAACCTCCACAGCCAGCTGGTGGAAGCACAGAAGATGTTGGCTAAGGAAACCAAGGCGAAGGCTGAAAACAAGTACGTATTCGTACTGGCTACCGGTCGTACCTACTGGTTCGATGACGCTAACGGTGAGCAGGCTACCATTGTTAACAAGGTGACAGGTACTGACAAGAAGACCTATTATTACTGGGCTAACTATCTGTGGCAGTCCCAGCGCGGTCGTCATTCCTCTCTGTATATGATCCCCGACCGCTACAACGATAGCTACGAAGCATTCTTCGCAGATATCGAAAAGTGGGTTGCGGCAGACGGTGACAAGTATGTCTTTACTCCTCACTTCGATGCAAACGATTATGCTGCTTATGACAACTGGTATGCGAAAAACAAGACGGACTTGAAAGCACTTGGCGTTAGCAACAGCCGTTACGGTTTGGCTATTGTAAATCCCGTACCCACTGCGGATAACTTTATCACCGGCACTGTTGCCGCTATCGGTTCCGGCAGTCACCCGCTCAACGCTCTGAACTACGAGCGCGCACAGTATGAGTGTGTTCAGGTTTGGAAGCAGCTGGTAGCGTCCGGTTACAACTGCTACTCTATTTGCAGTGAATCCCCTTCTTATCAGAATGGCTCCGAATACATCAAGCAGGGCGCAAAGTACACCGGTACTTCTACCACTCAGCTGGGTCACAGCTTCATGAACTACCTGGCAAAGCTTGCCGGACAGGGCGAAGCTCCTACCGTATGGGATTTCGAACGTGATGAAGATGGCAACCTGCTGTCTACCAAGACTGTTCTCCAGGAAAACTTCTTCGACTCCGTTCGCGAAGATATGCTCCACACTTGTTCCACCGGTTCTACCGTTGTTGACTACATTGGCAAGAACGAAAACGGAAACTTCGAGTTTATCGAAAACGCAAACTATATCAAACTGGTCGTTGGCGGCGATGAGTACACCACTACCGTAGCAACTACCGCTAAGCACGTTGATAAAAACGGCGAAGAGGCCAAGAGCTCTTACGCATTTACAGCTCCCGGTGCTGATGGACCCACCTTCTGGTTGGACTACTTCTATGGTGACGGCAAGACCACCGAACGTTTTGTATGGACCTTTGGTGAAAGCGTTTCTGTGGAAAGAATTGCTTCTCTGACCTACAAGCTTCAGCTCACTGAAAAGAGAAAAGAAGCAGGCAGATACACTGTTCCTACCAACAATTCCGCTACTCTGTATCCTGTGGATAGCGATGGAAATCCCGGCGACCCCGTTTTGTTCCCTGTACCTGAAGTTGAATACTTCGTTCTCCCCGACGAGAACTACGACGATCCCGATAACTACGACAAGTCCAAGACCGCAACCGATCTTTACGGCGACAGATATACCGATGTTACGCTTTCGCTCCCCGGTGAAGCAGAAACCTTGGCAAGCGACATTGTATTCGTTGTTGATAAATCTTCCTCTGACCTTTGGTCCGGAGAAGAGGCAACCGCTCTGTTTGATCAGTTGATCGATCTTCAGGAGAAGACCGGTGCATTGATCAACATAAGCTTGGTTATCTTCGACTATTCCGTTCATGCTTATCAGAATTCTGACGGCGATTATCTTTGTCCCCTTGATGAAGACCTGAACAGCAAGCTCGGCGAATACCTGAAGTCTTACTCCAAATGGTACAAGGTTGACGAAGACGGCAACTATGTGCTTGACAGCAAGGGCAATAAGATTACTGAAAAGGGTGAAAACTACTCCGGCGGAACCAACGCCGATGCAGGTCTTACAGTAGCAAAAGAGATTCTCGACGCTCACGAAGATGTTGATGCATCTCGCAAGCATGTGGTTTTCATCAGCGACGGTTTGACATGGCTCTTCTACGAGGATGCTGATGATAAAACAATTGGAGTAGGTACTCCCTATAACATTCTTTTGAAGAACAATGAAACAACCCTTTACGGAGATATAGGCATCGGAAGCTGGTGTGAGGCTCACAAGGTTAGTCCGTATCTCGTTCCCGGCGGATCTTGGGATGCTTATTGGGAAAAGCTGCCGGCTTGGGTTGCTAAAAACCGCGAAAACGATATTTACAAGACCGATTATTCTCTGTATAGCAACTCTGTAAAACCCGTTTCACAGGCTCTCGGCAAGGATCAGGCCGGAACGTATGCGTTCAATCTTGACCGCGGTATTTACGAGGCGTGGGAATCCTACGTGGCGCTTGAAGAGAGCGGATACAACTGCTATGCAATCAATACCCAGAAGAATAAGGACTACGTTGGCTACTTCTTCATGAATATGCTCAACAACGGCGTAGAGTTCAACGTTGAAGATTTGGGCAATAAAGTCTTCTACCTCATATCCAAGGGAAGCAAGGTGGTTGACTACATCGGCTACAGCGACGATCCTGTTGAAGGCTACAACTTTGATTTCATCGACAAGATCGGCGAAGAGCTCAAGCTCCCCGTTCTTAAGATTGGAAGCATTACTTACTTCACCAAGAAGCTCGAAACTCCTGTAAACGGAGCAACCGCAAGCTACGTATTCTCCGCAACTGAAAATGGCGAAGCTACCTTCGCGATGGATTATTACAGAGGTAACGGAACGACTACAGAACATTTCGTTTGGACTATAAACGAAAATGTTTCCAGATTTGCACCCGTATCTCTTACGTACACTCTTGATCTCGTAGAAAGAAGCGAGATTCCCGGTCTCCACGAGAATGTTGATACAAACCAGATCGCAGTTCTTTATCCCAAGGATAGCGACGGTAACGACGGACCTCCCGAAGAGTTCGAAAAGCCTAAGGTTGAATATGAGATTCCTAAGAAGCACGTTGAACTCGAGGGTGATAAGATATCTGAAAACATTGGTAACCACAAGTTCCAGGTAACTGTTCAGGTGCCCGGCGGTGATGGTGTCAAGACTCACGACGAATTCATACTCATGGTTGACGGATCTTATTCCGGTGACTCCGAATGGCCTAAAATGAAAGAGGCGATCAACTCCATCGGTGAAGCTGTTCTTGACGGAAGTGGCCAAACTCAGCTTACTCTTATGGCGTTCGGTATGGGCGATAACATAGTTCTTGAGCACATTAAAGATGCAGAAGAGCTCGCAAAGGCGCTCGGTGAGCTTCCCGGAAACCTGCTGCGCGGCGTATCCTCTACAAACTGTGAGGCAGGATTCACAGGTGTTGCTGAGTATATCGAAAACCACGACGATACACTTAAGGAAGCAATCGTTGTTTATATCACAGACGGTGGTATCAACACCGACGAAACTCCCAAAGCTTTCTACAATTGGACAGAGTACGCTCCTAACATAAATAACGTTATCAAGTATGCGCTTGCTGGCATGGATCTGCCTGAAGGAATCACTCAGGCTGAAAAGATAGCTCTTGTAAACGATCTTTGGAAGGATGTTTTTGAGCTTTCTAACATGGATATCAACGGCAAGTATCCCATTTCTGAAATGGAACGCGCATTCCTCGTTTATGCTGAAGATCCTGCAAACACTAACGGATGGAATGTATACTATTCATTCCTTCTGGCAATGAAGAACAGCTCGTACGACAAGTACCCCGACGTTTGGAACCGTACTTATAACTCTGTATTTGATCTTGCTAAGGTTGGCAAGGTTAAGGATCTGTACCTTGTAAGATATCAGAATCAGACTAGAGCAAGTTGGATGCCCCAGGCAGCTGAGCTTTCGCAGATCGATAAGATCAAATATGTTAAGTCTGACAGCATCAGCACTCTGACAGACGCCATGAAGGACGCTATCTCCGATTTCGCTAAGCATCCCTACAATAACGTTGTAGTAACCGACTACATGAGCAAGTGGGTAATTCTTGACCCCGAAACAATCAAGGTAGTTGACGCTTACGGAAACGTTGTAGCAGAATTCGACCCCGAAAACAGCCCTAAGGATGCTGACGGCAACTACACTTCTTACGTTTATAAGTGGGTTGGCGAACCACTTTGCAAAGATGGTAAGGCACCCATTATAGTTGAACTCGTTCCCGAATCTGAATATGCAGCAGGCGGCCCTGAGGTTGTTGGCAACGCAAATGGACCTATCCATCGCATTACATGGAATCTCAAGGACGGACCTCTTACGCGTACAGACGTTTATATGCTTCAGTATGAGGTATTTGTAAACACTGAAGAACCCGGATTCGAGTACAATAAGGATTATCCCTCCAACGGTAATACTTATGCAGAGTATACCGATGACGATGATAACGAACATAAGGTTGACATCAAGGTTCCTGATGTTGATGCAGAAGAGATTTTCACCTCCGTATCCGGCGAAAAGACATGGAACGATGCAAACAACCAGGACGGCAAGCGTCCCGCAAGCATTACCATCAACCTTCTTGCAAACGGTAAAGAGATCAAGGATGTTAAGGTAACCGCAGATAAGAATGGCAACTGGACCTATAGCTTTGAAAATCTTCCTAAGTATGAAAACGGTAAGGAAATTACTTACACCATTACTGAGGATGAAGTAGAAGGCTACACCACTACCATCGACGGTTTCAACGTAACCAATACTTATACTCCCGAGACCGTCAAGGTTTCCGGTAATAAGACCTGGAACGACAACAACAACCAGGATGGCGTTCGTCCCGAAAGCATTACCATCAACCTTCTTGCAAACGGTAAAGAGATCAAGGATGTTAAGGTAACCGCAGATAAGAATGGCAACTGGACCTATAGCTTTGAAAATCTTCCTAAGTATGAAAACGGTAAGGAAATTAC
>JAGBXS010000096.1 GCA_017629175.1 Clostridia bacterium
AAGAAAGGCCCCTTAAGAATCCCCAAAGAATTTTTATTTCGGGAACGGTGAAAGCACCGTTCTTTTTTTTGTGGGGAGGAATAGGAACCTCATCCACCGTCTGCAAGCATCCGGTCCCCCTTCCCCGTGGAACGGGGAAGGTCAGCTTGCTTCGCAAGCGCAAAAGAGATTTCCGTATCTTCCTGGTTTGGCTTTTGGCTACGAACGATTGGAAGCTTTTTCCGTTCCCCGCAGGGGAGCCTCGCCTTCCCCGCGTCGTGGGGAAGGGGGACCGTTGGTGGACGGAACCAAACAAGGGAAGAGGAACGTTATTTATCTCCGCGAACGGTGGATGAGGTTCCAATTTCCCATAAAAAACGGCACCCGCAAAAGCGAGTGCCGTTTCATCTATGGAGCGCTTTGAAAATATTTAGATTCTACCGTATCGGGGAAATTGTAACCCACATCGCCGATATATCGAATGAACTCGCCGTTTTGGGCAAACACATAACAATCCCCGTAGTAGAAGGTTTTGTTATTTTCGTTTGTATAGACACAACCAAACCAAACGATCATACTGCCATTGTTTAGATGGAATACCAACGTTTTTCCCATAGGCTCATTTAAAGCGGTTCCATAGTCGGTGTAGTACATCTCCGTAACTTCTTCTATAAGAGCACCGAAACGAGATTCGTCCAGCGTTGCGATCAAGGTTGCCTTGCCGTAATCGAAGCGGGGCTTTTCCTCACCGCTGATGGTGAGAAGCTCGGGATGATCATTCTTGTAATCAACCAATTCGATTTTCACCACGGTGGAAGCCTCAGCTTTGGATAGCTGATTCATTTTCGGATCGCAACCCGAAAGTCCCAACAGACAAATGAACACCAATATTATGCTCAGCACTTTTTTTATTGCAATAACCTCCTTCGTCAAATGTTTTCCATTTCCCCGAAAGCGATAGCTTTCGGCAATGAAGTTTCTTTGGAGATTGTTAAGAACCTTTCTTTTCAAAGAAAGGTTCTTAACACCCCATATCCTTTAATTCTGATACCCCGGATGGATGGTGACCACCTCGCCGCCCTTGGAGGAGTCAACTCCCTCGTGGGTGACGGTGAACCGATCCTCATAGGGCGCCCCGATGGAAGCCCGTCTGTCCTCACTCATGGGAACGCGGTACAGGGTGCCGTCGATCTCGCGGTAAAGATAAGTCTCGTGCCAGATCACGTCCTTCACCAGCGTGGTGGTATCAATGGCCGTGCCGCCCTCGTTGCCGGACTGGTCAATGGCACATACCCGCTTGAACTCCGCATCCATCCCCGTGCCCTGCCCGGGAGAGGTGAAGATGGGGCTCAAGAAATCCGCAGGGGCGTTCCAGCCGTACTTCTCGCGGATCTCCACGGAGGAAGGCAGGGTAGAGACCGCCAATACCTCGATCTGCAGCTGCATCTTCCCGGGCTCGGGAGAGAACACAATGATCCTCAGCTGATCCCCGGGGAGGTAGTAATACTCGGTGTACTTCCAGTGATAATTGGCAATGCAGTTGTTCCCGTTGGCAGAAACGGCGTATTCACCGCCGTGGGCATCGTAACCGCCCACGTCCTGATCCTTGTCGGTAATATACCGCCAGAAGGGACGGAAGGCGATGCACCCGGTGCTGAGAGTGCCGGACTTCACATCCGTAAGCGCCCGTGAGAAGGAAAGCCCCACGTCGGATTCCGTCTGTGCGTGGCCGCCAAGGTAAACGGAGGGGTTGTCCAAATTCTTCACGCCCGGGTCTGCGGCGTAGCTGTCGTCATGGGTGCCGTTGTAACGGTTGATGTCCACCTCCGGCAGGGTAACGGTGGTCTCAATGCCCACCCATTTGTCCTTGGAGGAGACTACCTTGTAGTACCACGCACCGCCGAACACAGCAGGCTTTGCGGGGTTCTTCTTTTCCCCTTCAATCACCTGCTCCCACAAGGGAGGCGCCGCCAGGACGTCCGTCTCCACCACGGTAACGGTGCGGAAAACTGCCTCCGCCGCGTTGCCTGCGGCATCGGCAACGAAATAGCCGATGGTGTATACCCCGGGGACGTTGGGGTCAAACCCGCCGTCGTTGATCTGAATCTTGTCGGTGATCTTGCCATCCACGTTGTCCTTAGCGGAAACGCCCTGCAACAGATCAAACTCCGCGCCCTTCTTGATGGTCACTTCTCTGTTGTTTTTGGTAATGCGAAGGGTAGGGGGCTCGGTATCGGGCTCCTTGCTTTCCTCAGGGGTAGAAGGTGTCTCAGAAGAGCTTTCGGCGGGCTGTGCCGCTTCGCCGCAGGCTGTCATCAAGCAAGCAGCGGCAAGGAAAAGCATCATCCATTTTTTCATAAGGACTCTCCTTTATTCCAGCACCAGCGTTCCGCCGATGGGGTAAATGTTTTGTTGGTTCAAAGCCAATGCGCCGCTGACGTAGTCGGAGGAGAAGAGGGATTGGATCAGGAAGGTGCGGCAAAGGAATGCCCCGGGGTTGCCCACGAAGAGCAGCTGCCCGCCGTTGGGGATGATGCTGTCCAGCTCTGCGGCAAGCCCTTTGAACATACCGCCGCCGGAGGTGGCGTCGATGGAGTTGGTCCAGGAAAGACCGGAGGTCTTCACGGAGTTATCTGCATTGATTTGAATGGTCTCACCGCAGGCGATGCGTACCTGTACGATCAATCCGTTTTCATCGGTGATGACGATGACGCCGTTGGGGAAGAAGGGAACGGTGCCGTTGTTGGTATGCTCTGCCTTATGAGCGTTGTATTCTTCCAGGAAGAAGTCCTTGTCCATCACCTGGATCACGTCCGCCGTGCGGAAGGAGGTGCCGGAGGAGGTGTACACCAAAGCGGAGGTATCGTTGAGACGATAGGGGATCTCTCCGCCCAGGGTGAGGGTGATCTTTTCGTATACAGGGCGCACGGTGACCTCAACAGTGGCCTCTGCCTTGTTGCCCGCTTCGTCGGTGACGGCAACGGTGACGGTATAAGTGCCGGGAATATCGGGATCATACCCGCCCTCGTTCGTGATGGCGATCTGCAAGTCCTCGGTAGCGGTGACGTTATCCATCGCCTCCACGCCTTCCAGCAGATCCATAGCGCTTCCCGCATCGTGGGAGACGGAAGGAAGCTTGCCGTTTTGGGCGTTCACAAAAGCGGGAGGAATGGTATCCCCGCCTGCGCTCTCCTCGGTGGAGGATTCTGCCACGGAGCTTTCCAAAGAGTTTTCCGCAGAGCTTTCATTGGGTGCAGGCGTCGCTTCCCCGCAGGAAGCAAGCAAAAGAACAGTCGTAAGGAGTAAAAGAAGAATGCGTTTCATGGTTTTATCCTTTCTGTTTTGGCATTTGCCGTTTTTTCTTTTTGGAGCTGATTTTGCGGGCGAAGCCCCAAAATCCTGCCTGAAAGCGACCCGCTTTCGTGCCGTTTTTTATACCTTCAGTAGCCCGCTTTGCGGGCGGTCGAGCTGATTTTGCGGGCGAAGCCCCAAAATCCGTTCCGAAAACGATCCGTTTTCGGATGTCACCATTGAATGCCCTCATCCTCTTCGTCTTCCTCGGTGGGCTCGGGCTTGGGTTTTTCTTTCTTCACGGGCTGTTCGGTCCGGAAGGTGGGGTTCTTTCTGCCCGGGTCGTTCCAAACCTTGTCGGCACGGTACAGTGCGGCAAGGGCAAACCAACGCAGCAGCACCTCTGTGATGGACATGATGCCAAAGCCGTTTTGGGTGATCTCCGGCAACGCAAAGGCCAAATATACACCGCTGTCAAGGGCATAAAGCGCCAACGCCAAGCGGAAGGCGGGGAGCTTTTCCTGGCGCAACGTCAACAGCTCGCAGGCCAAATAACAGAAGAAAAACGCCGCCGCAAATACGATGGTAAGCGGAACCCAGCTCCCGCCCGCCGTTTGCCCCCACAGAATAAGCTCTCTGGGAATGCACGCGGAGAAGGGGAAGTACAGCGTAACGGAAAACGACGCCAAAACGATGTTGATGGCAGTTACCGCTACAATTCCCAATAAGGACCAATGTCCCGTGCGATACGTTTCATAAGGCGATCTGTTTCCCATGCTTTGCTTCCTCCGCAATTTTTCTCATTTTTAGTATACCACGCTTTTTCCGTTCTGTCAAGAACATAAAAACAGCACCCATGAAGCATGAGTGCTGTTGCGCTTTAACTCTTTTTCAAGACCTTTTTGCACCATCTGCGTCTTCCGCACGCAGGGCAATTCAGGTAACGGGTGGTGCCCATGTGCATGGCGTTCAATGCCTGAGAATAGGTGGGCACGACCTCATGGCCGCATTTCTTGCACTTGTACGCGCCCACGCTGATCTCCAGCTTCAAAGCGTAGAAGCAGGGGATCAAAAATACAGCCGTAATGGAAAGGATCGCCACCAGCTGCCATACCCCCTCCGGGATGAAGAATGCTGCGGCGAAGACACCTGCCAGAAGAGCCGCGATGCTGACGATCATCGTGATCCACATGGAGCGCCAGATGATCTTGTTTTTCTTCTCCAGCTCCTGTGCCATTTCCATTAAGTTGTTTTCCATTTTCTTGTTATAGTTTTCCATTAAAACTACCTCCCCTGTAAATAAATCGTTGATGGTGACACCCAGAATGCCGCACAGCGCGGGAATGATGGCAACGTCCGGCATAGCCTTGCCCGTCTCCCATTTGGAAACCGCTCTGTCCGTGATGCCAAGCTTCTCGGCTAACTGCATCTGGGTCAAGTTGTTTTTCTTTCTCTGCTCGGCGATGAATTTGCCGATCTTGATCTGATCCATGCTTGGCCTCCTTTCACCGTCAGCATACAGGAGTTTTGCCCTGCTGTCCACACACCGTAGGTTGAATTGGGGGAGTTTTTTGCAACTCAACCGCAGGTAGAGGAATTTTTTACGTTAATTCTCTACAAACTTAACAGCCGTGCCGTAAACGATCACTTCTGCGGCACCCTGCATCACCGCGGAGGATGCGTAGCGGATGTTGATCACCGCGTCTGCGCCCAGGGCTTCCGCCTCCTCCACCATACGCTTGGTGGCAAGGGCTCTTGCCTCGTTCATCATCTCGGTGTAGGATTTCAGCTCGCCGCCCACCAGGGTCTTAAAGCTCTGGGCCAAGTCCTTGCCGAAATGCTTGGTCTGAATGGTGCTTCCCTTTACAAGGGTAATGGTTTCCAGCTGTTTTCCGGTAATGTAATCAGTATTGACTAAGATCATCTTCTTCACCTTTCTTGATTTCAAAAATTCTTTGGATACAAACGTAAATGATCATTGCCGCAAGGGCAAGGGGGAGGAGCCCCAAAAGGTATTTCCACACGCCCTCCACCACCGCCAAAAGCAGTACGAAGTACGCCACGTAGTATAGCGCCAAAAGCACCGTCACCACAATGGGAGGGATCATTTTCTTGATATGGGGATGCAGGTCAACCACCTCTTTCTTTTTTTGGGTGGGGGATTAGCTTTTCCTTCATTGTACCACGTTTCCGTACAAAAGTAAAGAGAAAACTTACTCCTCCACGATGATCTTTCTCACCATAATGGATTTCGCCCGCTTGCCGTCGGGGGCGTTCAGGGTGAAATCGCTGTAGGCAATCACCGCCGTATTGGGGCCGGTGACCGCAAGGCCGGTGTTACAGCAGGAATACTCGTAATATTTTCCGTAGAAGTCTTCCCGCGGCACCTCCACCACGGGAACGGGGTCGGACCATTCCTTGGCGCAATCGTCCTGCGAAACCCGCAGATACACTCCGGGGCGACCGGAGGACATCAAAACCGTGCCGTCCTCCAGCATACGGGAAACGGGAAGCACGCCGTAATCGTAGAAATATTCCGGCTCCTCCCAAGTTTTGCACCCGTCGTAGGAGCGGGTCTTCATCATAATGGGGGCGGGGTGCTCGTCGTCCCCGATCACAAAGGGGGAGAGGGAGCCCGATCGCAAAAGGGCGATGCAGGAGCCGTCCTTCACAAACTCCAAGGAGCATTCCATAAAGCCCTCCACGTCTATGGCTGTGGGCGGGTTAAAGGCTTCCTTGTAAAGAATATGGCTGACGTATTCCCAGGTGTGCCCCATGTCCTTGGAACGCAGAAGGGCGGTACAGCGGCGCAGAGACATCAGATTGCCGTCATCATCCACCGCAGGCGCATCCATAGGCATCCAAAGAGTTCCCTCGCTGTCCACCTTCATGGAAAGGCTGACGTGGGGGAAGACGCGGATCAAAAATCCGTCGTAATGAAGCACCACCGGCATATTTTCCCAGATCACGGGGCAGGTTTCTTCGATGACCTCGTCTGTGCCCGCCTTGATGCGGTACGCCTTGAACTCCTTGGCAACCCGATCCCCCAGCAAGGGCTTCAGCTCGTCCACGGTGTAAACGGACATCCCCGCCGTGCGCAGTTTCCGTCCCGCGGGCAGGGGAGGGAGCTGGGGCAGGGTCTCTTTCCGCAGAACAGCGTATTCGCGGAAGTAGAAAATATCTCCGTTGGGCAAGCGGGTGCCTGCACGGAGCCATTCGTCCTGGGCGTTTTGGCAACGTTCCCAGCGTTCTCCGCCGTCGATGGACTTGTAAACGGGGTTCTTTTCCTCTTCCCCAAAGGTCAGCCAGCTGTCACGGCGGGCGTTGAACCGCACGTAAAGAGTGCCGTCCTCCCCTCTGCGGATGGTGGGATCCTGATACCCGCCAAACAGCACGGGCTGTTCCGTGTCCTGCGCCACGATGCGGGGCTCGCCAAGCTTAATGGTTTTCATATAAAAATCCTTCTCGAATCAAAATGACTTTGTCTAAGCTTCTGAAATGGCTTCACCGATCTGTTTCTTCGCCCAAGCAAACAATGTCTCGGACAGCAACTCAAAATCCGCTGATCCGCCATTTTTCAAATGCATATACGTTTCCACAATGAACTGTTCCTCGGAAGATACAGCTTGGAGCAAATCTTTTTGATGGCGGATGTAGTTCCCGGTTTGCTTGAAAGCGATGGCCTGCACAACGAAGGAAGCAGATTTATAAAGCATTCGCAAAACATCTTCACTCTTTTCGTGCAGCATATTGTGAACGCATCCGTGGTAGATGTTGCAGGCGCCGATTTTGATCGCTCTGTTCACGGCACTTTCGTCAATCACCGCCATTACCTCGTCAAGGCTTCCCTTGATCGGTACGGTGTCATGGCAAAACTGGAACAGGTCGGATGGCTCCCAATTCAAAAGCTCCTTTTTGCCCGAAAGAAAACCGCAAATCAATTCTCTGTGAGACATGGTATCCAGCATGTCACGATAAGCTTGTATGTCCACAGCAGACAATTCATCCAGAATGACAACGATATCAATATCGCTGGTGTCACGAGCTTCGCCGCGGCTGTAACTGCCTTGCAAGCCAACAAACCATACACGGCCTGCAAAGGTCTCGTTTAACCTCTGCAAGAAGGTATGCATCCAAGGGGTAATGTCGATCATTTTGATCACCTCCGTCAAACTCAAGCTTAGTAATTGATTAGAGTATACCACAAAATTTCCGCACTGTAAATAGGACGGCAGAAATTTACAGCCCGGCTATCCCATTCGCACGCAAAAAAACAACACCCACTTTTCGTGAGTGTTGTTATCTAAAACAGCCGTAAGACTATAATTATCTCTTGGAGTTTTGAGAGTACCGTTTGATATCGTGAATATCGTGAGTATCGCCCGATAAAGTGTTGCGCCAAATTTGCACCAAGATCACACCAACATTCAACGCTGTTCTGCTCGACAAATTGGAATTTGACAAACTTACAGCATCAGCTTCATGACAGCCTCGCCGTCATCAATGATGCCTGTGTCGATAAAGCCTGCCTTCTGATAAATGTGCATACCGCATTCGTTTTCAGGCTCTGTGCTAAGAAAAATTCTATCCGCTCCATTATCCTTAAAGTACCGAATAATCT
>JAGBXS010000097.1 GCA_017629175.1 Clostridia bacterium
CATCGGTCCCGATGAGCATTTCCAGGACATCAAGCGCGTGATCTCTGCAATTGGCGGCAAGGCAAACCGCATCACTCTGATCATGCCCTTGCTTTATGCATCCAGACAGCACCGCAGAAAGGGCAGAGAGTCCCTGGACTGCGCAATGGCTCTGGAGGAGCTGAGAAATC
Organism: Clostridia bacterium; assembly: GCA_017629175.1. Lineage (GTDB taxonomy): Bacteria > Bacillota > Clostridia > Oscillospirales > CAG-382 > Coliplasma. The sequence continues at coordinate 171 of JAGBXS010000097.1, forward strand.
TGGGCGTTGATACCATCATCACCTTTGACGCTCACGACCCCACCATTCACAACGCTATCCCCGGAACTTCCTTTGAGAACGTTCTGCCCACCTACTCCATTCTGAAGAACTTTATCGCCATCGAGGGCGACGATATCTTCAAGGATAACATGACCGTTATCAGCCCCGACAACGGTGCTATGGAGCGTGCTATTTACTACGCAAACGTTCTTGGTCTGGACGTTGGTATGTTCTACAAGCGCCGCGATCATTCCCGCATTGTAAACGGCAAGAACCCCATCGTTCAGCACGAGTATATCGGCGGCCCCTTGGATGGCAAGAAGGTTCTGATCATCGATGACATGATCGCTTCCGGTCAGTCCATCATCGAGGTTGTGAACGAGGCTTACAAGCGCAACGCGAAAGAGATCTATGCGGTTGCTACCTTTGCATTCTTCACCGAGGGCGTTGAGAAGTTCGACAAGCTCTACGAGGAAGGTAAGCTGACCCGTCTTTACACCACCAACCTTTCCTACGTTCCCGAGGAATATCTCTCCCGTCCTTGGCTGGTTTGTGCAGATCTTTCCAAGTTCGTTGCAAAGATCACCCATACTCTCAACAACGACGAGTCTATCTCTCCCCTGCTGGAATGCACCACCCGCATCAGACGTTTGCTGAAGCATAACTAATTTGAATATGATAAAACGCCTCGCTGATAAAGCGGGGCGTTTTTGCGGTTGGGGACATGGGGAACGCAAGGGACGCTTTTTAAAAAAGCGCCCCTTGGACCCCGAAAAGCATTGCCGAAAACTGTCGTTTTCGGAAAATGTACAAGAGAAGATAGGTTATATCTTTCTGTCGGGAAGATGAAAGTAATTTTTGATCTGCAGTGCCACCGCGTCGGGTGTGAGGTTCCGGTTGCATGTTTGGCGAAAAGCTCCGCCTTCCGGGACGCCGAAGGGCGTCGTCCCCTACGGTCTCGCGAGGGGTGTGGGTGGACATAAGTGGGCGAATTAAGTTTGGGTCGAAACGGGCTGCCGGAGGGTATCAGCCCCTACGGACTCGCGGTGGGTGTGGGTGGACATAAGTGGACGAAACAGGGGTTGGGGGTGAAGCTATTTTTTTCTGACGCACCAAATAACGTTTTTGGCAGAGCCATCGCCGGATTCTTTATGATAACCGCCGTAGACGTTAACGATCTCATAGCCTGTCAATTCCAGCAAGTATTTCATTTCCTGGCGATAGGTCTGGCGCATTCTAAGCGGCCGGACTCGTTCGGCGATCACTTCGCCTTTGTCATTCAGGGTTTCAAACTTCCAATTTCCGCTCATGATCTGGGTATACGGATCATAGGAAATGGCGTTGTAAATCCTTTCGCGTTTTCCTTGCTGATTGGTATATTCCAAACGGAAGGAATAATCCGTATCTTTCGTTTGCATCTGCTGTGCTTGAAAGAACGGATGGGGGTCAAAGGTATTAAAGGTCAGCATTCCGCCGTCGGATAAGTTTTCCCGAATGTTCAAAAGCGCAGCTTTCTGCAGTTCCGGAGTCAAAAGGTGCATGAATCCGCTTCGGGCAATGATGGCGCAGGAATACGTTTTGTCGCTCTTGAACGCCGTCATATTGGCAGGGAAAATATGCAATCGGAATCCTTTTGCATTCGCTTTTTCGTCAGCCACACGGCACATTGCTTCCGATAGATCCGTTCCGTCGGCAAGGATCCCATTTTCTGCGAGATGGAGCAAGACTGCTCCCGTTCCGCAAGCAATATCGATCACACCGTCCTTGCCGTATTCTTTGGCAAAGTCAAGGTAGAAATCCAGAAATCCGGCATGGTTGTCTCCCCTGCTGTACATTTCTTCCAGGTAAAGGTCGTAGTTCTCCGCTACGTCGTCATAATCGTGTAGGTCTTTTAATTTCATTGGTGAAGCTCCATTTTTTTATTTACAGATATTTTTGCATATAAAATTCCGAGAGGTAGGTACCGTTTTTCAGCTTGATAACGCCCGGCTTTTCGGCGACGGTTTTGAAGCCGTATTTTTCGTAGAGGCGCTTCGCGCGGTCATTTCCTTGGATATATTCCAATTCGATGATCTCCGTGCCGTGCTCCTTTGCGGCGAAGATCAATTCTTCGAACATGGCAGAGCCGATGCCCAAGCCCCAATACGCCTGCAGGATAGCGATGGCAACGGAGGCACGGTGGCCTTCCTTGATGCCTCTTTTGAAGGAGATCTCGCAGTTGCCCGCCACCTTACCGTCCACAAAGCAGGTAATGGCAAGGGTGTAGGGGCTGGATGCCAAGGCGTTTAGCCACCCTGCCTCCTGCTCCACGGTGAGGGTCCATTCCTCGGGATAGCGGGAAAGGAAGTCCGTTTCCCCGGAGGCAGTTTGGATGTAGGAAAGCATTTCTGCGGCGTTCTCAGGGGAAGCCGTTCTGAGGATAGCGGATTTTCCGTTTTTTAAGGTAATGGTTTTAGATGGAAAAATCATTGGTTTGCTCCTTTCTTGACATCGGGAAGGTTAAAGTGGGTTTTGATTTGCAGTGCTACCGCATCGGGGGTGAGGTAGGTATTGTCGATTTTGAGATAGCTGGTAAAGGGAAGGTCTTCCCCGTCACGGGAATTCAAGCGGTGGAGAGCGGAGGTATGGCGCATTTCCGCTTCGCTCCATGCAAGGTCTCGTTTGGATTCCTTATGGTAGAGGCGGTTTTCCGTTTTGTTGCGCTCTATGCGGACATCGAAGTCGGCGGTCAGCTCCACCACGTGGCAATCCGCCCCCTCTCCTCGGAAAAGGCGGAGGATGCCCTGGAGGTAGTCAAACTCGCTTTGCTCATCAAAATCACACATATAGGTGAAGATCAGCCCGGGAAAATCTCCTTTGGCGAACAGGCGGAACACCGTTTGGCGGATGGAGTCGTTCAGCAGACGGAATTCCGGCTCGTTATGGGCGAAGAGCTTACGGGCAAGCTCGATAGACATATGGTTATGGAACAGGCGCAGGGGTGTAATCTTAGCAAGCTCCTGGCCGACAGTCATCTTCCCCACGGCGTGGGGGCCGAGAATGAGGACGAGGGATTTGTTCATGGGTTATCAGTCCTTTCTGAAGATGTCTAAGGTATGGTGGGAGAGGCCGATCATATCGGGACGTTCGCAGGTGGCGAAGTGGTAGTTCAGGTAGAGAGCGAAGGTTTGGTCGTCCATGGCGTCCAGGGTGGAGCGCATATGGTTGGCGTAGCCGTCGGAGGCGACGAAGTGGAGTTGTGTTACAGAGAAATGGGAGCGCAGGGTGTCGATGTCTTCCTTGCGGTGGAGCTCAAAGATGTCCCAGGGGTGGGAGAAGGCTTTGAAGGTGGTAGGATCCACCATGCATTTTTCCATGATGTTATGGATCTCCCCGCGGATGAAGCCGTAGGTGAGGACGGTGGGGTCTGCCATGCAATAGGCGGCGAAGATCACGCCGCCGGGCTTGGTGACACGGATGGCTTCCGAGAGGGCTTTCAGCTTTTCTTCCTCGGTGAAAAGGTGGTACATAGGGCCAAGCAGGAGGGTGATATCGTAGGTATTATCGGGGAAGGCGGAAAGATCCGTGGCGTTGCCTTGGGTGATGGTGACGGGTTCTGCGGGGGCGGTGTTTTGGTGGAAGAGCTCGATGTTATGCTCTAACAGCTCTACGGCGTCTACTTGGTAGCCTTTGCGGGCAAGAGTATGGCTGTAACGCCCCGTGGCGGCACCAATCTCCAGGATACGCATCCCGGGGCGGAGGTATTTTTCGATATAGCGCATGGTGGTGAGGAATTCCACCCTGCCGTGGTGGGTGAGGAGGCGATTTTCCTCATCATAGTTTTGGTAGTAGGATTGAAGGTAGTCTTTGGTTTCCATGGGGGGATTTCCTTTCGTGGAAAGTAGTTTTGTGAAGGCAGAAGGGATTGTGAAAAATGGGGCAAGCGGGCGCAGACGGGTTTATGGGTGTGGACGGATCAAGGTGCTCGCGGGCTCCCTCAGTCGCCTACGGGAACCCCCAAAGCTTGACTTCGCTCGCTTTGGGGAACCCCTAAGGCGACAGCTCCCTCCCGGAGGGAGCCCGAAGGAGGGCGTTTTAAAAGCTTGCGGTGAGTAAGGTGAACATAGGCGGACGAAATTTTTGTCAGTTTATATTTTTCTTTGAAATGGCAAGGAGGTGGCCGGAAAGGCCGATGATCTCCTCGTGGGTATCCAGCAATCGGACGGTTTTCATCAGGGTTTCTTTTGTGTCGGGGGTGGTCATCAGGGCGTGGAGATTGGGAGCAAGCCATGCACCGCCCATGACGCCGTGAACAGAGAGGGTTTTGAAGCCGCCTGCGAAAAGTTCCTCCCGCAAGGCCTTGGCGGTGTGCATATGGGAGCTTCCCAAGCCTGCGGAAAGCTTACGCTCCGGGTTTTCATAGCAGCCGTCGGAAAGGGCTCGTTCCATCATGGCGAGCACGGCGGAGTCGTCCAGCTCAAAGCTCTTTTTGCTGTCGAAGGCACGGTAGGCAGTGATGCGGGCGATAAGGGCGCCGTAGGGAGTGATGGCGGCGGAAAAGAGGATTCCGTCGTCCTTCAAAAGGCGGTAGCATTCCTTTAGGGCAAGGAGGCGTTCTTTGTAGTCCGTGATGGAATAGAGAGGCCCCATCAGCAGGATGGCATCGGCAGTTTTGCACTCCCTTGGGATCATCCTTGCATCGCAGACCATAGAAGAAGCCAAGGCAGTATGGGGATATTCTGCCGCCAACTCCCTGCTCATGGCGATATTGGTCTCGGAAAGGTCAAAGAGATGGACTTCGTAGCCCAAAGAGGCCAGCCACCAGGCGTATTCGCCGTATCCACCGCCGATGTCGTAGATCACGGCGGGAGGCTTGGGGAGGTGTTCTGTCAGAATTTCTTTGGTGCGTTCGAATTCGATGAGACCCATGCCTGTTCGCAGGC
>JAGBXS010000098.1 GCA_017629175.1 Clostridia bacterium
ACGGATGGAGCAGTTGAACAGGAACACGTCCTGGGCAACGATGCCGATGGCACGGCGCAGATCCTCCCGCTTGAAGTCACGGATGTCCACCCCGTCGATGGAGATGGTGCCCTCCTCTAATTCGTAGAAGCGGGGGATCAAATGGCAGAGGGTGGTCTTGCCGCCGCCGGAGGGGCCTACCAGAGCCACGGTCTTGCCGCTTTCCAGCTCCAAGGAAAGGTCGTCGATGACGAACTTATCCCCCTTCATCCCTTCCCCGCCGTAGCGGAAGGAAACGCGGTCGAAGGTGATTCTGCCGTCGATCTTCTCCTTCTTCACCGGGTTTTCCGGTTCGGTTTCCTGGGCCACCTCCATGATCTCACGGAAACGGTGGAAGCCGGTCATACCGTTTTGCATCTGCTCGATGAGGGAAACCAAGCTATTGATGGGTTTGAGCACCATGGAGATATACAGCACGAAGGCGGCGAAGGAGCCGCTGTCGATCCAGCCGTTATAGAAGAAGATACCCCCTGCCGCCAAGGCGATGAGGTACAGCAGGTCGGACAAAAAGCCCATGCCGGAATGGAACTGCCCCATGGCTTTGTAGGAGTTACTGCGGACTTTTACGTATCTGCCGTTTTCCAGGTCGAACCGCTGAATTTCGTGGTCAGCGGAAACGTAGGCGCGGGAGACGCGGATGCCTGCGATGGAGGTCTCCACCTCGGCGTTCACCTCGGCGATCTGCTCACGGGATTCCTTGAAGGCTCTGTGCATTCTGCCACGCATCTTCAAGGAGAACAGCACGATCACGGGAACCATGGCAAAGATGATCAGTGCCAGAATGGGGTTGATGGAGCCCATGATGGTGAAGGAGCCGATGAACATCACCACGCACAGGAACAGGTTCTCCGGGCCGTGGTGGGCAAGCTCGGACACGTCGAACAAGTCGTTGATGATACGGGACATGATGTTGCCCGTTTTGTTCTCGTCAAAGAAGGAAAGGGGGAGCTTCTGCAGGTGGCGGAACATATCACGGCGCATATCCCCCTGCATTCTCGTACCCATGACGTGACCCATGTACTGCACGAAGTAGTTCAGGAGCATTTTGGAAAGGTAGATCAGCAACAGCGCTCCCAGCCAGATGATCAGCAGGCGCAGATTGCGGTTGGGCACGTAGTCGTTGATGATGTTTCGGGCGATCAGGGGGTAGAACAGGTCAGCCGCCGCGATCAGCAAGGACGCCAGCATGTCCAGGGCGAACAGCCCCTTATAGGGCTTGTAGTAGGAAATGAAATGGCGAAGCATGAAATAGCCTCCTTTTTTTGACACTTTCTTGCAGTATAGCAGATGATCTATCTTTTTGCAAGAGAAAAGGGCGCGTTTCCGCACCCTTTTTTTTGAAAAACTCTTTACACTAAGTCTCCGTTAAACCCGCTGACGTAGAACGTTCCGTCGCTCTTGGCGGTAAAACGTAATGTCGGCCACAAATCGTATTCGCCGCAACTAAACTCCAGAGAGGCAATGGTAGAGCCTCCCCATTCCTCACAAGCCGCATCCCACTCCTCAATATAGCAGGATTCGGAAAGATGGTGGCTGTATTTCAGCAGCCAGCGTAACATCTCGTAGCCCCGCAGATCCAAGGGATGCTCGTAGGACGGGATCTCCGTAGCAGGCAACATCTCTTCTGCGTACATAGGCAGGTAAGGCAGCAACGCCTCATAGTCATCTTCACTGCAGGAACGCAAGGTTTGGTAGAAATCGTCTATAAACGCTTCAAACTTCTCTTGATACCGATCCATGACCTCCCAATAGGGCATACCGGTTTCCACTGTCTCGTACTTCCCCAACAGCAACGTACCTTCCATACTGGAAAACTGCGCATAACCGTTGCAATACGTTACAAAATGGTACCACCTATTGGAGGATCGACGGATCTCCTTCCATTCACCCTCTTGCAAGCGGTAGATAACGGAGCCGCCTTCCGAAAGCTTTCCCGTCAGCCATTCTCCGGTGATGTCAATGAAGCTGTACATACCCAAAGGGAAGATCTCTTCTCCCTGCAAGGTCAGCAAAGCATTGCTTCCGCTTCCCAACACCCGCAGATAACCGTATTCTTCGCGGATCTGCATTCTTTGTTCAAAGCCGTACAAAATCTCTCCGTCAACTGCCACGGCGTATTCCGTATATTCATACAACGCGCCTTGGGAATATTCCACCACTTCGCGGGAGAGCAGCTCCACACCGTCACCGTAGACACCCTCCACGGTATAGCTTTCCTCGGGTTCGGAGGATTCCGTGGCGGAAGACTCTTCCTCGGAAGGTTCCGAGATGCTTTCCTCCCTGCTTTCTTCCGAGCTTTCCGCAGAAGATTCCACGTCGGGCTCTTCCGCCGGATCCGTCAAGAAGAACACGCCAACGGCGACGCAAGCCAAAACGGCAACGGTCAGCACCCAGAAGGCGGGCTTTTTGTAATGCAAAACGGACTTGATACGGGTCTTCACCCCGGTTTCGCCAAAGGCTACGGGGCAAGCGGAGATCCATCTGCGGTGGAAGGCACCCTGCAGACTGCAGGCCAGCAATGCGCGGGAATAGCCGTCCTTTTGGGTGTTGTTCATATCCCGCACCACCTTTTCGTCACAGGCGGATTCAATGTCACGACAGAGCAGGAGATAAGCCACCCACAGCAAGGGGTTGAACCAATGGATTGTCAGCAAAGCAAATCCCAAGGGCTTCCACAGGTGGTCGCCTCGTTTCACGTGGGCTTTCTCGTGGGAAAGCACGTAGGAAAGGTGGGGCTCCTCTAAGTCAGAGGGCAGGTACACCTTGGGTCGCAGGACACCCAGCAGGAAGGGGTAGCCGATACCGTCACAGACGAAGACCCGTTTTTCCACCTGCAAGGAGGGGCGGACCTTGAGTTTCAAGCGGACGTAAGACACGGCACCGTAAAGAGCCATGGCGCAGGCGCCTGCCAACCATACGTAGGCAAGGATCTCCATGAGGTCAAGTTCCTCTTCCACGGGTGCGGGGGTAGGCATGGGCGTTACAGAGGGGGTCTCCGGCAGAGGTTCGGGCTGAATCTCGGGCAAAGTGTCGGGCTGTGTATCTCCTCCCCATTGGGTTTGCAGGTCGGCAATGGGCTCTCTCCCCGGATGGAGGCTGAGAGAGCTTTCCAAAGAGAAGGGCATCACCAAACGCAGGGCTACCAAGCCCCACAGCAGGCAAACCGTCCAGCGGGGCGCTTTCTTCAATACCAGCCGCAATACCAGCACCACGGGCACCAAGTACGCGGCGGATAGGCTGAGATTTAATAGTTCGGTAAATAGTTCTTTCATCATATGTGACCATGCCTTTCGTAGCCCGCGAAGCGGGCGGTCTATATGGATTTTGTGAGCGAAGCCACAAAATCTTGTTTGAAAAAGGATCCCTTTTTCAAACCTGCCCCCTCTCAAAGGCGTCCAACAGCCTGCGGATCTCCAAAAGCTCCTGCTCCGAGGGCTTTTTGCGGGAGGCGAAGGCGGCGATGAAGGCGGGAAGAGAGCCCTCGAAGGTCTCCTCTACGAATTTCTCACTCTGCATGGCGTGGAAGTCATCCTTGGAAATCAGCACCGTCACCAAGCCCTCCTCGGTGCGGAAGATCCCTTGGTTGCACAGCTTTTTAAGCACCGTGTAGGTGGTGGTGCGCTTCCAGTTCAGCTCTTTTTCGCACAGTGTTACCAATTCTTTTGTGGTCATGGGGGCGTTCTGCCAGATCAGATCCGCAAACTTCCCTTCCACCAAGCCTAATTTCCGTTCTTCCATAACGCGTCCTCCTTTGTCTATCGTTAGTAGACTGCATCTGCAGTCTATCACAAATAGACAGATTTGTCAAGAGAAAAAGAAAAAGAAGGAGCAAAAAACTCCTTCTGTAATCTTATTGTCTCTTCATCTGCCGCAAGAACAGCCCTACCGCGGCGGCAAGGAATACCACGGCGTAGCCCAAGACCCACCACAGATGGGGCAGCGCTTCGCTGAAATTCCCTGCCAACACTCCCCTCTCCAGATCCACGGCGTGGACGAAGGGAAGCGAATAAGCGATTTTACGGAACACGCCCCCCACCAGCTCCAGATCGAACCAAGTGCCGGACAGCCAGGCGGCAAGGTTGGTGAGCAACCCGCCGCAGATGCCTCCCACCTGCTTATCGGTGAGGATGCTTCCGCAGAGAAGCCCTATGGCGATGTACAGCAGAGAGACGGGAAGGATGAACAGCACCGCGTAAAGGATGTTCACCGTCCATTCCAGCCCCAAACACAAGGCGGCAAGGTAGCAGATGGTGGTCTGCGCCACCGCCAAGGGCAGAATGGGCAGGGTGTAGCCCAAAATGAAGTCCAGGGAGGTGAGAGGGGTGGTATACAACCGCCGCAGAAGGGAGCTCCCCCTGTCCTTTGCGATGAGGGTTGCAGAGAACAAGGTCATAAAGGAAAGACCAAACACCGCGATGCCCGGGATCAGATGGTCGATCTCAAACAGCGGCACGGGCACGTTGGCTTGGATGGCGGAAAGCAAAAACAGCAAGACCAAGGGGAAACCCAACCCAAAGGCCAGAGTCAAGGGATCTCGCAGAAGCTCTTTGGTATTTCTGCCTGCAAAGGTCAGCATTCTCATAGGGTGCCTCCCTCCTTTACCATGTGGATAAACGCGTCGCCGAAGGAATCTTTTCCTGCGGCATCCTTGATGCCCGCGGGGGTATCGCAGATCAACAGCCTGCCGTCCTTCATAATGGCCACGCGGTCGGACAGGGCTTCCGCCTCCTCCATGTAGTGGGTGGTCATCAGGATGGTGGTCTTGCCCTTTAAGGAGCGGATCAGATCCCACAGTTCACTGCGGGCGATCACGTCCAGCCCCAAGGTGGGCTCGTCTAAAAACAAGATCTCCGGGTGAGAGATCAACGCCATGGCGATGCTCAGCCGTCTCTGCCACCCGCCGGAAAGCTTGCCTGCCTTTTTCCCGGCCACACTTCCCAGATCCAAAAGCTCCGTCATCCTGCGGATGCGATCCTTGCGCACTTCCTTCGGCAACCCATACACGCCGCAGATCAGCTCCAAATTTTCCAAAACCGTCAGCCCCGGGGCAACTGCCGTTTCCTGGGGAGAGACGGCCACCATGGATTTCACCGCGGCGGACTCCGCCTGAATGCTCTTCCCGTTCAAATATGCCTCCCCCGACGTGGGCTTGGTGAGGCAGGAAAGCATTTTGATGGTGGTGGTCTTCCCCGCGCCGTTGACCCCCAATAAGGAGAACAGCTCCCCTTGCCCCACGGTAAGGGAAAGGTGATCCACCGCCACGACGTCTTTGTATTGTTTGGTCAGGTTTTCAATTCTGATTGCATCCATATGATTATACCATTCCGTTTTGTTTTCTGAGACCTTGATAACAATCCGTGAGCATTTTGCTTACAAGCTCCCACTCCAGGTTCAAAAAGCCCGTGGCGAACATAGTAGCAATGCCGTGGACGTACGCCCATACCTCCAGGTGAAACAGCTTTGCTTCCGTCTCACTTAAGCCGGTTTGCGTTTGCACCAAGGCTTCCATTTCGCTGTCCACCTCTGCACCGACGGAAAAAGCTTCTCCGTCACGGTTCCGCATATACAACAGCTTAAACAGCTCTTTTTCTTCCTTTGCAAAACGGATATACGCCATACCGCTGGCTTTGTAGGCGGGGTATTTGCCGCTTTCCATCTCCCGTTGGATATAGTCCCGATACAAGGCATCCGCTTGCACCAAAACGGCGTAGCGCAATTCCTCCATGGTGGCAAAGTTAGAGAAGATGGGCTGGGTGGAGCAATTCAGCGCAGCTGCAATATTTCTCGCGTTGAGGGATTGTTCTCCCCCGGTGCGAACCAGCTCCACTGCCGCAGAGAGGATTTCTTCTTTTGTGATTTTCACCTTCGGTGCCATAGCGTGCTCCCATGTATAGCGTTCGTTATATATCATTCGTTATTTTAACACACCAAAACGAAAAAGTCAATAGAGCGTAATAAAAAAGAGCCGAGTTTTCACTCGGCTCTTGGTGTGCATTCACTTTTTCTCGATCAAAAAGAAGAAGGGAGAGGTGGGAGAGTTGACGATCTGCAGTTTGGAGCAACAGATCTGCTTGCGGTTCAGGGTGGAGAGGTATTCCGTGATCAGCTCCCCTTCGATCCTGCCCTCCTCGTGGCCGGGGTACACCGCCAGCAGGATGCCGCCTCCGGGGGCAAGGAGAGAGATGGCAGTCTCCACCGCAGGGAGGGTGGTCTCCCGCAGGGTGGTGATGCTTTTGTCCCCGCCGGGAAGCCAGCCTAAGTTGAACATTCCCACGCAGATGGGTTCCTTTATATAGTTTGCGGCGTTGTGGTGGGAATCTAAGATCAAGGTCACGTTGTCCGGGGCGTTTTCCGCCTTCAGCAATGCGGCGGTGCTGTCCAGGGCGGCTTGCTGTACGTCAAAGGCGTACACCTTCCCCGTCTCCCCCACGGCACGGGAGAGCCACAGGGTGTCGTGGCCGTTGCCCATGGTGAAATCCGCACACACCCCGCCGGGGATAATGTGGCGGGAGATCAGTTCTTTTTCGGTGGCAAGCAGGTCGATCATATTTGAACACTCTCCTTCATATATCCTTCCATCTCCCGCAAAACGGAAATCTGAATAGGCAGGGCGATCAGGAACGCCAGCACGTCGGCTACCGCCTGCGCCCAGACCAAGCCTCCCAGCCCAAAGATGTCGGGCAGGATCAGCACCACGGGCAGGAAGGCAAGCCCCTGCCGTGCGGCGGCCAGGATGGAGGCCTTGAACACTCTGCCGATGGTCTGCAGCATCATATTGGAAAGGAACACCCAGCCCATCAAGGGGAAGACGTACAGTTGGGCCCGCAGAGCCTTGGTGCCGATCTCAATGACGTGAGCTTCGTCACGGAACAGGGCGATCAATTCTCCCGAAAGGAGGAAGCCGACAACAGAGAACAACGCCATAAACGTCATAGAGACGATGGTGCTGAACCAGAAGGCCTCCTTCACACGGTCGTAACGCTTGGCGCCCCAGTTGAAGCCGCAAACCGGCTGAAAGCCCTGGCCGAAGCCGATGAAGGTGGAGGCGGCAAACATCATAATTCTCTGCACCACAGAGAAGGCGGCGATCACCGCATCGTGGTCCATAAAGCCTCCTGCCACGCGGTTCAGAGCGATGGCGGCAATGGAGCCGATGCCCTGGCGGCAAAGGGAGGGAGTTCCGCCGTTTGCGATGCTCTTAAGATAGGAAACGTCGAAGGTAAAGTTCTTGATACGCACCTTGAGGGTATCGCTCTTCTGTACGCCTATCAACAGCAGACCGAAGCTGACGATCTGGCTGATGGCGGTTGCCCAGGCGGCACCGGAGATGCCCATATCAAAGGTAAAGATCAACAGAGGGTCAAGAGCAATGTTCAACACCGCACCGGAAACGATGCCCACCATGGCGTAGGTGGCGTTGCCCTGGAAGCGGAGCTGGTTGTTCAAAACAAGGGAGGCGCACATAAAGGGCGCAGAGAGGAGAAGAGGCGCCAAATAGGCTTTTGCGTAGGGCAAGATGGTCTCCGTAGCACCCAAAAGGCGGGTCAAAGGATCCAAGAACAGCAAGCCGCCCACGCAGATCAAAAGTCCTGCGGCAAAGGAAGTGAAAAAGCCCACGGAAACCATGGTCTCCGCCTCTTTGATGCGGTGCTTCCCCAGCTCACGGGAGACGTAGTTCCCCGAGCCGTGGCCGAAGAAAAAGCCCACCGCCTGGATCACCGACATCATGGAGAACACAACGCCCACGGCGCCGGTGATGCTGTTGCTTTCCAGCATACCCACGAAATAGGTGTCCGCCATGTTGTAGAAAGTGGTCACCAGCATGGAAAGGATGGTGGGGATGGCAAGCTTCAAGATCAGAGGCTTGACGGGGGTTTGTGTCATTTTTTGGTATTTCAGTTCTTGTTGATCCATGGGTAACGCCTCCTGTTCTTTTGTATTTTAACACGATAAAAAGAAAATGTCCATAGGTTTTCCCCATTTTTTGCAGTATGCTTGACAAAGGAGGGACTTTTTGATAGAATAAAAGAAAAAAAGGAGTGTAAAAGCCATGCTTGATATAAATGCAGTAAAATCCTATTTTACCTACGATCTCCCCGCAGCCTTCCTCCCCTTGGCGGAGAGCTTTGACGGGGATGCCTCCAAACCCTTGGTGAGTGATGAAGAGTTTGCCGCCGTGGAGGCCGCTACGGGGGTTGACCACGCCTGCTTTGAGTTCTTGCAGGAGATGAATGCAAAGCTTTTGGAGGATACACAGCGCAACTTGGCGGCAAGATTTTTGCGCTACTGCCTCTTTGAGGCCAGAAAGCCTTGGGAAAACGAGATCTACGCTCCCGTGCTCTTTGAGATCCCCGGCTATCAGACCCCCAGCGTGGATCTTCTGTTCGTCACCGCCGCCTTGGGTTACACCCTGACGGTGCGCAAGCCTCCCGCTGATCTCAACGCAGAGAACACCGGCGCATACCGCGGCTACACCACCGGCTTTTCCGTGCCCAACGGCTATTGGGGCATCGGGGAGCGGAACTGGAACCTGCTTTGCGCAGGGGGCTGTATGTTCCTGTTCAACACCTTGAAGTTCCAGCCCGAGCAGTTCTCCGGGGATTATATCGCCATCACCGACGGCAAGGAATACCGCACGTTGCTCATCGGCGGGTTTGATGCCGACAAGGACGGCGCACTTACCAATACCCCCTCCCGCGCCGCTTTCCGTACCACCGCTTTGCAGGAGACGGAGGATGCCTTTATCGGCCACGAGGTATTGCCCAACGCACAGGTAAAAGAGAAGGCGGAAAGCTTCCCCAAGTCTGTTTGGAAGCTTGCCCTCTCCCGTAAGGATGCGGCCTTGGGCATTCACATTCCTCCCAACTCGGAGTATTCCCCCGAACAGCACCGCAAGTCCATTCTGCAGGCGTTGGAGTTCTACCGCGAGTTCTACCCCGACATGGAGTTCAAGGCCATCGTCTGCTATTCCTGGCTGTATTCTGCCCAGAACAAGCATCTCTTCCCTGCGGGAAGCCGCATTCTGGAGATCGAGAAGTGCGTCCATCTCTGCCCTCTGGTAGGCACCATGGACGAGAATCTGATGTTCATCCGCAAGGGCTCCTCTCTCCAGACCCGTCTGGCGGAGTTCCGTGCCGCAGGCAACGAATACCACCCGGGCTATATGTACTCCCCGCTGGAAGAAGCCGTGGAGTTCGGCAAGTACAGACACGAGCTGTAATACAAACATAGAAAAGAACCATGGAACACAAAAATCCATGGTTCTTCTTTTTATTTGCCTTCGCCGCAAGAGCAGCCTGCACTCTTTCCGCAGGAGTTGCTATACGGGCAACCGATGCACTTTTGCCCCCGCTTTTTTGCTTTGACGATATAAGTAATGGCACCGCCTAAGATGGCAAGCAAGACTACGGCTAAAATGATGTTTTCCGTCATGATGCCACGGGCTCCTTTGC
>JAGBXS010000099.1 GCA_017629175.1 Clostridia bacterium
GACGGCGGAGATGGTATATCAAACCGTTTCCCACGTGGGAAACAGAACCGACGGCGTGAAATTTCACTTGCTTCACATTGTCAAGGGCACGGATCTGGAGCCCCTCTACCGCCAAGGCTTGATCTCCGCCATGTCCTTTCCTGCCTACGCCCGCCTTTTGGGGGAATGCATCAACCGCCTTCCGCCTCACGTAGTGATCCATAGGCTCACGGGAGACGGGGATAAGCGTACCCTGCTGGCGCCTCTTTGGAGCGGGGACAAAAAGCACGTCCTCAACAGTCTCGGCAGATTTTTTGCGCAAGAAAATGTTCGGCAAGGCAAACTATATCTTGACAAGTGACCCTTTACCCGTTATAATGAATAAAAGCAAAAAAAGGAGATCCGAAGCAATGTTTGTAATCTTATCCGGTTGCGCCGCAGTGGGCAAGAATACCGTGATCAATACCCTTTTGGGAGAGGAAAATTCCTCCTTTGGCTTTATGCCGACCTACACCACCCGTTCCCCCAGACCCGGCGAGGTGGAGGGCTTTCCATATCATTTTTTGACGGAAGAGGAATTCCGCAAAAAGATTGAGGAAGGGGAGCTTTTTGAGCACGAATTCATCCACACAAGCTTCTACGGCAGTTCCCGTAAATTGCTGGCGGAAGCCTTGGCCACGGGTAAGACCATCATCAAGGATATCGACGTCAAGGGTGCTGTAAATCTGGGCAAGATCTTAAAGGATGAGGTCAAGGTCGTTACTGTTTTCTTGTACATCGGCAAGGAGGAATTGGAGCGCCGTCTTGTTGGCAGAGGCGATTCTCCCGAGCAGATCCGTATCCGCATGTCCCGCTACGAGGAGGAGATGTCTTACTTCGATTTCTTCGATTATAAGATCGAGAACGTTCGCTTGGAGGATACGGTTTCGTTGGTCAAGGAGATCGTAGAAAAGGAATCCTCCCTTGCTTGATATTTTTCACCTTGAGATCATTGAAAAAGGAGGCGTTGGCCTTTGAAAACAGAATTGATTTTTGACGAAATGTCCGAAACCATCATCGCCACCGCGGCGAGGCTTGCATCGGAATCCGGCACAGAAACCATCAACGTCCGCCGTATTCTGCAGGAGCTCGGGATCACCAACCGCGTGTTCTACAACCGTTTCCATAACATTAACGAGGTCTTGCAGATCGTTTACGAGCGCTTGACTCTTCAGATCCGCAAGAGCCTTGCGGCTGGCTTTGACCCGGAGGGGGAGTTCTTTTCCGGGGTCATCGATATTGTTACCAACACCCTGATCATGTCCTACGAGCTGAAGATGAAGATGAACGTGTACGTCTTCAACAGCGATTCCACGGGCGTGGATAACTACCTTTGGTGGAAGAACGAGATCGTCAAGCTCATCGAGCTGGGTAAGTCCAAGGGATGCCTGCGGAAGGAACTGGACAGCGAGGTCATGAGCTACGCGGTATGGTGCTTCATCCGCGGCTATAACGCCGATGCGGTGGGCAGAGAATTGCCTCCCGAAACGGCTGTCAAAAACTTCAGATACGCCTTCGGTATTTTGCTGGAAGGCATGAAGGCATAACGATGCAAAAAAAATCTTGCGTGTCCTCTTTGTGAGAAAGGAAACGCAAGATTTTTGTTTTTTCATTAGATCTTTTTCGTTGACAAATCTGCGGGAAAGTATTACAATACCAATAAAGTGTTACCCTTCCGTTTCGGGCATCAACCGCACAAACGCTGTCTCCAACAACGGGAGAGGGTCGAAGAAGGTCTGCAAGGTGGGGATCATACCCGTTTCCTCGGGAATATAAAGGGTCAACGCCAACAGTCCGTCGGTGCATCCGGTACGGCTGACACCAAAGGTCCAGCCCATTTTCTCCGAAATCATTTGGATCAACAACAGATCAAAGCAGGCATCGCGGTAGTCGGAGTCCAAAAGCTTGCCGCCGAAGTAGCAGGAGAGAAATTCCTCCAGTGCTTTTTCTTCCATGGCAGGTTCAAACAGAACGTGGAAGGCAAACTCCCCGTTCAGAATGCGGGTCTCTGCTCGTACACGCCCGTCGATGGAATTTTCCGCCGCAACGGAAAGCATGGCGGAGATGGCAAAACGGATCATGCCGGGATTGCCTCTTGCCACTAAGGTTCCCTCCGTTTCCTTTACGGAAAGGCGGATGCCGTTGGGGCGCAGAAACCGTACGGCGCAATCCAGTATGGGGTGAACACATCCCGAAAGCTCCACGGCGGAATCACGGCTCAACCTGCCTGCGGTTACGGAAAAATAAGCCGCCATGGCGTTCTGATAGCGAAGCACCCGATTGTGCCGCCGCCGTATTTCCGTGAGCTCTTTGGGGGAACAGCCGGATCCGCAAAGGCTTTCCGTCCGTTGGTCAACGGTCTCCGCAAAGAACGAGGGGAGCTTCAACGCCAGATCAGAGACGTATTTAGCCATATACGCGGTAATGGTGCGGATGGCAACGCAATATCCCGTCTCAAAGCGGCGGATCACCGCACCGTAGCAGTTTTCCTCCGTAAGGTCAAAAAACAGCTCTTCTCCCACCGCCATTTCCGCGATCCGTTCCGCAGCCTTCTTGGTGACGTAAACGTCGATCCTTGCATGGATCCTCATATGAAAACTTCTCAGGCGGGAGGCCTTGTTGCGGTAAACAATTAACCGCCGGTCATTCAAAAGAAACGCAGGGTAAGGGAGCCTGTCTGCCTGTTCTTCCGTGGGAAGAGCCCGGTAAGGCGACGCAACCGTCATCACAAAAAAACACCTCGCATCTAAATATATTTATTCAAGAAAAGGAAAGTAATCTATGGCACATTTAACGGTCGAATTTTTTTCCAACGTGCTGGGGAAGTGTACCACCATGGAGGTCATTCTGCCCCAAACCACTACGACGCAGATCGGTATGCAGGGGGTAGATGCCTCTGATACCTATCCCGTTTTGTATCTCCTGCACGGAATGTCCGACGATCATTCCATCTGGCTTCGCCGCACCTCCATCGAGCGATACGTTTCCCAAATGGGAATTGCTGTGGTGATGCCCAATGCAGACCTCAGCTTTTACACCGATATGAAGGTTGGCGGCCGCTATTGGACCTTCTTCTCCCAAGAGCTTCCCGAGATCTGCCGCGGCTTCTTCCCGCGGATCTCTCCTCGCCGTGAGGATACCTTCGCCGCAGGGCTTTCCATGGGCGGATACGGCGCATGGAAGTTGGGTCTCGGCTGTCCCGAGCGTTTTGCCGCCGTGGCATCTCTGTCCGGCTGTCTGGATATCGTAGCCACTGTCAAGCGCAACCAAGTGGGCAACCCCGCCTATTGGAACAGCTTGTTCGGCTCTGTGGAGGAGCTGCAGGGAAGTGATAACGACCTCTTGGCACTGGCACAAAAGGTTGCCGCCTCCTCCTGTCGCCCCGCACTGTATGCTTGTTGCGGTACCGAGGATTTCCTGTACAAGGAAAACCAAACCGCCATTGCCCATGTGCGTTCCTTGGGGCTGGAGCTTACCTACGAGGAAGGCCCCGGCGCACACACCTGGGAATTCTGGGATGAATACATTCGCCGCGTGCTGGAATGGCTTCCCATCAAGAAGTAATTATATCACGCATTTTCTCTAAAATCAAGCGGGAAATTCACAAGCCTTGAAGGAGGTGCGCACTTTTATGAAAATTCTTTCCATCGGCAACAGCTTTTCCCAGGACGCCCATAATTATCTGCCCCGCCTCGCTATGGAAAACGGCGTTCCCATGGAGCTGTATAACCTTTATATTGCGGGCTGTAGCTTGGAGAAGCATTGGGAAAACGCCGTGTGGAACAAACGGAACTACCTGCTGGAAAAGGACGGTGTTTCCACCGACCGCTACGTTTCCCTGCGGGAGGCCTTGGAGCTTGAGACCTGGGACGTGATCACCTTCCAGCAGTCAAGCCCGTACAGCGGGATGCCTCAAACCTACGTGCCCTATTTGACCTCCTTGGCCAAGCTGGTGCAGTCCGCCCATCCTGCGGCAGAGCTGTATTTCCACCAAACCTGGGCATACGAATGGAACGCAGACCGACCGGGCTTTGCCCACTACCAAAACGATCAGCGGGAAATGTACCGCCGCATCTCCGACGCCTCCGTGATGGCCTCCAAGCTGTTGGATGCTCCCTTGATCCCCGTGGGGAGTGTGATCCAACGCCTCCGCGAGAAGGTTCCCGCCTTCGATTTCCAAAACGGGGGTCTGTCCCTTTGCCGAGACGGCTTCCATCTGTCCTTGGATTACGGCAGATTTACCGCTGCCGCAGTATGGTTCCGCGTGCTGTGCGGCAGACTTCCCAAGGCACAAAGCATGGAGCATTTAGACCCCGCCTTGCTTGTGCAGATCCTGCAATGCATCGAGGAATCGCTTGCCTGAACCGAAAATTTATATTCGTCTCGAAAAACGCCCTGTTCACGGGGCGTTTTTTTGAATAACCCCGCCCGAATTGCATATATTGAATACATGAAAAAAAGAAATGGGCTTGCGACTTTGCCCGCAAGTACCCTTAAGACCGCCCGCTTTGCGGGTTACGAAAGGCATGATGATACCTATGTGTTCCATTTGCGGCATTTTCGGCGGCGACAACAGCGCGATCAAGGAAATGAATACCTCCATGTATCGGAGAGGGCCGGATCAAAACGGCTATTTCAGCGCAGGCTCCTTGTGCGCGGGCCATAACCGCCTTTCCGTCATCGATCCGGAGCACGGGCTCCAGCCCATGACCGTTTCCTACCGTGAAAATCAGTATACCATCGTCTACAACGGCGAGATCTACAACCGAAAAGAGCTGAACCGTGAGCTTGCTCTGGCGGGGATTACCGTAGCCACGCAATCCGATACCGAAACCGTTTTGTGGTCCTACGTGTTGTGGGGAAAGCACTGTGCGGAAAAGCTCAACGGCATCTTCGCCTTCGCTGTCTACGATCAGCAGGAGGACACTCTTTTTCTTTGCCGCGACCGTTTGGGCGTTAAGCCCCTTTATTATACCTTCGCAGAGGACACCTTCGTCTTTTCCTCGGAGCTGAAGGGCATCCTTGCCTACCCTGGGGTGAAGCGGGAGCTGGATCAGAACGGTATCTTTGAGCTGCTCTTCTTAGCCCCTGTCACCCTGCCCCAAAGCGGCACCTTCAAGGGGATCTGTAAGCTCCTGCCGGGAGAATACGCTTTCTTGAAAAACGGCTCCATGGAGAAGGCGCTGTATTGGCGCCTTGCCCCGAAGCCCTTTGACCAAACTCGGGGAGAGGCCATCGAAACCGTACGCTTTTTGGTCACCGATGCGGTGGAACGGCAAATGGTCAGCGACGTGCCTCTCTGCACCCTGCTGTCGGGAGGCTTGGATTCCTCTGTGATCTCCGCCTTGGCGGCAAAGCATTGCAAGGAAAAAGGGGAGACACTGTCCACCTATTCCTTTGAATACGCCTACAACCGCAAGAACTTCAAATCCTCCCTCTTCCAGCCGGAAAGCGATGACGTCTACGCTTCATGGCTGGCAGAAAAGCTGGGCACAAGGCACACCGTCCTCACCGCGGAAAGCAAGGACGTGTTCCGTCTGCTGAAAACCGCCGTGGATGCCAGAGATCTGCCGGGGCAGGCGGATATCGACTCCTCGCTTCTGTTGTACTGCGGCATGATCAAACAGCACCACACCGTAGCTCTCTCCGGGGAGTGCTCCGACGAGATCTTCGGCGGCTATCCCTGGTTCTACCGACCGGAAATGCTGGAGCGCCCCTTCTTCCCGTGGCTGCACGATCCCTTTGCCAGAGCCTCTCTCTTCGATCCTGCCTTTGCCTCTCCCGATGCTGGCTACCGCTCCCTTTCCGCCCATTACAAGGCCTTTGTCGCCTCCGTGGAGCGCATCGGGGAAGATGACGACGAGATGTACCGCTCCCGTATCGCCACACAGCTTTCCGTATGGTATTTCATGCAATCCCTGCTGGAACGCAAGGACCGTATGTCCATGTATAACGCCGTGGAGGTGCGTGTTCCCTTTGCGGACCATCGAATTTTGGAGTACGTCTACAACTTGCCATGGAAATATAAGTTCGAAAACGGCGTGGAAAAATCCCTTCTGCGTTCCGCTATGGAGGGCGTCCTGCCGGATCGTATTCTTCACCGCAAAAAGAGTCCCTACCCAAAAACCCACGATCCCGCCTACGAGCTGTTGACCAAAACTGCCCTGCTGGCCATCGTAAATGATCCCAACAGCCGCCTCTACCACCTGCTGAACCGCAAGAAGCTGTTAAGCTTTATGAACGGGGAAGATGCCACCTGGTTCGGCCAGCTGATGGCTCGTCCCCAACTCTACGCATGGCTCTTGCAGATGGAATATTGGCTGGAAACCTACCGCGTTTCCCTTGTGTGATACAGATGTTTACATTTTAACTGTTGACAGAATGGGAAATCTGGTGTAAAATATTGTCGAATAGGAGGGATCACAATATGCACCACCTCAAAAAAACTTTCAAAATTATCATATCGCTTTTTTTGACGTTACTTCTTTTGGCGGCTTTTTCCGCTTGTGAGCAGGAGGAGATCTCTGCGGAAAGCTCCTCGTTCTCCGCTTCTGCTTCTTCTGAGATACCTTCCGAGCCTTCCGTGGAGGAATCTGCGGAATCTTCCGTCGAGGATTCCTCTGAGGAGTCTTCCGAGCCTCCTTCCGGGGACACATCTGAGGACACCTCCTCTGAGGAAGAGCCTGTGCTCCCCGATCCTCCCACCTACGAGCTGTTAAATCTTTCCGCAGAGGATATTCCTCCCGCCGAGGAGCTGTCCTTTGCTATGGTGAACAAGAACAGCGACGCCGCCCTGGACGGTTTTTTGAAGGCCTACGAGGGCAGTTATCCTGCCATTGCCGATGTGGTTTACACCGAGAATTCCTTGCAGGTCTGCGTGGTCTACGATGTCCTGGAGTTCTACGGCGCCTTCCAGGCGAAATATCTGTGGTACACCCTTGACTGTACCAACGGTACTCTGGTCTCTCCCACCAAGGAGCGTCCCACCGCCTATGAGTACGATAAGAACACCAACAACCAAAAGGGCTACTTCTGGGTTGATTATGAGGAGGCCGTCTCCGGCGAGCCTTGTCCCTACGTGGTGCTGTATCACGAAAACGGCGTCAACACCACCCTCTGCTTCGAAGAGACTGCTCTGGAATATGTGCGTGTGATCCGCCAGACCGATACCCACGTGGTGCTGTCCGTTTCCCGCAGGGATGAGCGGTATTACCGTATTCTGAACCGAGAGGGAAAGGTGATCGCCCAGCTGGAATGGATCTCCGACGTCAGTTCTATCACGCCCTTGATGTTTGACGATAAGTATCTGTATTGCAAAAAAGATGCCGACGAGGATTTTGTGTACGATACCATCGGCGCCATCGATCTCAGCACCGGAAAATACCAGGACCTTTTAGAGGTGGGTAACTCCGATTATTGGACGTATTTTGCCGATGGAAGCGGGATCGCTATCTACGATAACGAGTTTCAGCCCGATACCATCCTCTATTATGCTACCGCTACCCACAAGCTGTTGACCTATCCCGCCAAACGCCGTGTGGAATCCTTGGATACCTTCTTCGGCACCTTGTACGGTACCATCCATGGGGATGAGGTTTACGTGTTCCTTTGGGATGCAGAGAGCAAAACCCTGTTCCAGTCTCAGGAAGGCTACCCCGCCGGTTGCCGCTTGGCAGTGGGGAAGGGAAGCGTTGCCGTAATGCACGACGGTGCACTCTCCGTCTACGTGGAACAATAAAACATGAAAGGCGTGTCCCGCAATAGGGACGCGCCTTTTTTCGTGACGTTACGTCATTTGCTTTCGCACCTTCAAAAGTGCATTCTTTTCCAAGCGGGAGATCTGGGCTTGGGAGATACCGATCTCCTCCGATACCTCCGTTTGGGTCTTGCCGTTGTAAAATCGCAAGGTCAAGATCCGCTTTTCCCTGGGAGAAAGACTCTCCATGGCTGTGCCCACCGCAATATGATCCAGCCAGCTTTCGTCGGTGTTTCCCGTGTCGCCCACCTGATCCAGCACGTATACCGAATCTCCGCCCTCGGAATACACCGGCTCAAACAGCGAGATGGGATCCACGATGGCTTCCAGCGCATTCCGCACGGCCTTGGGCGCTTCCCCCAACTCTTTTGCAATTTCCTCCGGCGTAGGCTCCTTTTGCAGCTCACGGCTGAGCTTTTCCTTGGCCTTCATTGCACGGTAAGCCAGATCCCGCACCGAACGGGGAATTCTGAGCATACTGTTGTCCCGCAGGTAACGGCGGATCTCGCCCACCACCAAGGGAACTGCATAGGTGCTGAACTTCACCTCCTGGGTCAGATCAAAATGATCCACCGCCTTGATCAAGCCGATACAGCCGATCTGGAACAGATCGTCGGGATTTTCTCCTCTGTTTTGAAAGGATTGGATCACGCTCAACACCAGCTTCAGGTTACCGGTGATCAGCTTTTCTCTGGCCGCCTTGTCGCCGCCTTGGGCCTTGACCAGCAGTTCTCTTTTTTCCGCCTCTGTCAGGACGGTGAGCTTGGCCGTGTTGATTCCGCAAATTTCTACTTTATGATACATAAAAGCCTCCGCTTTGGGATGATGACCTTAGTCTTCCCAAGAACGAGAGGCTTTCTGTGTACAGAGTGTGACTTGACTATGAAATGTAAAGAAGCGCTTAGATACGCAGGGTCTCCAGCTCAACGGTCTCCTTGCGAACCTTTGCCTTGTCCTTCATGCCCATCAGGAAGATGATGGTGCCGATCAAAGCAAACAACAGGCTGAAGCAGAGCAGCTTGTAGAAGGTTGCCGCGTAGTTGAAGGCGGGATCGGATGCGGTGGAGCGGAGATGGATCAGCCACATAGCGGGAATGGACATCGCCTTGCCCAAAGCAAATCCCTGCGCCTTGGCAAACTCTGCGAAGGTGCCGATATACTGACCCAGCATCACGCAAACCATAGAAACGGAAGCGATCACAGCGTAAGCGCTGTTGCAGGGCTGCTTGCTGAACAGAGTGAATCCGCGGTAAACCAGGAACGCGGTGGCGAACCCGAAAATGCTGAACACGTAGCTCATTTCAAATGCGGAATCGCTGAAAACGGGGGAGATGAAGTAATAGATCAGGAAGTACAAAAGAATACCGATCATGCCCCCTGCCAAAGCACCGACAAGACCAAGCCCGGTCTTCTTGGACAACGCACTGCCGTCGGTTTCGGGAGCCTTAGAGGACTCCTCCATCTTCTCCAGTGCGCAATGCTCACACAAAAGGAAGTTGTTCTTTCCCTTGGTCAGCTTCTTGGGCAAACGCTTGCCGATCTTGTTACCGCAGCAGCTGCACTGGGTGACGCCGATCAATTCATTCTCCTGTGCCAGCTCTACCAAACGATCGATGAGGGGAACAAGCTCCTCGTCATCGCAGTTTACCGTGCAGGAAAGACCGTCAACGTCTACGTGATAATCCGTAACGTAATATTCCGCAGTGGCAGACTTAAAGCTCTCGGAAAGCTCCAAAAGCCGAACGGAATCGTCCTCCTCGTCACTGGGGGGCATATAGTAGTTGACAAAAACGGATTTCTGATTTCCGCTATCATAGAGGGTGATGAGATAATCGCCGTAGACACCGTACATATGAGAGAGCTTGGCGTTTGCCTTCTCCGCGTATGTAAAGCCCAATTCTTCTGCGGCGAGTTGTAAAGATTTACTGACCATAGCTTGTATGCTCCTTACCAAAGATAGGCATAGTATACTCCTTTTGAAAGCCGTTTTGATTAACACATTGTTAATATTTTGCCGAAAAGCAAATTTTTTTGCACTTTTTTGACCGACTCCCCGTCTTGACATTTCTCCGTAAGATGGTATAATGAAAGAAATACAACCTGCGAGGAAAAGGATATGAAACGTTTGAAACAAAAATTTTCTCGGGCATTGGTTCTGTTGCTGGGAGCATGTCTGCTGTTGACCTCCTGCAGTGAGGATCTGCCCGTCGGTGAGTCCTCTGCGCCTGCCGAGGAATATCCCGGCTACAACGGCGTTTTTACCGTTACTCTTGACGGAAAAGAATTTTCCGTTACCCATTTGAACTGTCCTCCCACAGAGGAGTCCGTGGTGCTTTACACCAAGGCGTATGAAAACGAGGGCACGCCCGTGCTGACCCTTTCCGGTACCTATACCGGCAGGACCGCCATCACCGTGCGTGGCGAGACGAAGGGCGGGATCACGGAATATTCCGTCAGCAGTATCGATGAGGACACCTTCGACGGACTTCCCATTCCTCACAACGGCTTTGTGCTCACCCTGCCCACCGCGTCCTTGGAGGGGTTGCGTATCCGTTCCGGAATGGCGGTGCCCGTGGCAGGAGACGATGTGCTCGGAGGCTTAGAGCGTATGGACGTAGGTACCTTCCGTCCCAACAATGAATACCGCAATATCTTGAAGCGCCGCATTTCCTTTGCGGATCCCGTAGCGGGCGTTTCCGCCGAGGGCATCTACTATCTGAGTGCGGAATACACCAAGAACGCGATCCCCCTTCCCGCAGGCTCCGCCGTGGCGGTGCTGCAGGACGGCAAGGTGGCATCCGTCGCGGTAGGGGAATCCTCCGCCGCAGGCGAAACGCAGTTGGTGTTCGTCGGTGCGTATAACGCCGCCTACGCAACCACCTTCCTGACCGCAGGCACCTCCGTTACGCTGTATGATCTGGAGCAAGTCTCCTCCTATTCCGATACCGAAGCTGTGGTCATCGGCGAAAAGATCTACTCCGTGCAGGAGGGCGGCTATAACAACGACCGCATCACCGAGAGCGGTGTGTATGTCTACGATATGAACGGCGAAAGCCTTTCCACCCCCGAGTCCGAAGTGGATCGTATCGACGTGATCATTCTCAACGACGTGGTCACCTACATCAACCAAAAGAACACCCGCTCCATGCTCCCCTTGGCAGGCGGCGTTGCCGTTACCTTTGCAGGGGATATGGTCTCCGTAGCGGAGAGCCTTACCGTGGGCACGGAGATCATTTCCGTGCTGGTTGACACCGCAACTCTGCCTCAGAACCACGTTCGCATCGGAAGCGTGGCTTACGATATCCAAAAATTCAACACCATCCGCGCCCCCGAGGGCGTCAGCCTGCTGTATACCCCGGAGTTCGGTGCCACCACTCAGACCAACCCCTACGGCGTGGAGATCGCCATTGCCGACGGCGTTGTGGTTGCCGTGGAGATAGGGCTGGGAGACATCGAGATCCCCGCCGGCGGCTACGTTCTCAGCATTCATAAGGATCATCCCTTGTATAAATCCGCCTGCTCTGTGAAGAAGGGCGATGCCGCCAGAGTTTCTCTTGGCGAGCAGAACTACAACGTCACCTCCTTGACGGTCAACGGCATCAACGTCACCCGCCAGGCAGATTTCTTGGTGGTCTACCGTAACAAGGCCACCACAGGCAGTAACGAATACGGCTATGAGATTTTGGTGGATAAAGACGGCATCATGGTAGGAGATTCCTACTCCGGCAACGCCGCCATTCCCCAGGGAGGCTACGTCCTCTCCGGGCACGGCACCAACAAGACCGCATTGGAAAACGCTTATTGCTACGGTTCCAAGGTATTTTTTGACGAGAAGAGCATGCGCATTACCACCGTTTCCACTCCCGAGACTCTGTTCATTGACGCCGCAGTACGTCTGGACGAGATCAAGTCTCGCTTGGAGAATGCCAAGCTTACCCTGGCCTATCTGGATTATAACGGTCTGGATGGCATGATCTCCGACGTGTCCGCAACCCTGTCCGATGCCAAGGAGGCCTTCGGAAACTGCCTTTACGATGAAGCACTG
Organism: Clostridia bacterium; assembly: GCA_017629175.1. Classification (GTDB taxonomy): domain Bacteria; phylum Bacillota; class Clostridia; order Oscillospirales; family CAG-382; genus Coliplasma. The sequence goes on from JAGBXS010000099.1 coordinate 11,820, forward strand.
GCTAAGCTTTCCGCGGTAAACAACGCCTGGGACACCCTTCTGTACTCCCTCATCGAGGCCCATCCCGTGGAAAATCGCGCCGTATGGTACCGCAGTGCGGAGAAGAGCGACGAGCAGGTCAGAGAAGTGGTGGAGAAGATGAAGCTCTTGGGCATCAACACCATCTACCTGGAAACCTGGTATAACGGAAGCTTCACAGGATTCTCCGACAACGATCTCATCAAGCATTGCACCTACAATGGCAGCTACGACGCGCTGGAAGGCTTTGTGCGCATCTGTCACGAAAACGGTATCGAGGTTCATGCTTGGGTGCAAAACTTCTTTATCGGCACCGTAGAGGCTCAGGAACAGGCCAATATGGCTCTGGCTCGGTATTTCCCCGATTGGCTCAAGGATAAGAACGGCAAAAACACTTACTTCTACTCCGCATCCAACACCAACTTCATCTTTTTGAACCCCTACGATAAAGAGGTGCGTACCTTCTTGATCGATTTCTACAAGGAAATGATCACCAAGTACGATATCGACGGCATCCACCTGGATTACATCCGCTTCCCCGAACTGAACTACGGCTCTGTGGATTTCGGCTATAACGAGAACATCGTCTCCGCATGGCAGATAGAGAATAACACCACCGTCAACCCCGCAAAGCTCACCGCAGGTGCGCAGTATCAGTCTTGGGTGAAGTTCCGCCAGGAGATCATCAACAGCTTCGTGAAGGAAGTTTTCGAGATGGTCAAGACCACCGACCCCGATACCTGGCTTTCCGCCGCTGTTTACCCCGGCATTCCCACCATCAAGAACGACATCTTCCAGGATTGCGAGAACTGGGTACAGAACGGCTATATGGATGAGCTGTTCTCCATGTCCTACGGTGCGGACAACGCCTACGTTGCAAGCAACGCCTCCAAATTCGCCGCTCTGGCAGGGGATGAGTGCTTCTATTCTACCGGCATCTCCGCCTTCGGCGAGACCGTTCCTATGAACTTTGCCCTGCAGATGACCGAGGTAAGAGAAGCCGGCGCAGACGGCGTGGCCATTTTCTCCTTGGCCAACATCGATGCTTCCGACTACCTGTATCCCGTCACCGAGGGTGCCTTCCGCAATCCCTCCGTCCAAACGGATAAGCTGAGCCTCACCGTAACCGCCCAGCTGGAATACGTCCTGGATAAGGCAAAGAACGTCTATATGCCCTACGCAGGTCTCACGGAAGAAAAGTATCAGACATTTGTTTCCCTGCTGACCCCCATTTTGGAGGACGCTAAAGCTTTTGACCTTGCCAATGCAAGCTATTCTCAGCAAAAGAACTATTGCGTTACTACCATCAAGGCTTTGAGCAAAGCTATGACGGAGGTTAAGGCTCTCTTCGATGATCCCGACCACGGCGAGATCGCCGCAGAGGATCTGCAGGAGCTGATCTCCTGGCTCACCAAGAGTCAGAACCGCATCGAGGCAAGACTTTCGTAATTTTTTCCGCCCCCCTTGACAAACTGCAAAAACTGTGCTATATTGAGTGAAATTTTTTGAGAAAGGAACTACGGCAATGGCAATCTATTCTTCTATGATGCAGATGAATACTACCGCCCAGCTTTGGACTCTCGTTCGCCACGGGAAGACAGGCTTGTATTGTCGTACTCTTTTTTCGTAAATCGTTTTATCTGAACGAATCAAGAAACGGTGCAAGTCGATGAACTTCGATCTGCACCGTTTTTTATTATTATTTCAAGCCGCGAACCACAGGCTCCCTCCGGGAGGGAGCTGTCGCCGTCGGCGACTGAGGGAGCCCGCGAGCAACAAAACCGCTCATGCCTCCATTCTCATCTGCCCTGGCCCGGCTCAGTTTCCCGCTTCTTATTTGTCGTTAATCAATATCCCGAAAGGAAACAACCCCATGAAAAGCATCGATCCCACCGTGCTGGCAGGATACAACGCCGGTATCGAACGAGACCGC
>JAGBXS010000100.1 GCA_017629175.1 Clostridia bacterium
CCTCCGCTTCCTGGCGGAAGAAGCCATGGCGGACGGCGACACCGAGCACGAGCGTGAGCAAAACGTAAAGGAGTTCCTCTCCACCGTCAAGATGTTTGAGGAGACTGCCGAGGAGCCCACCCTTGCCTCCTTCCTGGAGGAGATGGCCTTGGTCTCCGACCTGGATGCCTTGGAGGAAGGGCAGGATGCCGTCACCATGATGACCATCCATTCCGCCAAGGGTCTGGAATTCCCCGTGGTGTTCCTCATCGGCTTTGAGGACGGTCTGTTCCCCAGTATGCAAGCCCTCATGGAGGGCGGCGAGGAGGAGGAACGCCGTCTGGCCTACGTTGCCATCACCCGCGCCAAGGAGGCGCTCTACCTCTACCATTGCGAGTCCAGAATGCTTTACGGCAGAACGGACATCCGTGTAGCATCCCGCTTTTTGGGCGAGATTCCCGAGGAGGAATGCGAGAAATCCTACCGCACCGCCCCCTCCCGTAGGGAGATGAGCCGGGAGGAGAGCAGACGGGAGCCCATCTCCTTCGCTTCTCCAAAAGCTCCCGCAGGCGGGCAGAGCGTCTTTGCCCCCGGGGATCGGATCAAGCATCCCTTCTTCGGTGCAGGGGAAGTGCTCTCCGCACAGAATATGGGCGGGGATATGCTCTACGAGATCGCCTTCGATAACGGCTCCACAAAACGTATCATGGGCAGCTTCGCAAAGCTGCAAAAGGAATAAAAAGGAAAAACATACTATGGCTACTATCAAACCCATCCGCGCCATGCGGTATACCGAGAAAGCTGGGGCGCTTTCCACCTGTGTCTGCCCCCCTTACGACATCGTAAGCGACGGGGAATACAACGCACTTTGCGCCGAGAATCCCCACAACCTGATCCGCTTGGAGCTTCCCAAGGGCGGGGAGGAGCGGTATCGCAACGCAGGCGACCTTTTGAACCAATGGCTCACCGAGGGCATCCTTGCCAAGGAGGAACAGCCCGGCATCTATCTCTACCGTGAGACCTTCACCGTGGAGGGCAAGACCTATTCCTTCGACGGCTTGGTGTGTCTGGTGGAGCTGGTTCCCTTTGCGGAAAAAGTGGTGCTCCCCCACGAGGAGACCCTTTCCAAGGCCAAAACCGACCGCTTCAACCTGATGTGCGCCACCGGGTGCAACTTCTCCTCCGTGTACTCCCTGTATCGGGATAAGGAGGGCACCGTCCGTGACGTCGTCAAGGCCTCTGAGGCTCTGCCCGTGCTGGCGGAATTCACCGATGGGGAAGGGGTCACCCACACCCTGCGGAAGATTGCCGATCCCGATACCGTCACCCGCTTGGTAAACGCCTTTGCAGACAAGCAGCTGTTCATCGCCGACGGCCATCACCGCTACGAGACGGCTCTGAACTTCAAGAACCACTTGGCGGAAAACGGCAACCCCAATTCCTGGGAAGCAGACAGCATCTTAATGACCCTGGTGGACTTGGAGGACGACGGCTTGGTGGTGCTTCCCACCCACCGCCTCATCCGTGATCTGCCCGTGGACAAGGATGCGTTCCTTGCCAAGGCAAGCACCTATTTCACCGCCACCGAATACCCCGACGTTACGAAGGCGAAGGAGGTGCTGGATACCTACAAAACCAAGCACGCCTTCGGTCTGTACACCGGGGGAGAGGGCTTTACCCTGCTGGTGGGCAACGAAAAGGCAGATGCTCTCGCCGTAGAAGGCAGATCCGCCGCCTACGCAGATCTGGACGTTACCGTGCTTCACACCCTGCTTTTGGAGGGCGTGCTGGGCATCGACCGTGAGAACATGGCCAAGCAGATCAACCTGCGCTACACCCGTGACGAAAAGGAAGCGGTTGCTTCCGTCCGCAGCGGTGACTCCACCGCCGCCTTCCTGCTGAACGCCACCTCCGTGGAGGAGATCCGCGCCGTGGCAGAGGCGGGGGACAAAATGCCTCAGAAGAGCACCTACTTCTATCCCAAGCTGAAGACCGGCTTGGTGATGAACAAAATGTGATTCGATAAAGAACCTTTTGAAACAGAGGATGAATAAATATGGCAAGACAACTGGAAAAAACCTACAACCCCGCCGAATTTGAGGATCGGCTTTATACCGAATGGAGCGGCAAGGGCTATTTCAAGCCCGCCAAGCCCGGTGCGGAGGCGTTCACCATCGTAATGCCCCCTCCCAACATCACCGGCCAGCTCCACATGGGCCACGCTCTGGATAACACATTGCAGGATATCCTGGTGCGTTACAAGAGAATGTGCGGCTACAACACCCTTTGGGTACCCGGCACCGACCACGCTTCCATCGCCACCGAGGCGAAGATCGTGGAGGCAATGCGCAAGGAAGGGGTCACCAAGGAGGATCTGGGCAGAGAGGGCTTCCTGGAGCGTGCTTGGGAGTGGAACCGTGTTTACGGCGGCAGAATCACCGAGCAGCTGAAGAAGATCGGTACCTCCTGCGACTGGAGCCGTCAGCGCTTCACCCTGGACGAGGGATGCTCCAAGGCGGTGCAGGACGTGTTTGTCAACCTGTACGATAAGGGTCTGATCTACCGCGGCAACCGTATCATCAACTGGTGCCCCCACTGTCTCACCTCCATTTCCGATGCAGAGGTGGAATACGAGGATCAGGCAGGCCACTTCTGGCATCTTCGCTATCCTGTAAAGGACAGCGACGAATACATCTACCTGGCAACCACCCGTCCCGAGACCCTGCTGGGCGATACCGCCGTGGCAGTAAACCCCAAGGACGAGCGTTACGCACACCTGGTGGGCAAGACCGTGATCCTGCCCCTGGTTGGCAGAGAGATCCCCGTGGTGGCAGACGACTACGTAGAGATGGATTTCGGTACCGGCGTGGTAAAGATCACCCCCGCCCACGACCCCAACGACTTTGAGGTAGGTCTGCGCCATAACCTCCCCGTGATCAACGTCATGACCGACGATGCCAAGATCACCGAGGAATATCCCGCATATGCCGGCATGGATCGCTTCGAGGCAAGAAAAGCCATGGTGAAGGATCTGGAAGCAGGCGGCTACCTGGTAAAGGTAGAGGATCACGCCCACAACGTAGGCACCTGCTACCGTTGCGGCACCACCATCGAGCCCAGAGTATCTCTCCAGTGGTTCGTGAAGATGGAAGAGCTGGCTAAGCCCGCCATCGATGTGGTAAAGAGCGGCGAATTGAAGTTCATTCCCGACCGCTTCTCCAAGAACTACCTCCACTGGATGGAGAACATCCGCGACTGGTGTATCTCCCGTCAGCTTTGGTGGGGTCACCGCATTCCCGCCTTCTATTGCGACGATTGCGGCGAGCTGGTGGTTACCAAGGAAAAAGAGGCAGTCTGCCCCAAGTGCGGCAAGGAAATGCGCCAGGATCCCGACACTTTGGACACCTGGTTCTCCTCCGCCCTCTGGCCCTTCTCCACCCTCGGCTGGCCCGAGGAGACGGAGGATCTGGCAACCTTCTACCCCACCACCACCCTTGTCACCGGCTACGACATCATCACCTTCTGGGTCTCCCGTATGATCTTCTCCGGCCTGGAGCACACCGGCAAGAAGCCCTTCACTGACGTGTACGTACACGGTCTGGTGCGTGACGCCTTGGGCAGAAAGATGTCCAAGTCCTTGGGCAACGGTATCGACCCCCTGGAGATCATCAAGAAGTACGGCTGTGACGCCCTCCGCTTCACCCTGGTCAACGGCAACAGCCCCGGAAACGATATGCGTGTTTCCGACGAGCGCTTTGAGGCTTCCCGTAACTTTGCCAACAAGATCTGGAACGCCGCACGCTTCGTTCTCATGAACCTGGACGAGGACTGCACCGCAGAGGCTCCCGATTTCGCTACCCTTCCCGACGAGGACAAGTGGATCCTTTCCCGCTTCAACGCGTTGACCAAAGAAGTACGCGACAACCTTGACCGTTACGAGCTGGGCATCGCTTTGTCCAAGCTGTACGACTTCATTTGGGACATCTTCTGCGACTGGTATATCGAGCTGGTGAAATCCCGCCTCAACGACAAGGGCACCAAGACCAACAAGGATGCGCAGAGCGTTCTGGTCTACGTGCTTTCCGGCGTGATGAAGCTGCTGCATCCCTTTATGCCCTTCATCACCGAGGAGATCTGGCAGACCCTGCCTCATAACGGCGAGTCCATCATGATCGCGGATTACCCCGCATACACCGACGAATTGAACTTCCCCGCAGAGGAAGCCGCCATGGCAAAGGTCATTGATGCCATCCGCGCCATCCGTAACATCCGCAGTGAGATGAACGTGCCCAACTCCCGTAAGGCGCATCTCTACATCGTTACCTCCGACGCCGCTACCTTCGCAGGCAAGGATGCCTTCTTCACCCGCTTGGCTTCCGCCTCCGGTGTGGAGATCGTTGCCGAAAAGGCAGAGGACAACGGCTGTGTTCGTGTCATCACCGATGCCTGCGAGATCCTCATTCCCATCGCCGACATGATCGACAAGGAAGAGGAGATGGCTCGTCTCACCAAGGAGCTTGCCTCCGCCGAGAACGAGATCATGCGCGCCACCAAGAAGCTGGAGAACGCAGAGTTCGTGGCTAAGGCGCCCGCAAAGCTGGTTGACGCCGAGAGAAGCAAGATCGAGACCTTCACCGCTAAGTGCGAGAAGATCCGCGCCGCGATCGAGAACCTTAAAAATATTTAAGAGAGCGATTTTGGAACCTTCTTTTCGGAAAAAGAAGGTTCCAAGCCTCCAAGAAAACCTGGTGCCAAAACGCATAAATATGCGTTTTGGAGGGAAAAGTTTTTGAAAGGTGAAGGAAAACTTTTTTCAAAAAGTTTTCTTTCTCCGTTTCTTCATAGAAAGGAAATCATCATGTCCGAATGCACCCACGATTGCTCCACCTGCAGCTCCAACTGCAGTGAGCGCAAGGCGGAAAGCCTGCTGGCAAAGCCCCACGAGCTTTCCAAGATCAAAAAAGTCATCGGCGTGGTCAGCGGCAAGGGCGGCGTAGGCAAATCCTCCGTCACCTCCATGCTTGCCGTGCTGGCAAACCGTGCCGGCTACTCCACCGCCGTTCTGGACGCCGATATCACCGGCCCTTCCATCCCCAAGGCCTTCGGCATCAGTGAAAAAGCCACCGCCTCCGAGGCGGGCATCTATCCCGTGCAGACCAAGACCGGCATCGCCACCATGTCCGTGAACCTGCTGTTGGAGAACGAATCCGACCCCGTGGTTTGGCGCGGCCCTGTCATCGCAGGCTGTGTCAAGCAGTTCTGGACCGACGTGATCTGGGATCAGGTGGACATCATGTTCATCGATATGCCTCCCGGAACCGGGGACGTTCCCCTCACCGTGTTCCAGTCCATTCCTCTTGACGGCATTGTCATCGTTACCTCTCCCCAGGAGCTGGTCTCCATGATCGTGGAGAAGGCCGTGAAGATGGCCAAGATGATGAACGTGCCCGTACTGGGCTTGGTGGAGAACTTCTCCTACTTCCTCTGCCCCAACTGTAAGGAAAAGCACTATCCCTACGGCGAAAGCAAGGTGGAGGAGACCGCAGAGCGCTTCGGCATTCCCGCCACCGCAAAGCTGCCCATCGATTCCACCCTCGCCACCGCTTGCGACCGCGGCGAGATCGAGATGTTCCAAGGCGACTGGCTGGACGAGCTGTTCTCCAAAATTTGCTGATTAAGAACGAATATAAAGGGGGACTTTTTGATAAAAGCCCCCCTTTCGATCCCCCAAAAGCATTGCCGAAAACTGTCGTTTTCGGTGTTTTTTATTCATAATGCTTTTCGGGGTTTTTAAGGGACGCTTTTTCAAAAAGCGTCCCTTAATCGTACTTACACTCTTATTTCTTTCTCACCATAAAGATCACAGCCACGGCGGCGGCAATGACTGCCAAGCCGCACAGCAGGATCCACCAAGGGAAGGAGCCACCCTCCGCGGGCGCAGGGGCAGAGGTGCCCTCAGACACCGCAGAATCCTCCAAGACGCTCTCTTCGGGTGCGGAAGGCTCTTCCTCCTTTTCCAAGGGAATCAGGTAATCCCCGCCCTTGTAGGACTCCTTGGAGAACTTCTCGATGCGCAAGGCAAGCTCGATGTCCTGAAGCAGGTAAGGATCATTGGCGTATTTCTTCATGCCGTCGTAGATGGCTTGCAGATCCTTTTCGAACAGATCGGCGGAATCGTTGGTCTTTCCGTTCAGCTCGCACCACAGCTCCAAGCGCTGTTTTGCCATACCCACCAAAGCCTTGATGCTCTCGGACTCCTTCTGGGTGAAGGACAAGGCGGGCTTTTTGAACACCGTCTCCGCAAACTGCTTGGCGTAGCCGTGATCCACGTATGCGCCCCACTCGAAGTAGGCGATACCGTCTGCGCCGTGGACGGCGGTCTGGTTGGTCTGGAGGAACATCTCGTCAAAGGTCAAGGACATATACGCACCGTTGCCCATGACCAGGAAGGTCTTGTCGGTGAGATAGCCGGAGAACTTCTTGGTGGCAGAGCCCATAATGCCCTCGGCGTAGGACATGGGGTAAATGCCGTCCACCCAGCTGTTTTCCATCCAAACGGAGCTGTCCTGACAGTAAAGCTCCTTGCCGGTATCGTTGGCCACCGCCGCGGAAATATAAATGTCGGGGCGGTAGGAGCGGATCATCTCGGTGAACTGCTGTACGCGCTTGTGGATCAGATTTACCTTGAAGTTCACCCAGTCGTTCCAGTTGGGATGGGAGCGGAGCTGGGTGGCGATCTCATCCACCACGGATTCGTCAAGACCGGTCTCTTCTGCGAACAGCTTTTTGGAGGCCTCGTCGTAGCCGTAATCGGTGGTGCCGTCAAAATAGGGGTAGCGGATATAATCGTACTGAATGCCGTCGATGTCGTAATGACGGACGATGTGCTCCAGATATTCCATCATGGCCGCCACAAACTCCTCGTTGGCGGGGGAAGCAAAGTTCTCAGCCGTGGAGGAGGGCTTGTTGGGGGTGGCGATCCAGTGGGGGTTCTTCTCGGAGCCGCAACCGTAGAAGGTGGGCACGGAGACAACGATCTCCAGCCCGTATTCCTTGCAGGCCTTTACGTAAGTGCCCAGAATGTCCAGACGGCGCACCCGGGAGTCGGTGGTGAAGGGATGCTCATCGGAGACCTTCACGATGCTCTTGCCGCTGTCAATAACGCCCAGGTTCAGCTGGTTGATGCCAAGGCGCTGCATCTCCGCAACCACCTCGTAGATGTCCTCCTCCTTCCGCTCCAAGGGCACGTACCAAACCCCGCGGACCTCAACGTCACGGGATTCGATCATAGCGATACGGAGGGCATCGATCTCCTTCAGCATAGCGTCACGCTGTGCCAGGGTGGTGATGGAAGCGGGGTCCAGGGCGTTGATGCTCTTTTCCAGCCCTGCGTAATCGATGAGGCGGAGCTGATCCTTTGCGGCCGCCAGCTCCTCCTTCAGCAGGGTGATCTCGCCTGCCACGGTGGAGCCCACCATGGTCTCGTCGTAGGTGACCTGCACGGTCATCCCGCTGATGACACACTTTGCGCCGGGAATGCAGTAGATCTGCAAAAGGTTCTTGTCCGCAGGCTCGATGGCGGAGATAACGAAGCCGCCTTGGGGGATCAGGTTATCGTTACCCCCGGCGGAAACCACGTAGCCGTCGGCATTTACCACTACTTCAAAGCCGTAGCCGTTGGTGCCGGTCTTGGTGCCGCCCTTGTTGTATACCACCAGATAGTTGGAGTAACGAGGGGTGTTGTAGTGGGTGAAGGGGATGTCCATGTTGTAGAAGGGATCCACGTCGCCCTTGGCGGTGAGCACGCGCATACCGTACTCGTCAAAAATGGCGTGGTCGCCGATCTCGATGTTGTCGTACATCTCCTTGCCGATGTCCCCGGTGCCGGACAGCACGAAGCCGCCCTCCGGGACCGCAAGGTTCTTGCCTTTACTGTCGCCCCCGGCGATCTTCTGGGTCACCACACCCTCCGGGCTGACAACAACGTTCCAGCCCCACTCGTTCTGCTGGGTGGTGGGTCTGTCCTTGTATACGCACATGGTGTCTGCCCAACGGGTACCGTTGACGGAATCCACGGGGAAGATCTTGGTGTCGCCATTGACGGTGAGGGCGGAGGGAAGCACTGCGGTAAAGGCTCCCGCCAGGGTCACGGCGGCAAGCAGAGCCGCGAAGACTCTTAGGTTCCGAAAGATTTTTTTCATAAAAACTCCCTTTTCGTTTTTTCTCGAGAGGTAGTATATCACAGAAAAAAACATTTGTCAATTCCGCAAAAATCCCACGAAAATCCCGCATTTTTCCAACCGTTTCTCTCCTCGCGTATGCAATTCGCACCCAAGGTTCCAAAACAACACCGCAAAGGTGGCGTTTTGTGTAGCGACTAACCGACACTGCGCTTATTGACATAGCAGTGGTCGCCAACACCTCGCACCCAAGGTTCCAAAACGACACCGTAAAGGTGGCGTTTTGTGTAGCGACTAACCGACACTGCGCTTATTGACATAGCAGTGGTCGCGATGTGCGCGCAACCCTACCCTGAATCCTTTCTTAATAGGTACATGAAAGTAGTAGTTGTAGTAGTAGAGGATGTTTTTGGTGGATAACTTTTTTTCGCCATTTTTCGACAGGATTTGGCGGAACAAACGCATTGCGAACAAGCGTTCTATTCCACAAAAGAACGGATGTTCTGCGCATTTGAAAAATGTGGACAACCCCTTCCACCCGCTGTGAACAACTCTATATGTTGTACACATCCACCCACAACTTATCCACATATTGTGCGTGGTAAAAAAGAGACATTTTTCTCGGAATAGACCTTGCTTTTTCCAAAAAAGGGGAGTATAATAAAGAGAAATGATACACCCGTTCAGCAAAGGAGTCCCCCTATGAAGAGGCTTCCCATTTTGATCGTCATGGCGTTGCTGTTGACTGCTTCCGTGGTCATGGCATCCTATCTTTTGATCTACCACGCTTCCTACGAAATCGAATACGAGGATATCGAGGTCACCGAGACCCAATATGCCGACGGCGTTCTCACCTTAAAGGTCAAGACGGAGATCCCCGGGGAATATCTGTACCGCGTCATCGGCGCCCCCAACGAGAAGGGCGAGTTTGAGCTTACCTTCCGCGGCGGCAAGCAGGCTGGTCTTGCTCAAACAAAGGGAGAATATACCGCTGTTTTTGAGATCGAGATCCCCGACGAATACAAGAAGATCGTCTGCGGAAAATCCACGGTCTATACCATTACCAAAGGAGAAGATGATTAAATGAAGAGAGCGTTTTTGATCCTGCTTTTGTGTCTTTGCACCGTGCTGTGTGCATCCTGTAATAACACCCCCGAGGATACCACTCTGCCCGAGGGCTGTCTCCGTGCGGAAAACGAGGCCACCGACTTTAATTTCTGCTACCCCAACACTTGGGTCATCGACCGCAACGACGGCATGATCGCCATCAAGACCAACGTGGGCAAGGGAGGCACCTTGGCTTACGCAAGCATCTCCGTCCAGGCCTTTACCATGGAGGACAAAACCATGTCCGCAGGCAACTTCTGGGACACCCACAAGGCAGACCTGGAGGATCTCTACGGCGACAAGCTGGTGATCGAGAAGGAAAAGGAAGAAACCAAGCTGGCGGATAATATCGCCGCAAGAGCAAAGTATTCTGTCAAGCTTTCCGACGTAACCTACGAGTTTGAGCAGATCATCTGCGTCCGTTACGGCGTGGCGTACATGATCACCCTCACCGCTCCTCAGGGCACCTACGAAGCCGCCGCCCCCGGTTTGGAAACGGTGATGACCTACTTCGTATTTGAATAAGTGAAAAGCCAAACCTCTCCCTGCTTACGGGAGAGGTTTTTTCTGCTTTTTTTACCTAAATTCCTCAATACCTCTTCCATTTTCGGAAAAAATATGATATAATAACTCACTTAACGAAAAAAGCAAGAAGGAGGACGGAAAAGTGGATCATTTTGAATTGGTATCCGATTATCAGCCCATGGGTGACCAGCCGGAGGCCATTGCCAAATTGGTGAAAGGTGTCCGCCGCGGAGACCGTGACCAGACCCTTTTGGGCGTTACCGGCTCGGGTAAGACCTTCACCATGGCCAACATCATCAAGGAAGTGAACAAGCCCACCTTAGTGCTTGCCCACAACAAGACTCTTGCCGCCCAGCTTTGCTCGGAGTTTCGGGAGTTTTTCCCCAACAACGCCGTGGAATTTTTCGTCTCCTACTACGATTATTACCAGCCCGAGGCGTATGTCCCCGGGAAGGATATTTATATCGAAAAGGACAGCGCCGTCAACGATGAGATCGATAAGCTGCGCCACTCCGCCACCAGTGCCTTGCTGGAACGTAAAGACGTGATCGTGGTGGCCTCCGTGTCCTGCATCTACTCCCTGGGTGACCCGGAGGAGTACAAGAGCCAGCTTCTCTCCCTGCGCCCGGGGCTGGAGATCTCCCGTGAGGACGTGATCCGCCGCTTGGTTGCCATGCAGTACAACCGCAGTGACCTGGACTTCCAGAGAGGTAACTTCCGCGCCAGGGGAGACGTGCTGGAGATCTTTCCCGCCAACACCAACACCGACGCGGTGCGGGTGGAATTCTTCGGGGACGAGATCGACCGCCTTTCCGTCATAGACGTTACCACGGGGGAGACCACCGCAAAGCTTTCCCACATCGCCGTGTATCCCGCCTCCCACTACGTTACCGGGGAGGAACGCAGGGAAGCCGCCATCAAGGAGATCTTAGCCGAGCTGACGGAGCGGATCGAATTCTTCGAAAAGCAGGAGAAATTCGTGGAGGCTCAGCGCATCAGGGAGCGCGTGCTGTTCGACGTGGAGCAGCTTCGGGAGATCGGCTTCTGCAACGGGGTGGAGAACTATTCCCGTGTGCTGTCCGGCAGAGAGCCGGGGAGCAGACCCTTCACGTTGTTCGATTTCTTCCCGAAGGACTTTTTGTTCCTGGTGGACGAATCCCACGTGACCATCCCCCAGGTGCGGGGTATGTCCGGGGGAGATTATTCCCGCAAGAAAAATCTGGTGGATTACGGCTTCCGCCTGCCCTCCGCCTTTGATAACCGCCCCTTGGTGTTCGAGGAGTTCGACGCACTGCGTGGGCAGACCATCTACTTCTCCGCCACCCCCGGGGAATACGAGAAGAACCTTTCTTCACAGATCGCAGAGCAGATCATCCGCCCCACGGGGCTTTTGGATCCCGAGATCGAGGTGCGTCCCACCAAGGGACAGATCGACGACCTGGCGGGAGAGATCCGTCTCCGCGCCGCCAAGGGGGAGCGCGTTCTTGTCACCACCCTCACCAAAAAGATGGCGGAGGATCTGACGGATTACTTCGTCCGCAACGACATCCGCACCAAGTATATGCATTACGACATCGACACCATGGAGCGTATCGACATTCTCCGCGGTCTGCGCGAGGGAGAGTTCGACGTGCTGGTGGGCATCAACCTGCTCAGAGAAGGGCTTGACCTGCCGGAGGTCTCCCTGGTGGCCATTTTAGACGCGGACAAGGAGGGCTTCCTGCGTAGCGAGACCTCCCTGATCCAGACCATCGGCCGTGCCGCCCGTAACGCAGAGGGCAAGGTCATCCTCTACGCCGACAAGGAGACCCGTTCCATGCACGCCGCCATCACCGAGACCCGCCGCCGCAGGGAGGTGCAGGACGCCTTCAACAAGGCCAACGGCATTGTTCCCAAGACCATCGTCAAGGAGATCCGCGCACCCATCGCCGTCACCACCAAGACGGAGCCTGCCTCTACGGGCAAGATGACCAAGGCACAGCGGAACAATTTGGTGGAAATGCTCACCATCGAGATGAAGCGCGCCGCCAAGGAGCTGGACTTCGAGACCGCCGCCGCTTTGCGCGACAGGATACGGCGCATTCTTGGCGAGAAGGATTGACGTTTAAGGGGCGCCGCTTAAGAGGCTCTGCCTCTTAAGAATCTCCGCCAGAAGGGAAGACCTGTAAACAGGTCAAGTCCCTTTGGAATCCCACATTGTGAGGGGAAAATAAAAAAGTTCCCGCATAGGGTGCAGCGCAAAGTTGTTTCGCGGCACAACGCTTTTCACCGATACTACAATATTTTCCGCTTTGTTATACACCCTCCCGAAAACGACAGTTTTCGGCATTAAGTTTCTTTGGAGTTTCAGAACCTTTCTTCGAAAAGAAAGGTTCTGAGAAGAAAGGACCACATGGCATCTGCAGAATTGATCGTACGCGGCGCACGCGTCCACAACTTAAAAAATATCGACCTTTCCATCCCCAGAGAGAAGCTGGTGGTGTTCACCGGCCTTTCCGGCTCGGGAAAATCCAGCCTGGCCTTTGACACCATCTACGCCGAGGGTCACCGCCGTTTCGTGCAGTCTCTGTCCTCTTACGCCAGAATGTTCTTGGGACAGCTGGACAAGCCCGACGTGGACAGCATCGACGGCTTGTCCCCCGCCATCTCCATCGACCAGAAGACCACCTCCAAGAACCCCCGCTCCACCGTGGGCACGGTGACGGAGATCTACGACTACCTCCGTCTGCTCTACGCCCGCGTGGGCGTGCCTCATTGCCCCATCTGCGGGGAGGTCATCAAGCAGCAGTCTGTGGACGAGATCGTGGACCGTATCCTGGAGCTTCCCGCGGGGACCCGCTTCATGGTGCTTTCCCCCGTGGTGTGGGAAAAGAAGGGTATGCACGACAAGGTGCTGGAGGATGCCCGCAAGAGCGGCTACGTCCGCGCCAGAGTGGACGGCAGTCTCTATGATCTGAGCGAAAAGATCGACCTGGATAAAAATATCAAGCACACCATCGAGATCGTGGTGGACAGATTGGTGCTGAAGGAGGAGATCCGCTCCCGCCTGGCAGACAGCGTGGAGAACGCCGCCAAGCTTTCCGAGGGCTTGGTGCTGGTGGTCACCGTAGGGGAGGAATCGGAGGAGATCCTGTTCTCCCAGAACTACGCCTGCAAGACCCACGGCATCTCCATCGGGGAGCTTGAGCCCCGTATGTTCTCCTTCAACAACCCCGCAGGGGCCTGCGAGGCCTGCAACGGCTTGGGCGAGAATTTTGTGCTGACGGTAGAAAAGCTGATCCCCGACCGTTCTCTGTCCCTTTACGGAGGCGCCGTGGCCTGCAACGGGTTCAAATCCGTGGAGGGGGACAGCTATTACGGGCAGATCATCGAGGTCATCGGGGAAAAATACGGCTTTAACATCCACACGCCCATTGAGAAGTATTCCCCCGAGGCGTTGGACGTGCTGATGTACGGCAACGGCAACAAGCGCCGCAACGTGGGCGAGCCCAAGTTCGACGGCATTGTGAATTTGATCAAGCGAAGATACGATACCAACACCTCCTTTGAGGTGCGGGAATATTACGAGACCTTTATGGACAACGTGCCCTGCCCCGCCTGCAAGGGGAAACGGTTGCGCCCCGAGCCCTTGGCGGTGACGGTGGGCGGGATGAATATCCACGACCTCTGTCAGCTTTCCGTGGGGAAGGCGTTGGATTTTGTGGCAGGGCTTTCCCTTTCCCAAAGCGAGACTCAGATCGCCGCGGAGATCCGCAAGGAGATCAACGCAAGGCTGGGCTTCCTGAACAGCGTGGGCTTGGAATACTTGACCCTGGGCAGAAAATCCGGCTCTCTCTCCGGCGGCGAGGCACAGCGTATCCGTTTGGCTACTCAGATCGGCTCCTCCTTGATGGGGGTGCTGTATATTCTGGACGAGCCCAGCATCGGCCTCCACCAGCGGGACAACGATAAGCTGATCCGTACCCTGAAGAAGCTGCGGGATCTGGGCAACACCGTGATCGTGGTGGAGCACGACGAGGAGACCATGCGCAGTGCGGACTTCCTGGTGGACGTAGGCCCCAAGGCGGGTATCCACGGAGGCGAGATCATCTACGCGGGCAAGCCGGAGGACATCGGCTCCTGCCCCGAGTCCCTTACCGGGCAGTACCTTACGGGCAAGCGGAAGATCGACGTGCCCACGGTACGCAGTAAGGGCAACGGCAAGACCATCACCGTGGTGGGGGCTGCCGAAAACAATCTGAAAAACCTCACCGTGGAGTTCCCCTTGGGCACCTTTACCTGTGTCACCGGCGTTTCCGGCTCGGGCAAATCCTCTTTGGTGAACGCTATTCTGTACCGCGCATTGGCGAGAACCCTGGGCAGGCTTTCCCTGATCCCCGGGAAGCACGAGAAGGTTTTGGGCACCGAGCATATCGACAAGGTGATCCAGATCGACCAATCTCCCATCGGCCGCACCCCCCGCTCCAACCCCGCCACCTATACGGGAATGTTCGGGGAGATCCGCGCGGTATTTGCCGCCACCCCCGAGGCAAAGGCCAGAGGCTACAAGGACGGCCGTTTCTCCTTCAACGTAAAAGGAGGCCGATGCGAGGCCTGCGGCGGCGACGGTACCAACCTCATCGAAATGCACTTCCTTCCCGACGTGTACGTCACCTGCGACGTATGTAAGGGTAAGCGGTACAACCGTGAGACCCTGGAGGTGAAATACAAGGGCAAGACCATCTACGACGTTTTGGAAATGACCGTGGACGAAGGGGTGGAGTTCTTCTCCGTCTACCGCGGCATCCAACGGAAGCTGAAGACCCTGCAGGACGTGGGCTTGGGCTATATCAAGATCGGCCAGCCCTCCAACACCCTCTCCGGGGGCGAGGCACAGCGTGTCAAGCTTGCCACCGAGCTTTCCCGGGTGTCCACCGGCAGAACCCTTTACGTGCTGGACGAGCCCACCACGGGACTCCATTCCTACGACGTGGATCAGCTCCGCGCCGTGCTCCAGCGGTTGGTAGAGGCGGGGAACACCGTGGTGGTCATCGAGCATAACCTGGATCTCATCAAAACCGCCGATTATCTCATCGATATGGGCCCCGAAGGGGGCGACGGCGGCGGTACTCTGGTTGCCTGCGGTACCCCCGAGGAGATTGCCGCCTGCAAGGAAAGCTACACCGGTCAGTACTTGAAGGACGTATTGAAGGGGAACGCTTAAGAACCTTTCTTTAAAAAGAAAGGTTCTTAAGAATCTCCAAAGAAACTTCAATGCCGAAAACTGGCGTTTTCGGGAGATATATTTATATTATTTCAAAATGCAGGGATCCAAGGGGGATCATCCCCCTTGGCGGAGATTCTTAAGAGGCAGAGCCTCTTAAGAGCCCTTCCCGAAGGAGACATACATGAATACAGAAAAATACGCGAAACTGTTAAACAACGTGGAGAAGCCCGGCAGATACGTAGGCGGGGAGCTGAA
>JAGBXS010000010.1 GCA_017629175.1 Clostridia bacterium
CAACGAGGAAAACGCGGCCTACGGCTTCGTGCAGGATCTGTTGCAGGGGAAAACGATCGCCTTGGTGACGGACGCGGGAATGCCCTGCGTTTCCGACCCGGGGTATCTGCTGGTAGAGGCGGCTGTGGCGGCGGGAGTTCCCGTAACCGCAGTTCCCGGCCCTTGCGCGGCGGTGACTGCCGTGGCGGTTTCCGGCTTTAACGCCTTGTCCTTTGCCTTTTACGGCTTCCTCCCCAGAACGGCGGGGGATATCCGCAAGGTACTGCGCAGGGTGGAGAAGGAATATTCCCCTCTTTCCGTGTTTTACGAGTCTCCCAACCGCATTGTGGACACGGTGGAGATCGTGGGGGAGGTTCTGCCGGAGTTTCGGGTGTGCGTTTGCAACGATTTAACAAAGAAATTTGAGCGCATCTATCGGGGAACGCCCGAACAGGTGCTGGAACAACTGAAAAGCAATCCCAACGCCTCCAAGGGGGAGTACGTTCTGCTTCTGGAACGGAGCAAGACGGAACAGAAAGAGGACACGGCAAAGCTGTCTCCCGAGGCCCTTTTGGTGGATCGCATGGTAAAGGACGGCGTTTCTGCCAAGGAGGCGGTGGCGCTGTTGACGGCGGAGAAGGTGCTTCCCAAGCGGGAGCTTTACGATGCCGCTTTGCGGTTGAGAGAATTACTCTAAAGGAGATTATCTTATGGAGAACATCATTCGTGCCTTCCTGCCTCAGGCAGACGTGGCAACCCTTGCTCCCTTGGGCGAGGGCATCATCAACACCACTTTTTCCGTAACCGATGCAGACGGCAAGCGTTACGTGATCCAGAAGGTGAACACCAACGTGTTCCCCGACCCCTATTCCGTGATGGAAAACACTGCTTGCGTTACCGATTGGATGCGGAAGCGTTTGGCAGAAGAGGGAAAATGCTCCGAGAGATGCGTGCCCTCCTTCCTGCAGACGGAAGAGGGAGATTATCTGTACCGCACCCGTGACGGAGAGTTCTGGCGTTGCAGTAAGCTCATCGAGGGGGCCACTGCTCACGTTCACGTTACCGATCCCCAGCTGCTTTACAATGCGGGCAAGGGCTACGGCGAGTTCGTTCGCCTTACCGACGGCTATCCCGCAGGGACTCTTGCGGAGGTGCTCCCCGATTTCCACAACACCAAAAAGCGTTTTGCCGCTTTCTTGGAGGCGGTGGAAAAGGACGTGGCAGGCAGAGCCCACGAGGTGGAAAAGGAGATCACCTTCTTAAAGGAGCGGGAGGAGCTGGCAGGCAGCATCGTCGCCATGCTGGAATCCGGGGAATTGCCCCTGCGCGTTACCCACAACGATACCAAGCTTTCCAACGTTCTGCTGGATGACGAGACGGGGGAAGCGGTCTGTGTCATCGACCTGGATACGGTAATGCCCGGTACGGTGCTTTATGACTTTGGCGATGCCATTCGCAGCGGTGCGGCATCCGCGGCAGAGGACGAGCCCAAGCTGGACAGAATGAACTTCGTCCCCGAAAACTGCAAGGCCTTCAAGGAGGGCTTCCTGGAAGCCTGCGGAGATATCCTTCTGGACGTGGAGAAGGACAACCTGATGCTGGGCGCAAGGGTCATCGTTTACGAGCAGGCCATGCGTTTTCTGACGGATTACCTCAACGGGGACACTTACTACAAGACCTTGTTCCCGGGGCATAATTTGGTACGTGCCAGAACCCAGATCCGTCTGTTCACCCAGATCCCGGAATAATTTTTGGAGACCATCCTATGAAGTACATCACCACCGAAATTCTCGGCAGACCCTTCCGCGGGTACATTCCCGACGGAACGGAGCGTGCCTTCTATAAGGGCAAGCGCCCTGCGGTGATCATTTTCCCCGGCGGCGGGTATTACTTCACCTACGAGGGGGAGGCAGAGCCCATTGCGTTAAGGTTCGCATCCCAGGGGATCTGCGCCTTCGTGCTGGATTACACCTGCACGGACACGGCAAAATCTGCCTATCCTCACGCCTTACGGCAGGCCTTTGCTTCCGTCGCTTATCTTCGCGACCACGCAGAGGAGTGGGGCATCGATCCCCATAACGTCGCCACCTGCGGATTTTCTGCCGGCGGGCATTTGTGTGCCTGCACCGGGGTTTTGTGGAACAAGGGAGAGGCTTTCTTTGAAGGCGACCCCGAGAAACACCGCCCCGACAAGCTGATCCTCTGCTACCCCGTAATGCGGGGCGGGGAGAACGGCAACCACGGCAGTCTGCAAAATCTTTACGGGGACAAAGAGGTTCCCGGGGAATTCCTGGAACGCTTCAACCTGCCTCCCAAGGTGGATGCAGGCACACCCCCTGCCTTCCTGTGGGCAACGGCGGCGGACAGAGCCGTTCCGGCAAGCTGCTCGCTGGACTTTGCCTCCGCGCTGGCAAAGCAGGGGATCCCCTACGAGCTTCACATCTGGCGAGACGGCGACCACGGGCTTTGCCTGGGGGATCACGTCACCCAAGCCATGCCCTACGGCAACCCCTTGCCCGTAGCGGAATGGATCGACCTTGCAACAAAATTCATGTATACATAAAAAGAAAGGGTTTTTATCATGGCAAAAATCGGCGCACTTCTGGGCTACGGCCCTCAGACCGACATCGACACAGCGTTTTCTAAATTTCAGGCATTGGGCTTGAACTGCTGTCAGCTTTCCGTTTGGGACGTGGAGAATATGTTCACCCCCGAGAAGGCAGAGGAGGCAAAGGCGGCTTCCGCTAAGTACGGCATCGAGATCACCGCACTTTGGGCAGGCTGGACCGGCCCTGCGGCATGGAACTTCACCGAAGGTCCCGCAACCCTGGGCATCGTTCCCGAAGCATACCGCGCAATGCGCGTTCAGCAGCTGATCAAGGCGGCTGACTTCGCAGAATGGCTGGGTGTCACCGACATCATCACCCACGCAGGCTTCCTGCCCGAATCTCCCTGCGACCCCAACTTTGGACCTGTGGCTGACGCCATCAAGGAGATCGCTGAGGTCTACAAGGCAAGAGGTCTGTGGTTCCTCTTCGAGACCGGCCAGGAGACCCCCGTTGCCATGCTCCGTTACATCGAGACCGTGGGCACCGGCAACCTGGGCATCAACTTCGACACCGCAAACCTGCTCCTCTACGGCAAGGCAAACAGCGTGGATGCCTTGGAGGTGTTCGGCAAGTACGTGCGTAACACCCACTTCAAGGACGGTCTGTATCCCACCTGCGGCAACGAGCTGGGTCACGAGGTGGCACTGGGCGACGGTAAGGCAAACGTTCCCGGCATCATCGCCAAGCTGAAGGAGCTGAACTACCAGGGCGCTTACGTCATCGAGCGTGAGATCTCCGGCGACCAGCAGATCGCAGACATCAACAAGGCGAAGGCATTGATCGAATCCTGCCTGTAAAAAGCAGAAAAAAGAGCCGATTTTCGGCTCTTTTTTGCGTTTTTACCGTCTATCAAACTCGGGGTTATAGGCGTAGAAATTCTTGTAGTCCAAGTCGTCCTGGATCATGCGCATACACTCGCCGAAGCGCTGGAAGTGCACGATCTCTCTTTCTCTTAAGAAGCGGATGGGATCCCGCACGTCCCCATCATCGCAGAAGCGGAGGATGTTGTCGTAGGTGGTACGTGCCTTCTG
>JAGBXS010000101.1 GCA_017629175.1 Clostridia bacterium
CTCAGGGCGGAAGCCTTGATCCGTCCAAGGGAAAGCGGTACGCTCCGTTACTTCGGCGCACCAAAGATAGGTCACGGGGTCCTGCACCACCCGGGTGGCGTACAAGGGGATACGGCGAAGCGTCTCGCCCTGGTGGATCACGATGGCTTGCACCTTCTGCCCGGGGCGAAGAGCCTCCTTGCCCTGCAGAGATACTTCAAACACGCCGTTTTCCAGCTTTTTCATGGGGGTGGCGTATAACTCCCAGCCGTTGAAATCGCCGGTGAAGAACATAGCCTCTGCGCCGGGCGCCCATTCGCGGTAGACCCAGCCGTCGCCGGTGGGATGAATTCCGAAATATCGGTGCGCATTGGCAAAATCGGCGATCCTGCCCGTGCCTACCAGCTCGCGCTTTTTGATATGGTAGGCCTTCATCAGGTTCTCGATGTCTTTTTCGTAGGGGCGCAGATGGGGATCCAATTCCGTAATGCGGTAAGACATGGGAGTACCTCCGTTTCTTTGATACACATCTTTATTTTATCACGGCTTTCCAAAAAAAGCAACGGTTTTTTGGCGTCAACGCCTCTTGCGGCAATACAAAACGAAAGGGCTGATTTTATGCAAAACGACGGAAACAAGGCTCTTCCTCTCCCCGGCGCAAAGTTTCTTTTTTGAAACCATTGCATTTTCTTGCATTTTGTGATACAATTTTATATCTGCGAAAAAGGAGGCGTTACGGATATGCTTTCCCAACTGAATAGATGGGAGCTTGGGATCTTGGATTGGATCCAAGACTTCTTTCGGGCGCCTTTCCTGGATATGGCGGTGCCGATTTTCACCATGCTGGGGAATGCGGGCTGGATCTGGATCGTCATCAGTATTTTGCTGATGTGCCTTCCCAAACACCGCAAAGCGGGAATCACCTTGGCGGCGGGCTTGATCTGCCAGCTGGTGGTTTGCAATCTGCTTTTAAAGAATCTTGTCGCCCGAGACCGTCCCTGCTGGATCAACGAGGCGGTGGCACTTTTGGTGGAGAACCCGACGGATTTTTCCTTCCCCTCGGGGCATACCATGGTGTCCTTTATCGCCGCCACCATTTTGGCCATGTATAACCGCAAATGGGGGTATATTGCCTTCCCCGCGGCGGCACTGATGGGCTTTACCCGCCTGTATCTCTACGTGCATTTCCCTACGGACGTGCTGGCAGGAGCAATATTGGGAATTCTGGCAGGCGTTGCCGTTACCCTTTTGATGAAGAAATTATTTGCTTTTTTGGAGAGACGATATGAATTACATCTGTGATAAAACCTTTGACGAAGAGCGTGCTCTTTACGGCTCCGACGGCGTTCGCGTTGAGAACTGCCGCTTTGAAGGCCCTGCCGACGGGGAATCCGCCTTGAAGGAGAGCAAAAACGTGGAGGTGGCAGATTGCCATTTCGCCTTGCGTTATCCCTTCTGGCACGATACCAATCTGACGGTGGAGAACTGCACCCTGACGGAGACCTGCCGCGCCGCCTTCTGGTATGATGAAGGGGTGAAGGTCTCCCACACCACCCTGGGAGGCATCAAGGCCTTCCGCGAATGCAAGGACGTGGAGATCACCGATTGCGAGGGTATTTCCGAGGAGTTCGGCTGGAACTGCCGTAACATCGCCATGGAGCGGTTTACCATGCAGTCCGCTTACTTCCTGTTCGGTGCCGACCACGTGACCATGAAGGAAAGCAACTTCACCGGGAAGTATTCCTTCCAGTACGTAAAGAACGCCGTGATCCGCGACAGCGTGCTGAACACCAAGGATGCCTTCTGGCACAGCGAGAACGTTACCGTTTACGACAGCGTTCTCAAGGGGGAGTATCTGGGCTGGTACGCCAAGAACCTCCGCCTGGTGCGCTGTAAGATCATCGGCACCCAGCCTCTCTGTTATTGCGAGGATCTGGTGCTGGAGGATTGCACCATGGAGAACTGCGACCTCGCCTTTGAGAACTGCACCGTGGAAGCAACCGTGAAGGGGCACATCGACAGCGTGAAGAACCCCACCCACGGCAAGATCGTGGCGGATTCCATCGGAGAGATCATTCTGGATGCCCATCAAAGACCGGGCAGCGATTGTGTCATCGAGGTCAGAGAATGAAAGAGCTGCGCATCGCCATTCATCAAAAAGACCTTCCCGCCGGGGAAGGTGTCACCCTTTATACGGGGTGCGATACTCCTCGGATGCTGAAAACGGCAGACTATCTGTTTAACGCCTCCAAGCTGATGATCTTTGGGGAAGACGGTATCCTGCGGGAAGCGGGGGGCGAATTGTGGGCAAACACCGACCAAAAGTTAGGCAGCCCTCAGCTTTCCATCACCATCCCGCCCCATGGCTTTGCCATTTCCTTTGGAAATCGCGGGAACGAGGAGATCCGCGCCTGCTTTGATTTCGCCATGGAAAACGCCATGCTATATAACGCCACCATGGTGATCCACCGCAGAGTGGAAGGGCGTGTAGAGGGAGACGAATTGATGCTTCGCTACGAGGAAGAACTTCCCCGCGATCCCCACGCCTTGCAATTCCTGTTTATCGGCAACAGCTGCACCTATTTCCACGGCGTGCCCTTGAAGTTCCGCTCCCTTTGCAAGGCGGCGGGTCGAGCGGTGGAGGTGACCTATTGCACCCATGGAGCGGCGTATCTCCATCAGTTTGCCGCCCCCGACCACGACTACCATAAGCTGTTGATCACCCGTCTGGGGGAAAAGAAATACGAGTTCGCCGTGTTCCAGGATGCAGGTGCCGCCACTCTTGACGATATGGAGAACTCTCTCCGTGCCCTCCTTCCCTTGGTGGAAGAGAACGGGGCAAAGCCCTGCCTGTATATGCGCTCCGCGCCCACTGCGGCAGATGGAAAGATGCAGGAGCAGACCGCCTCCCTTTCGGAGCTCTACCGCGGGGCGGGGGAGACCTTCCGCATGCCCGTTTCCGCCGCGGCGGAGGCCTTCGTGCTGTGCCGCGAGAAGTATCCCGAGCTGGAGCTGTATGCCGACGACCGTTCCCACCATTCGGGAATGGGCAGTTACTTGGCGGCTTGCTGTCTGGCAGAGACCTTCTTAGGGATCGACACCCGTGGGAACGCCTACGACGCCTATTTCGGCAGGGAGACTGCCATGAAGCTGCAGGAGATTGCTCACCAAGTCTGCGGCAGAAAATAAAAAAAGAAGAAAGGGAAGTGCAATGCTATGGCTCTCACGGGCGAACAGATCCGCTGGATTTTGATCGCGTCGGTTTTCGGCGTGGCTTTGTTGGCTTGCCTTTTTTTCGTTTGGAAAGGGAAGAAAAAGGACGGGGCGTTGGTGATGCTTTGCGGATCCTTGCTGGTTGCTTTTTTTGCCCTTTCGGATTTTGCTTCGGTATCGGAATACGGGAGCGGTTCTCTTGCCCCTGTGGGAGAGGGCGCACCTGCCGTTACCTTGGAGATCGATGCCTCCCTTGCGGGAGAGGGCTATTTGCTTGCCCCGCGGGAGGTTGCCCTTGTTCCGGGGGAGAGTGTCCTGGAGCTTCTTCTGCGGGTAACCCAAGCGGAGGGCATCCGCATCGAGTACGTGGGAGGCTACGTGGAGGGCATCGGGGGGATCTACGAGTTTGACCATGGGGATCAATCCGGCTGGACATATACGGTGAACGGCGTGACCGGGAGCGTTTCCTCCGCCGAGTATATCCCGGAGGACGGGGACGTGATCCGCTGGTACTACGTCACCTCCTATACGGGAACGGAGGGGATCTCATGAGAGAGTGGCATCCTTCCGTTTCTGCGGTGTTGCTGTTGGCGTTGCTGTTGCTGTCCGCTTTTTCCGCCGATCCTTACGTGATCCTTTGCTCCTTGGCGGGAGGGATTTCCTTCTGCGCCATTACCGGCGGGGCAAGGAGACAGCTTAAGACGGTGCTTTTCGTGGTGGCGGTGTTCGCCTTGACCAATCCGCTGTTTTCCCACAGAGGAGAACTCGTGCTGTTTTATCTCAACCATAACGCCGTGACCCTGGACGCCTTGTACGAAGGGGCGCGGATCGGCGGGATGCTTGCCGCCTCCCTTTGCTGGTTCTCCGCCTTCGGGCGGGTGCTGGACGAGGAGCGGGTCGTCTATCTGCTGGGCAGACCGTTCCCCAAAACCGCTTTGCTGATCTCCTCCGCTTTGCGGATGGTTTCTCTGGCAGGGCCTCGCCATACCGCGGTGAAAGAGGCGCGGCTGGCGGCGGGACTCAAGGGAGAGGGGGCGTTGGCTGACCTGCGCTTTGCCGCGGGAAATCTTTCCGTTTCCTTGGGAATGACCTTGGAAAACGCCGTGGAAAGCGGTAACTCCATGAAGGCGCGGGGCTTTGGACTTCCCGGCAGAACTGCTTACGGCTTGTTCCGATTTGCCCCTGCGGACGGTGTGCTGATAGCCGCCGTGATCCTGCTGGCCGCCCTTGCCGCCGCGGGAATTTTGTTGGATTTTGCGCCGCTGTGGGCTTGCTTTGGCATTCTGTGCGGAATTCCGTGCTTGCTGGAAGGGAGGGAAAAGCTGAGATGGAGATCTTAAACGTTCGGGGATTGTCCTTTGCGTACAGAGGGGCGCAGGCATCCGTTTTGAAAAATATATCCTTTTCCCTTGCCCCCGGGAGCTTTACCGTTCTGATGGGAGATTCCGGCTCGGGAAAAAGCACCCTTTTGCGGCTCATCAAAAAAGAATTGTCCCCCGAGGGGACGAAAAAAGGCAGTATCTCTCTTCTGGGCAAGCCCATGGAGGAGCTGACGGCGCGGGAATCCGCCTTTGCCGTTGGCTTTGTGGCGCAGAAGCCCCATGAACAGATCGTCACCGACCGCGTGTGGCACGAGCTTGCTTTCACCGGAGAAAGTGCCGGCATGGAGGACATCTTGCTTCGTCGCCGCGTGGGTGAGATCGCTTCCTATTTCGGCATGGGGGAATGGTTTCGCAAGCCCACGGAGATCCTTTCCGGCGGGCAAATGCAGCTTTTGACCCTGGCGTCCGTGATGGGGGCAGAGCCTGCCTTGCTGTTGCTGGACGAGCCCACCTCCCGCTTGGATCCCGTGGCGGAGGGAGAATTTCTCTCCCTGCTGGAACGGCTGAACCGAGAGATGGGAGTCACCGTCTTGCTTGCCACCCACGACCCGTCTCGGGTGTTGGGCATGGCGGACAGACTGCTGTATTTGGAAGAGGGAACGCTTCTTTATGACGGCGATCCCCGGGAGGTTTGCGCCGCATTCCCCGCGGAAAAGCTTGCCGTCCTGCCTGCGGTGTCCCGCGTTTGGCACAAGCTGGGCAAAAAAGGGGAATGCCCCTTGACCCTGCGGGAGGGCAGAGCCATGCTGGCAAACGCTGCCTTCCGTAAACCTTCGGAGTCAGTGTTGCCTCAAGGAGAACCGCTTTTGCGGGTGGAGTCTCTCTGCTTCCGCTTTGCAAAGGAGTCCGCTCCCTTGTGCGACCGCTTGAGCCTGACCCTGCACCCGGGAGAGCACCTTGCGTTGGTGGGAGGGAACGGAAGCGGCAAGACCACCTTACTGCGCTTGCTGGGCGGATTTTTAAAGCCGGTGGCGGGGAAGATCTTTTTTGCGGGAAAGCCCTTGCAGAAATACGGCGGGGAGCTGTGGCGCCATGGCATGGCGTACCTGCCCCAAGAGCCTGCCGCTCTCTTTGGAGAGGAAACGGTGGGAGAAGAGCTGTTACTGTATTGCAAAAAGCAGGGCATAGACCAGTCTGCCGCCACGGAGATGGCAACCGCCCTTGGGGTGGAGCATTTGCTGGATCGCCATCCCTTGGATCTCAGCGGCGGGGAGCTGCAGCTTTGCGCTTTGGCGCGGATCTTGCTGCAAGAGCCTAAGGTCTTGCTTTTGGACGAGCCCACCAAGGGGGTGGATGCCCGTGCCGCCCACCGCATAGAGGAGGCGTTGCATCTCTTGACCGAAAAAGGAACGGCGATTCTCACCGTCACCCACGATCTGGAATTTGCCTCCCGCACCGCCCACCGTTGCGGCTTGCTGTTTGACGGCGTGCTGTCCGAGCCCCAACCTACGGAACGCTTTTTCTGTTCCAATCGCTTTTATACCACCGACCTTGCCCGCATGACCTCGGGGGCTTGCGCATCGGAGAATACTTTATATCAATGCTTCATCGGAAAGGAAACACATCATGTCACTTTGTAGCTTTGGGAAATTTTCCATCAAAGGTACCTTTACCCCTCAGTGGCCCTACCACACCGATCTGTACTGTCGTCTGGCCTATTTCAAGAACGGGGAAGAGCAGGCGTTGTTCTGCGCCTTCGACTCCTTGGGCACTTGGGCGTGTGACGCCCGCAAGTTCTGCAAGGAGCTGGGCGAGGCTTGCGGCATTCCTGCCAAGAGCATCGTGTTCCACGAGCTTCAGGCTCACGCCGCACCCTATTGCGACAATATGCACGAGGCTATGGACGCCATCGTTGCCCGCGCCGCCGAGGCTGTGAAGGAATTGCAGAAAAACGCAGTTCCCTATATTTGCGAGGTAAGCGAGGCCTATTTTGGCACCGATTGCAGCTTCAACCGTGAGCAGTACGTGGAGGGGCTGGGCGGCGTTACCGTCTGGACGGGCATGGGCTTCGACGAAAAGGGCAAGCCCTGCACCCAAAACGAGGGCATCATGCTTCTCAAGGAGTACCGCCCCCACATGGAGGTGCTGGAAAAGCCCTTGTATTTCGATAATCTCAACGACCCCTTGGCGTATCTCTTTGTGTTCAAGGACACCGAGGGCAAGGTGCTGGGCACCATGTCCCGCTTTGCCGCCCATCCCGACGTAGCGGTGCTGTTTGAGCTTCGCCCCGTGCAGGGAAAAGCGGAGATGTACCGTTATGACTTCGACTGGCCGGGCTACCTTTCCACTAAGCTGGAGGAGGATTTCGGCGGCACCTCTATCTACCTCAACGGCCCCTGCGGCGACCTGACCACCAAGAAGGGCTACGACGGCATCGACGATTTTGTTTCCAGCGATGCAGAATGCAAACGGCTGGGACTTTGGTTTGCGGAAAAGCTGGAGAAATCCTTTGCGGAAAACCGCCGCGTGATGAAGGAGGATTTCCTGAAGACTGAGACCTTTACCGTCACCGTTCCCATGCGTGAGGATATGCCCCGCAGTGTCAAAGAGGCTGTTGACGACCACACAAGATTGTGTGCGGAAAGCGACGAAAAGTACAAGACGGCGCTGAACGACCCCTCTCTCACCCCCGCACAGATGAAGCGGGTCATCGACGATTGGTATAAGGCTCGCTACAACTGCAGTATGGCAACCTCCATCTGCGGCTTTGACGACGAGACCTTGGCAAGCCGTATGGTGACCATCGACATTCCTTGCGTACGGCTGGGAGACTATCTCTTCGTGGGCGTTCCCGGCGAGAGCTTGACAGAGCTTTCCACCTGGCTCCGCTCCACCTTCACCGGCTCCAAGACCATCCCCCTGGATCAGTGCAACGGCTATTACAGCTATATGGCAACGCCCCGTTCCCTGACTCTGGGCGGTTATACCTATTGGTGCAGCTGGACTACCCGCGATACCATTCCCGAGATGCAACGTCAGCTGGTACCCTTGATCCGCGGCTTCTTGGAAGACTAAAAAGCACTTTTTACAAATCGAATTTGCTGTTTTTGTGCACGTTTTACAGACCTTTTGTAAGACGTGCACAATTTGTTACGGGAGTTTTTTCTTTTGTGAATAAAAGAGCGCGGAGAGCGGAAAAATCGAAACCGTAGGATCTGATTTTTCACCACGCCGCGAAAGGAACCGCTCCCATGAAAAACGTAAAGCAAAAGCAAGTGTATTGTTACCGTGTGGTTTTAGACACCGTTACCGACGTAACCGCCTTCCACCGCATTGCCGCCTCTTGCAAGGGAGAGGTGTATCTGGTGGGGGAGAACATGAAGATCAACGCCAAAAGTCTTTTGGGTACCCATTTGGCGCGGGTGGCCTGGGATAAGCTGTACGTGGAGGCGGATTTTGATTGCTACCATCTTTTTGAAAAAATTATCGTGTGATAATGTATTTTGTATTGACAACCGATGAAAAATGTGCTATACTCGGAAAAACCGATGCGGGAGAATAGTACCTTTTCTTCAGCTTCCACAGAGAGCCGCGGGCGGTGTGATCGCGGTGAAGAGAGAATTGGGAATGGGCTTCCAAGGGCAGACGGAACGGACACCCTCGGTGTCTCAGTATGAATGACGGAGTGTGACCCTTCGTGAACAAAGGTCTGCATATATTGGTATGCGTAAAGGTGGGCGTGTTTTGCGCCAAGCCGGGTGGCACCGCAGGAAGTGATCCTGTCCCAGCGTTTGTGAAATGCGGGGACGGGGTCTGTTTTTTTACCCGTCCGCCAATATGAGAAAGGAAGAGAACCTATGGCAAACAAAGAAATTCCCTACAAGATCTACTTAGAAGAAAGCGAGATGCCCAAGGCTTGGTATAACCTGCGGGCAGATATGAAGAACAAACCCGCTCCTCTGCTGGATCCCGCTACGGGCAAGCCCATGACGGCGGAGGATCTGTCCTCCGTGTTCTGTGAGGAGCTGGCACGGCAGGAGGTGGATGAGGATACCGCGTATTTCCCCATCCCCGATGAGATTTTGAGCTTCTATAAAATGTACCGTCCCGCCCCCTTGGTGCGTGCGTACTGCTTGGAAGAGAAGCTGAAGACTCCCGCCAAGATCTACTACAAGTTTGAAGGCAACAATACCAGCGGCTCTCATAAGCTGAACTCTGCCATCGCCCAGGCGTACTATGCCAAGAAGCAGGGTTTGGTGGGCGTTACCACCGAGACCGGCGCGGGACAGTGGGGCACAGCCCTTTCCATGGCGTGTGCATATCTGGGTCTGGACTGTAAGGTCTATATGGTAAAAGTCTCCTACGAGCAGAAGCCCTTCCGCAGAGAGGTCATGCGCACCTACGGTGCTTCCGTAACTGCCTCCCCCTCCATGAATACCCAGGTGGGCAGACAGATCCTGGAAAAGCATCCCGGCACGGGAGGCAGCTTGGGCTGTGCCATTTCCGAGGCGGTGGAGGTTGCCACCAACACCCCCGGCTACCGTTACGTTTTGGGAAGCGTTCTGAACCAGGTCATGCTCCACCAGTCCATCATCGGTCTGGAAGCCAAGGCTGCCATGGATAAATACGACATCAAGCCCGACATCATCATCGGATGCGCAGGAGGCGGAAGCAACCTGGGCGGTCTTATCGCGCCCTTTATGGGTGAGAAGCTGAGAGGCGAGGCGGATTACCGCTTTATCGCGGTGGAGCCCGCGTCCTGTCCCAGCTTGACCAGAGGCACCTTTGCCTACGACTATTGCGATACGGGCATGGTCTGCCCCTTGGCAAAGATGTACACTTTGGGCAGCAACTATATTCCCGCGCCCAACCATGCAGGCGGCTTGCGCTACCACGGCATGAGCCCCATTCTGTCCCAGCTCCGTGCAGACGGCTTGCTGGAGGCAATTTCCGTTCCTCAGACGGAGGTCTTCGCCGCGGCAGAATTCTTTGCACGGGCAGAGGGTACCCTTCCCGCCCCCGAAAGCTCCCACGCCATCAAGGCGGCCATGGACGAAGCCATCCGTTGCCGCGAGACCGGGGAGGAGAAGACCATTCTGTTCGGCCTTACCGGCACGGGCTACTTCGATATGTACGCTTACGAAAAATTCCACGACGGCAAGATGACGGACTACGTTCCCACGGATGAAGAGATCAAGACGGCCTTCACCTATCTGCCGGACATGACCAAATATGATGTTTGATGCAAAAGAGATCCTGGCGCTTACCCGTGACCTTGCGGTGATTCCCGCCCCTTCGGGGAAAGAGGAACAGCGAACGGCGTTCTGCCTGAACTATTGGAGAGAACGGGGGCTTGACGCCTTCGCGGATGAGGTAGGCAACGTGATCTTAGAGCTGGGCGGGAAGGAAACTTCTCCCGCGGTTCTGTTCATGGCCCATACGGATATTGTGTTCGACGAGGACACCCCTCTTGTTCTTCGGGAGGAGGGAGACCGTCTTTACTGCCCCGGCATCGGGGACGATACTGTTCATGCCGCGTTTGTGTTGGCCGCAGGCGTATGGATGGCAGAACAGAAGCTTCCCGAGGATACTACCTTCCTCTTCGCCGCTAACGTTTGCGAGGAGGGAGAGGGCAACCTGCGGGGATGTAAGGCCTTGATGGAACGGTACGGAGACCGTCTGAAAGAGGTGGTTTCCTTTGACAGCTACTTGGAAAAGCTTCACGACACCTGCGTGGGCTCCATGCGCTACCGCGTAACCGCAAAAACGGCGGGAGGACATTCCTTCCGTGACTTCGGTGCGCCCAACGCCATCGCCAAGCTTTGCGGCTTGGTTGCCGAGCTGGAAAAGCAGCCCTTGCCGAAGGTGGGGATCACCACCTTCAACTTCGGCTCTATCAGCGGCGGCACCACGGTGAACACCATTGCCGCGGAGGCCTCTATGCTCTACGAGTTCCGCAGTGATACCAAGGAGAACTTTGCACAGATGGAAGCGCAGTTCCAAGCCGCCTGCCAAGGCGTAAAGGATTGCACCCTTTCCGTGGATACCATCGGTGTCCGTCCCTGCGGAAGTGTGGCGGAGGAAAAACAGGCCGCTTTGATTGCCCGCTGTGAGAGGGCCTTCGCGGGACTGCCTGTCCCTGCGCGGTATCCTGCGTCCACCGATTGTAATCTGCCTCTTTCCATGGGGATCCCTGCGGTCTGCATTGGGTTGGTGGAGGGCGGAGGCGCCCACACCTTGGCGGAGTATATTCGCCCCGAGAGCATTGCTCAGGGTGCGGACGTACTGGTTCGTTTGTTGAAATCTTATCTTTAAGGCATTTTTGGCGGAATGTGGAAGAAAAGTGGAAGGGCGGTTGATAACTTGCCCACTTATCCACAAGGTTATCCACAAAAAGGAGGGGTTATATGCTGGAACGTTCTTGCGGTACCATACCGTATACCGTTCGGGACGGGGAGATCCTCTACCTGCTGGTGCAGGCGGGGGACGACGGCTACTGCGGCTTTCCCAAAGGCCATATGGAGAGCGGGGAAACCGAAGCGGAAACCGCCTACCGGGAGACCTGGGAGGAGACCTCTCTGCAGGTTCGTGTTGACAAAGGCTTCCGCTACGAGATCTTTTATTCCATGCGGAACGGAAACTGCAAAAAAGTGGTGTACTTCCTCGGAGAATTTTCGGATCAGATCCCTTGCTACAACCAAGGGTTCGAGCGGTTTCGGTATCTGTTGCTTCCTTTCGAGGAGGCCTGCGAGAGGCTTACCTTTGAGAATGCCCGCACCATGCTGAAGAAGGCCAACGCTTATTTAACAAAATAAAAAAATCCCGCAAACCGTTTGGCTTGCGGGATCGCTTTTTATTTTTCCAAATATTCTTTGATTGCTTGGAATGTGGTATCGCTGATGACGTGCTCCATCTTGCAGGCATCCTCCGCAGCGGTTTCGCTGTCTACCCCAAGCTTTTGCAGTAGGGTGGTCAAAAGGGTATGCCGCGCAAAGATCTTCTCCGCCGCTTCTCTGCCCACGTCCGTCAAGGAGATGTAACCGCTTTTATCCACGGCGATAAATTCGCCCTTGCGCAAAAGACCCATAGCTCTGCTGACGCTGGGCTTGGAATACCCCATTTCCTCACAAACGTCGATGGAACGGAAGGGAATACCCCTCTTGGTCAGAGTCAGAATGGTCTCCAGATACATCTCGCCGGATTCCTGCAGCTGCATTGCGGCACCTCCTTTTTTAACTTCCTATGAGAGTATTATAACACGAAATTATGAACTTTTCAAGCGAAAAAAGGATTTTCTTTTTTTATACGGCTTGGTTGATCACCGTGATGGTTCTCGTCCCCGGGAGAAGCCGCCCGCTTTCATCAAAGGATGTGGGATTGTCGGCCTTTAATCTTGCGGGATCGATGCGGTATTTCTTTGCCACCGACCAAAGGGTATCCGTTTTAGCGGGATAAAAATACGCTACGGAATAGGGCTCCTCTTCGGGAGGATCTGCCTGCTTCACCGGCTCGGACAAAAACGACATGGTTTCCGCACTGCGGCAGGTAAGCGAAGCGTTGCAGATCACTCTTGCGGAAATGCTTCCGTCGGAATGTAAGGTGGGCATGATCTCAAAGGGCATGGCCTCGGCAGTGATCTCCGTAAGGCCGACGGGAAGCTCCGCCGGGATAAACTGCACGAATTCCGACGTATGATCCCGATGCAAAACGCCCTCCATGCTGTCTCCCAGCACGGAGACGGTCAAGGTCCCCGTCAGCTCAACTCCGCCCTCGGCGGGAGAGGCCTTTACTCTGCCTGCCCGTACCGTGGTATCGTAAAGAGCGGTGAAAATAGGCTCCTCTGTGGGGAGCTTCAAATCCACGGTAAAGCTTCTGTCTGCGGTGGACGCCACCCGCGGAAGAGAAAATTCCGTGCGGCAGGCGGTGACCACCGCATTGCGGGCAAACAGATCCTCTGCAACCTCGATCTCCGCCTTCCCCATGGTGCGTGCTACGGCGTTTACGGTGAAGTTGGCCTTCAGCAAACGGCTTTCCCCGTATTGGTCAAGCTCGGGGATCACGCTTTGCGCGCCTACCTCTAACTGCAGGGAGCAATGCTTGCCGTCCTCGGCATCGGGGGCTTCCAACGCCAACGTAAGAGGTAGATTTTTCACCGCCATGCGGTAGTTGCTTCCTTGGGTAAGATCCTCCGGCTGATATAATACTTTTACTGAAGCGGTGGTTTTGGCAAGAATGCTTCCTTTTGTGACGGTGGTTTGGGGTGGCTGGACCGTTACGGTGCCGTAGATCATTTCCCCGATGCTTTCCTCCCCTTGCAACAGAGGAAGAGACTCTTCAAATCGAAATTCTCTTCTCAGCGTTTCATCGGGAACGTCGTAGCACAGCGTTTTCTTGGCGAAGAAAAGCTCTCCCGTTTGCTGTACGGAGAGGGCGTTGACTGCGATGCTCCCCGAAACGGTGGTGTGAAGCTCCAGCCGCGCCCGTAACGCAGGACGTCTGGGGGACAGCATTCGGCAGGTGATCTTACTGCAAGAGACCTTGCAATGGGCCTCCGGAGAGTCCGCATCCGTCTTTGGCAGGTCTGCGGTGTGGCGGAATTCCTGGGTAAAACTGCAAAAGCGGAGCTTGTTTCTGTGATCCGTTTCGTAAAGGATATCGTAGATCACCCGTCCGCCGATCTGTACCTTGTTATCGATGACCTGACAGCTGTCGGTGTAGGGCGTGCAATCCACGCGGATCAAACGGACGATGTCGGGGCAGTAATCCGGCAGTGCGCCGTCGAATTCCGTTTCTTTGTCCAAAATAGTGTCCCATATCCGCGCAGGAAAACGAATTTGTGTAGAGGTGGGCTTGCTCATAGGTAAAAGGCTTCCTTTCGCTCTTATTTATCCATTATAAAATATGCACGCCCTGTTCTTGATATGCATAAATTAAAAGCAGAAGGGAAGTGGTTGTATGTGCTGTAACGGCCGTACCTTGGGTTTTTCCGTGCTGGCATTCGGAGCGGGGGTTTTGCTTTGCACCATGCTGCCGCCTTTTGCCATGGCTTGCGTGGAGGCGGGTGTGATCGCAGGGATTGGCATCATATTATTTATAAAGTAGGTGAAGGGTATGCGCATTTACGTATGGAAGGCACCGCCGATTTTGCGTCCGTTGCTGCGCCGATTGTTTCGGACGGGCTGAGCTTTTATAAAAACGAAAAAGGATCGTTGCACGCAGCAGCGATCCTTTTTATGTGTTTACGAGAACATTGTTGTGATATATTCCTTGATCTCGGGATAGTAAATGGCAAACAACGCCACAAGGACGACTCCCAAAACCGCGAAGACGCAGGAGAAGAATAGGCTTCCTTTTCCGCTCTTAAAGGAAACTCCCGCAGGGAGAATGCCGATCTGCTTCAGCGGAGATGCGAAAATGCGTAAGAAGGAATACAGCAGGAATGCCTCAGGTGCCAGAAGAACCAGATTTTTTGCGATGGCAAGGGCAAAATAAACCCAAAAAGCACCGTTGTAAAGAATCACCCGCCAGTAAGAGCCCAAAAAAGCGTTGATCAAGAAGTTGATGATCACCTCGGCGGCCAGCACGCGGAAGTAGGATATGTTTCCGCGGTACAAGAAAAAAGCGTAAACCACAGAGGTGAGGATCGCGGTAAGGGTATATCCCAGGAATACGGGGTAAGGAGAGCCGATGATGCCGATCAGATCTACCAGGATGCCGCAGGGAATGGCAAGCACGGGTCCTGTGAGCATGGAGCATAGAGCAACCGCAAAGAAAGAAACCGAGACCTGCAGGTAAGGCGAGATGGGAATGTTGAATTTTTCGATTACGATGGCGAGGGCGCAGAGGAACGCGGCGTGAGCAATGCTGCGTACGTTTTTACATTCCGCGGCGGCGTCTCTCCAATATGCTAATGAGAAAGGGTGCGAGTAGATCGCTTGTTGCTTTTTCATAAAACAATAAAGACCTCCTTTTGACAGAATTCCTGCAAAAAAGAGGTGGACACACAGTTTTCAGCGGGATGCGACGCCCACATCGCGAAAAGAAATTTCTTCGTCCCAAGGGCAACTCCCCGTCCCTTCGGCACTATACGCGTGGGCATCTACTCTGTTTACGGGGTCAGTATACAGGAAAATGAACAAAAAAGCAAGCCCTTTTTGAGAAAAAAGCGAAAATGTATAACAAATTGATTTTTTTGCAAAAATAGGGTTGACAAATAGGCAAAACGGTGTTAATATATGCAAGCCTTGAGGGAAGCCGAAGGGCGATTGAGAATACCGCAAAAAAACTTGAAAAAAGTTTAAAAAACCTATTGACAAATGGAAAAAGTTGTGGTATGATAGCAAAGCTGTCCCGCTGAGGGGCGAGCGAGAACGGACATTGAAAACTGAACAACAAAGAGTACAAAGTAAAAGATTGTACACGTATGTATCACAAGATATATATGGAACTCGTTGATTTCTTTTAAACTTAAAGTAAGCAGAGCAAAACAGGATTAAAGCTTCGCAAGGAGCATTTAATAACAACTCATAAAGAGTTTGATCC
>JAGBXS010000102.1 GCA_017629175.1 Clostridia bacterium
AGGCGCACGACTGGAAATCGTGTAACGGTTAACCCCGTTCTAGGGTTCGAATCCCTATCTGTCCGCCAAAAAATCCAAGCCGAAAGGCTTGGATTTTTTTATCCAATCAAAAGGCGTGCGTTCCTCTCCATACAAAACAAAAGAACCCCTTTCGAGGTTCTTTTTCTTGTTCCTTAAGAATTTCTGCAGTCCACCAGGGAGACGGTCTTCACGCCGGGGAGAGCCTTTACAGCGGCGGCAAGGCGTTGCTGTGCGGCGGAAACGCTGATCTCGTAGATGATCTCGGTGTAGCGATCGTTCTGCACCAGGGAGGAAAGCTTGCGGCGGACGTGGTTCTCGTCCAACAGCTTTTCCACGGTGTCCAAAGTATCCCCTGCCTCGGTTCTCACCACCAGCAAATAAGGACGCGCACTCTTACGGGTGAGCAGGCAAGCCAGCACGGTAACAAGACCGATGAACAGACAGCCCACCACGGTGATCATGTAGAAGCCCGCACCTGCGGTAATACCTGCCGCCACAGCCCAGAACATAAAGGCGGTGTCGGAGGCCTCCTTGATGGCGGTACGGAAACGGATGATGGACAGCGCACCCACCATACCCAAGGACAACGCCAGGTTGGAGGTAATGGTGAGAACGATCATGGCGGAGATCGCCGTTACCAAAAGCAGGGTGATCTCATACCCGCGGTTGGCGGCAATGCCCCGCATGGTCATACGGTAGACGAACAGAATGAACAAGGCGGAAAGCAAGGCCGCCAGCAGACCTGCCGCCACCTTCCCCATGGTCACGTCGGTGTTAAAACCCTCTAAAATGCTGTTTTTGAACATATCCGCAAAACTCATAATTGCGTCCCTTTCTTTCGTAGCCCGCTTTGCGGGCGGTCATCCGGCTTGCAAAAGGATCCCTTTTTCAAGCCTATTATCGCCAAGCCTCGCGGCAGATGGCGTATTTGGAAACGGAAAGCTGCTTGGAGCAGCAGTTGCTGATC
This sequence comes from Clostridia bacterium, assembly GCA_017629175.1. GTDB lineage: Bacteria > Bacillota > Clostridia > Oscillospirales > CAG-382 > Coliplasma. The sequence goes on from JAGBXS010000102.1 coordinate 989, forward strand.
TTTCGGACGAACTGGGGGAGGTATTCCCCGTACTTCACTTCCATAATGACCTGATCCCTTGGCATGGCGGGGATCCCGGGGTGGTCTCCTTCAAAGAGCAGGGAGAAATCGGGATGCAACGCCTCCACGTTGGTGTCGAAGGTGAGGCGGGTATCCGTCCCGGGGTACACAAAGGCGTCTCTTCGGTACCGCACGATTACCGCGGGGGTCAGCCCCTTGGCACGCATTTCCAGCGCCATCACGGCGTTACGGCCGCTTAAGACGGCCAGATCCCGCCCGGGGTCGCACAGAATGGGCAGCTCCTCTTCCGTCACACGGACGGTGTGCTTTTCCGTCATGATCCCGCGCTTTACCTTTCGCTCCAGGCGGATAAAGGAGGGGTCGGAATTATAGGTGCGCACACGGTATTTTGTATGCACCCGAACGCCGTCCAGCTTCTCGTCCAGGGCACTGTCATAGCGATCGTCGTAGTACAAAGAGGTGATGAGATAGCCGTCCTCCCCTGCGTGGGGATCGATCTCCATGGCGGCTTCCGCGCGGGCGCGGAGAAGAAGGTATTCTTTGTAATCAATGATAAACTTTTCCTCGTGACGGGTTGCCATAGGGCGCCTCCCTTCCAAAGAAATTATGCATCCAGATCAAAGCCGTAGGCTTCCATCTGGGCATCGGTGAGCTTGAACCAATTCTGAATATCCTCCACCACGTAGCCTTCTCTTTCCTCAAAGAAGTCCCGCAGATAGCCTACCGCCCACTTCCAGGTGGAATAGGAAAGATCCCATTTCTTGCAGTCTCTTTCCTTATCGGGCAGAATGGCCTCGTAATATCTGTCGATGGCGGCATTGACACGCTCATAGTTCCACACGTTCTCGATCTGCCATGCAAAGCGAGAAAGAAACTTATCCTTAAAGCCTTGATTTTTCAAAAGCCCGTTGATCAGCTCCGTGGAGAACCAGTCGTTGGTTCCCGTCCCCTTGGGGTTCAAATGCTCCGCAACGGTATCGTTCTTCACGTAGAAGGTGGATTGATCCACGTCGTACATCAGCCAGGTCCATTTGCCGTCCCCTGCTTTGAAGAAACGGATGTTACCGTTATCAAGGTTTCCGATATAGATCTGCATGATGATGTAATCGATATACTGATCGATATCCATCTGAGATTCTACATAAGCGTAGGCCTCGGGGTCGGAGAGATTGTGCTTTTTCACGTAGGAGAGAAACTCCTTATACTCCGTCGTGGAGCCGTGGGAAACGTCCAGAACAACATCCTCGGGAGCAACGTTGTAATTCCCCGCGATGAAGTTCTCGTTGATCTTCTCGCGGATATAATAGATCCCCCAGAATTCTCCGTTGAGGTACAGGATCACGGGGCGGTTCTTCTGGCAGGGCATATACATGGCGGTGGAGGCCAGCTCGGAAAGCAAGGGGTCACGCATACGGGCACCGTCAAAATCCTGGCCTGCGTTACGGAAGATAAACGCCTCGTAAACGTCCAAGCCTTCCTCGCCGAACAGCTGATAGTTCAACTGATTTGCACCGTAGGTGCCGCGAAAAAAGCAGGAAAAGGACTTCATGGGCAACGCGCGGGAATAGGCGCCGAAGATACGGATGCCGCAGGGAGAGGTAAAGCCGGTGCCGTCCATCTCATAAAGGGAGACGGTTGCCTCTTTTTCCCATTTTTTCCAGAAGTTTGCCCCGGTATAAGGGAACTTGGAGCTGGCTCCGGGACCTTCCACGTAAATTCCCTCGTAATAGTCCCAAAGATTATCCGGCTCCGTCACCAAAGACGCTACGGGCAGGCTATGGTTCTCGTTAATGATATAGGTGACGTCCAATACGTCGCTGTCGGTCTTTCCTTCCGCCACGGAAAAGGCACGGATCACCGTGGTCTTGTTCAAGGTGATCGGGCCGGTGTAACGGGTGGAATTCACCGTGGGAGCAGTACAATCGGTGGTGTAGTAGATCTCTCCCTCTCCCTCCAAAACCACGGAAAGGGTTTCGATATCGTTATACACCCCCTGCGCCGTTACAGCGGAAGGTGTTTCTGCCTTTTGTGCCGCCATGCCGTTGGAGGCGTTGGGGGTCACGGAAGCCAGCACGGAAAACTCCGACTCTCCATCGGGTCTGCCGTAAGAAACGTTGGTGCCCAAAGCGGGAACGAATGCCCAATCCTTCACAGCACCCTCATAAACCAAGCACAAGCTGTCTCCGGAGGAAGAAAGGCCGAAGGGAACCACGGGGAAGCCTTTGCGCAAATTCTCCGTATCCTTGCTCAAAAAGATCACGTAATATTCACCGGGCTGAACCGTCTCGGCGGGAAGCTTTCCCTTGGTCAGCTCGTCGGAATCGTCGGTGAGATACCAGCCCTCCAGGCTGATAGGCGCGTCGGTGGGGTTATAGAGCTCCACCCAATCGCAGGTAGTACCGTAGGAGCCGGGCAAACTCTCCGTGTTGGAGGAGATCACCTCGGAGATCTGCAGGGTATCTGCCAAAAGGGCTTGCAGGTAGGCCGCCCTGCCCTCCTCGGTGTTGGGGTACCCCAGGGTAACCGCGCCCTCGCGGAAGGCGCCGCCCTCCTCGTCGTCCTGCCACATCATGGAGCAGCCGTCAGCGGCCTCCAAAACCACGGCGGAATCGCCGTAACGGTGATCGGGGCAGACCATGCGAAGCTCCTCGCCCTGCGCCAACCCGAAGTTGGCGTTCCAGCCCTCTCCCTTGCCGTCGCAGATCACCACAAGGCAGTCGCCGGGAGCAAGAATAGCCTCGGGCAGGGGGAATTTATAGGGATCCTCTCCGTCGGAAAGGTAATACCCCTTGGTATTGATGGTCTCCCATCCGTTGTTGTAAAGCTCCACCACGTCCACGTAAACGCCGCCGTAGGGAACCTCTCCGCCGGATAACAAAATCTCGGAGATCACCAAAGGATTTTCATAGTCAATACGGCTTTCTGCGAAGGCCAACTCGCCTTCGTCGGTGTTGGGATAGCCAATGGAAACCGAACGGCTCTCAAGCCCGTTCTCCGTCAAGGACAAGGAGACATCGTCCGCCGTTTCACCTGCCGAGGCGGAGGTGTACTTCCCTGCGGGAGAAGTGAGGTACAGGGTCTCCTCGGAAGAAACGGAGAATCCTGCGTGGATCTCCCCTGCCTCGTACACTCCTCTGCCATCGCAGAACACCGCCAGGTAGCCCCCTACGGGGATCACCACGTCGGGCAACGCATAGCGGAAACGGTTTTCGAAATTGTCGGAAAGATAATAGCCCTTCAAGGAAATGGGCGCCTCGGTTTTGTTATGCAGCTCGATCACGTCGGAGAACTGCCCGCTTCTGTCGGGGAAGGCATAGCGGTTGGAAACCAACAGCTCACTGATCACCACCGCGGGATTCTCGTCGGGAAGCCCTTGGGTCAGCAACAAATAACCCTCCTCGGTGTTGGGATACCCGGGTGTGGCACGGTTGGTAACAGCGTATCCGGTATCTAGCCATTCCATGACCTGATTCTCCCCCATGGGAGAGAGGGTGATCTGCGCCACGGTAGAGCCGTCGCGGTTGTACAGGAAAAGCGTCTCGCCTCCTGCGGAGGAGAGGGAAAAGCCGGTAAGATCCTTATCAATAAAGAAGACCTTATATTCTCCCGCCTTCAAGGGCGTGTCCCCAAAGGGCGCGGAGGTGTTTTTGCCGTCGGAAAGGGTAAACCCGTGGAGGTTACAATCCCCGCCGCGGTTGTAGATCTCGATATAATCGCTGTGCTTCCCGCGGGAGTCCTCGATGATATCCGTATTTTTGGAGCAGACCTCCGTAATCAGAAGATCCACCACCTCCGGTTCAACGCCGATCTCCGTAGAAGACGCGGCGCGGTCAATGGCAAGCCCCACCGCTACGGCGGAAAGCAACGCCACCAGCAACACCAGCGCGATGCCTATCTCTTTCATCCTCATTTTTGCGTCTCCTTTTCGTTTCTCGCGGTTTCATCATAGTCTAATCGGAGTTATTATAGCACGCTTTCCCATAGATTGCAAGAAATTTTCCCGCACAAGATGTAAATAATTCAAAAAACCTGCCGTTTTTTGGAGAAACAGCAGGTTTTTTTGTTGTTTATAGGTTATCCAACCACCAAAGAGTAGCTGTCAAGGGTGTTGCAATGCTCAACGTAGATCTCGTAGGTCTCCCCTGCAAGAATGTTATAAAGCTTCACACCCTCGGAGTTGTAGCAGTAGGTCTCGTAATCCAACTGCTCGCCGTTGGCATCGTAGATGTACAGATTCACCGCACCGCTTTCCAGATTTGCAACGTAGAAGTTGAAATCGCCGTCGGCGGTTGCCGTCCAACGATAATGATTTACCTGTCTGGTATGCTCCATGCTGTCGTTCACCACCATTTTGCCGGAGAACTCCACAGTGGGCTTAGCGGCAAGCATATCTATGGTGTAAGGGGTCACACCGTCGTTATCTTTGACGCGGATGGTGTAGGTCTCGCCCACCGTCAGTTCGGCGGTAAAGGAGTCACCGTTGCTGAAATAGCCGTTGGATGCAACGGTCTCGCCCAAGCGGTTCAGCACCTCCACCGATATGTCGGTGTAGTTATCCTTAGCACCGGACATAATAAATGCATAGGAAGCCTCCTTTGCCACAAAGGTGTAAAGGTTGCTCTGACGCTTGAAATCGATGCTGTCGGTGATCACGTTGTACTCAGAAACGTCAACCGCGGCCTTGGGCGAACCGATGGTAAGATCCACGGTGGAAAGCTTGCTTTGGTAGCAGAGAGAAATGTAATAGGTCTCCCCTGCCTCCAGCTCACCGTAAAGGTAGCTTCCGTTGTTCATATAGCTGCTGTCCAGCAACGTCTCGCCCAAATGGTTGTAAACGTACATACGGACGTAGGTACCGCTTTGCGTATTGCTGACGGTCAGGGTATGAACGCCGCTGTTTGTGGGAACGTATACAAAATGATGCTCCTGATCCTCAAATTCAAAGCTTCCGCTCCAGCTTGTGTACTGAGAAAGATCAACCGCGGGAGTCTGGCAGCCGATGTTCAAATAGAAGGTGGCGCCGTTGCCGGAATAAATATTTACAGAAACGGTGTAGGTCTCCCCTGCCTCCAGGGTCAAGGTGAGGCCGGTATTGTTGGTGCAATACCAATTGCCGCTGATCTCCTCGCCCAGATGGTTGTAAACGTACAGAGACATCACGTTGCCGCTGTAAAGCTCGGTGATCCAAACGCGGTATTTGCCGGACTCGGTAACCTCCAAGGAGAGCTCCTTCTTCTGCTCCGCCTTGGTAAGGGTGATCTCGTGGGTCTGAATGGTTGCTGCAGCGCCGGCCAGAGGGTTGGCGCTGATGGAGGGTGCGGTGTACTCGTTTCTGGAAATGGGATCCACGGACATATTGCCGGTCTCGCCGTCGGACAGGTTACAAACGGTGCAAACACCTGCAAAGTAGTTATGTCCGTTGGCCTCGAGCTGGTAATAATCGGTTTCGCCGCATACGGTGCAAAGGGAGTAGGAATACCAGCCGATCTCGGTACAGGTGGGTTCCTTTGCTTCATGCTCCTCCCACCGGTGACCCAGAGGATCCAGATAATCGCTGTTCAAAATACCGTGGCAGGACTTGCAAATGGAGTTTTTCTGCCCGTACTCGGTGCAGGTGGGCTCGTCGATCACCACGGTCTCTGCCTTCTTGTGCTTGCAAGAGGGGGTACGCTTACCGCAGGTATCGCACTTATCACTGCCAAAATCATGGCCGGTAGCTACCCAAGCCTTGGTCTCTTCCTTGCCGCAGAGGGTACACTCGCGGGAAAGCTTGCCGTCCTTCTCGCAGGTGCGGTTGCGCTCGACCTGCCACTCCTCAAAGGTGTGCTCACAGTTCTCGTCGCCGGGGGTCGGGCTTTCTGCCTTACTGCTCTCTTCGTTTTCGTTGTCTTTGTCCTTGTCTGCATCTTCGCCGCCGCAAGCTACCAAGCTGACCGCCAGCACGACACACAGCAACAAAAGCAACGCTCTTTTCCAAATTGCCATATAGTTTCCTCTCTTTCGACGGAATTCGATCCCGTCTATATTTCATAGCGTTGTATTATACCACGAAAAAAGGCTTCCGTCAAGGTATATCGGAATTTTTCGCCAGCAAAAAAACGGACAGCCAACCGCTGTCCGTTCTTTTTTACTCCCTTACAATCAAGCCGTCGTCACGGATGGAGATCTTCTTGGAATAGGATTCCACGTTGTCTAAAATCTTCCGTCCCGTGGAAGTGCCCAGCTCGTAGCTGGTCTTACAGCCGGATTGCTTGGCGGGTAAGAAGTAGAAGGTCTCTTCCCCGTCGGCAGACAGCTCAAAGCGAACCAAGCCCGTCTCGATATTGTAGTTATCGAACCAGAAGTTCCCTAAATTATAGAACACCGCCTTGCCGTCGATGAACTCGATGCCCTGCAAGCGGTGGGCGTGTCCCCCGATGATGAGATCCGCTCCCGCTTCCAGATACAAGGGAGCCGTCTCCTCCTGCACGTCCTCCAAGCTGTTAGAGCCTTCTCGCCCCCAATGCACCAAAAGGATCACGTAATCGCTTTCCGCCTTGGCCTCGGCGATCACCTCCAGCAGTCGCGCCGTGTCGTAACAGCGGAACACACCGGGCTCATCCTCGGTGGCCTCTGGGGTCAGTACGTACTTTTCCGCACGGGTGGCGGAGATAAAGGCGATCTTTCTGCCGTCCACCAGGTAATACATGGGGCTTTGCGCCTCTTCGGCGTTTCGTCCCGCCCCTGCGTAATCCACACCGTATTCTCTCAAGGTGTCGATGGTATCACAAAAGGCGTCTTTTCCGTAGTCAAACACGTGGTTGTTGGCAAGAGAAACCAGATCCACACCCAGATCATGATACAACGCAGTATGCTTGGGGTCTGCGCGGAAGGTGAAGGCCTTGCCGTTCATGGGCTTGCCTCTGTCGGAGATGGAAAACTCGTTGTTCAAAACGGCAATGTCCGCGTTTTTCATTTCCGTAAACCATTCGGGAGCAATGCAATCCTCCAGGCCGTAGCCCTTGCTTTCCATATACTCCATCACCACGTAATTATCCGCAAAGCAGATATCCCCGCCGAAGGTCATCACGGTGGTCTTGTTCGCCCCCGCTTTCCCCATGCTCAACAGCCGCACGAAGGGGGATTTTTCCGGCTCGTTTTTGTAAAGGCTTTCCCAAACGTGCAAGGAGTTGCCGGTGAACTCCGTCCACAGAGAGTCGTAATAGGTCTTTTCCGTCAAGGCTTCCGCCATCTCCGCGGTTACGGCTTCTCCCACGTGGGATTCCAGAAAGGACACGAAGGAGAAGATCTCCTCTTCCCACTCCGGGACGGGGAAAAAGGTGGTCAGCACCTCTCCCAAAGTGGGAGATGCAGGCTCCGGTGTGGGCGCAGAGGACTCCTCCTCGGGAAGAGAGATCTCCCCGGGAAGGGAAACTTCGTCTATATAGGAAGATTCTTCCGAGGAAGTCTCCTCGCAGATACTGCTCGCCTCGAAAGCGCTTTCCACGCGGGAAGAGCTCTCGGTGGCCTCCGTCCCGCATCCCGCAAGACAGAGAAGCAAAGCCAACAGCACCAAAAAAACGCTTTTTTTCATCATATCCTCAATTCTTGGGAACCCGCAGGGCTCTGGTGGCGTTCAAAACCGCCAGCACCAAAACACCAACGTCCGCAAAGGCGGCAAGCCCCATGTGGTTATGCCCATGTGCCATATGCCCGTGTGCGGCAAAGGCGGCGGCGATCTCAAAGGCCAAAACTCCCACCTTCACGCTCAAGGAGAAGATCACATTCTGCCAAACGATCCGTTTGGTCTTCTTTGCACAGCGGATGGCGGTGGCCACGCCCAAGGGCTTGTCGTCCATCAGCACCACGTCTGCCGCCTCGATAGCGGCGTCGGAGCCCAAAGCACCCATGGCAATGCCCACGTCCGCGCGGGAGAGCACGGGAGCATCGTTGATGCCGTCTCCCACAAAGGCCAAGGCGCTTCCCTTGGGCTTTTGCTCCAAAAGCTCCTCCAGCTTGGTCACCTTTTCATCGGGAAGCAAGCCGCAGTATACCTCGTCCACCTGCAGGCGGGAGGCAACCTCTCTGCCCACGCTTTCCCGATCTCCGGTCAGGATCACCGTCTTGCGGGGCTTCAGGGCACGGATGGTTCTTTCTGCATCGGGTTTCACCGTATCGCTGATCTCCACGTGACCTGCATAGCAGTTTTCCACCGCCACGTGGACGATGGTTCCGGTATGATGGTGATGGCATTCCGTTACCGTAACTCCAAAATCCGCCATCAGCCCGGTATTGCCCACCAAAACGCTCCTGCCGTCAATATCGGCACAGACCCCCTTGCCGGGGATCTCTTTCACGGAAAACACCTTGGTGCGATCGATCTCTTTTTTGTACGCCGCCGCAAGGGAGCGGGAAATGGGGTGGTCGGAATAGCATTCCGCCGCCGCGGCCAGGTACAACAGCTCCTCCTCGGTCATGGCATCGGGATGGATCACCGTCACGGAGAAGGTTCCGTTGGTGAGGGTGCCCGTTTTGTCGAACACCACCGTTTCCACCCGCGCCAGCTCCTCGATGTGGTTGGCACCCTTGATGAGAATGCCGTTCTTGGCCGCTCCGCCGATGCCTCCGAAGAAGGTCAAGGGCACGGAGATCACCAGGGCGCAGGGGCAGGACACCACCAGGCAGGTCAGTGCCAGCATCACCCATTTATACACCTCTTCCCCAAAGAACAAGGGGGGCACGGCACCCAACAGCAGGGCGAAGATCACCACTGCGGGGGTGTAGTATTTGGCAAAGCGAGTGATAAAGTTCTCGCTCTTCGCTTTGGCAAAGGAAGCGTTCTCCACCAGCTCCAGAATTTTGGCAACGGTGGAGTCGCCGTAGGGCTTGGTCACACGGCATTTCACCAATCCGCTCATGTTCACACAGCCGGAGACCATTTCGTCCCCCTCTGCCAGCACACGGGGCAAAGCCTCCCCGGTCAAGGCGGCGGTATCCACGTTGGTATGGCCTTCCAGGATCACGCAGTCCAGCGGAACCTTCTCGCCGGGCTTGATCACAATGATATCCCCCGGCTGTACCTCCTCGGGAGAAACCTGCACAAGGGCTCCCTCCCGCTCCACGTTGGCATGGTCGGGGCGGATATCCATCAGCGCCGTCACAGAACGGCGGCTCTTCCCCACGGCGATGCCCTGCAAAAGCTCACCGATCTGGTAAAGGAGCATGACCTCCCCTGCCTCGGCGTAGGCTCCCGCAAGGAAAGCACCCACCGTGGCGATGCACATCAGGAAGTTCTCGTCGAACACTCTGCCGTGGAAAATATTCAGCACAGCCTTCCGCAACACGTCATATCCTGCAATCAAGTAGGGGACGGCAAACAGCGGCAACGTGACGTACAAGGGCCATTCTTCAAAGCCCACAAGCTCCCCTAACGGGGTGTGGCCAACGAAAAACAGTGGCAGAAAGATCACTCCCGCGATGAGAATACGCCGCAGAAGCCTCTTTTGTTTTCTCGTCAAATTCTTCATTTAATCATAATACGGCAATCCGGCTCCACCTTGCGGCAGATCTTCACCGCCTCCTGCAGGATCTCGTCAAAGCGGGCATCCTCCGCATCCAGCACGAACTTCTGGGCGATATAGCTCACGGTCACGCTGTTGACACCCTCCAGCTTACGGATGGCTTCCTCCATCTTTGCGGCGCAATGTGCGCAATCCAGATCTTCCAAAACGTAGGTCTTTTTCATAAAAGCAATTCCTTTCCGATTGATTATTTCGCCGACGCATCCTGTCTGCCGACGAACACAAATTCTTCATAAAGCACGTGGATCTCGGGGGCTTGGATCTCCTCGGGAGGAAGGGAGCTTTCTTCCAAGGACTCCTCGTCAGAGGTCTCCTCGGCGCTTTCCTCCTCTTTTTTTGCCTCCTCCAAGGATTCATCGATCTCTTCCCCGCGCTCCTGGAGGTAACGCAAATATTCCTCCTCGCTGATGTAGGGAATGGCCACCCGATATTCACCGGATACCATCTCGCCAAGCAGCTCCTGGCTAAAGCAATAGGTCAAGGTCTTCCCGGGCTCCAAGTGAGCGTACATCCCGCCGTATTTCACCGAAATGGCGGCGCTGTCCTCCCGCACGAAGCGGATCTCACACACGTCGACCCATTCGCCGTCCTGCAAAAACTGCAGCATGGCGCAGGAATCCCTGCTTTCGTCGATGAGAATATCCATTCCCAGCACATTGCTGACCGTAAAGGTCACACTGCTGGTAAAGCCTTCTCCCGAGGTTTCGATAGAGACCTCCATCTCCTGCCCTTGGCGCCAAAGCAGACTTCCCGCCGCAAAGCAGACCCCGCCGAACAAAACAAAGCAAACCAGGATCAAAAGAAACGCCGCCGCTTTTCCGCCGCCTTCTTTTTTCTCATTCATGCAGGCCTCACCTCTTTTCTTTGGGAGTATCATGTTATTATACACCTTTTTGGTGGATTTGTAAAGAGCAAAACGGCACACTTTTTCATAGAATGGTATTGATAATACGGAAGCTTTTTCCGTTTACCGAAACAAACAAGGAGGATCTCTCAATGATCGATAGAAACAACCAACAGTCCTGCCAGCAGTCGAATCCCTCTCCCTGCGGCAAGGGCGGCATCTGCGGAAACAAGGAACAGACCTGCTGTGTCAGCGTGAACAAGATCTTCGACTCCGCCAAGGATAAGGATTGCTTGGAGGATCTGCGGGTCCATCTCTGCGACTGCGCACAGGAGGTTGTGGACCGCGCCACCGCCGTGCGCTGTATCGGCGTGGAGGTGCTGAACACCGGCATTTCCCTGGACAGCGTTCCCTTCAACTGCGGCTTCTACCAGGTAACCGTGCGGTACTTCTTCGGCGTTACCCTGGAATGCTGTGTTTGCGGCGGCAGAAGCCAGATCGTAAAAGGACTTTGCGCCTTTGACAAGAAAATGATTCTTTACGGCGGCGAAAAGAACGTCTCCGTGTTCACCTCCGACCCCGACGGCAACGATTTCTGCGCAGATCCCTGCAAGCTGGGCTGCAACGAAAACTCCACCCTGCCCTCCGTCACCCTGGAGGTGGCACCTCCCATTTCCCTGGACGTTAAGGTCAAGGAGCGTTGTGTACCCTTCGGCCACTGCTGCATGAGCTGTGACAGCATTCCCCAGCGGATCCGCTCCCGCTTTGACGGCGAGTTCATGGACGGCATCGGCTCTGTAAACGTATACGTCAGCATCGGCTTGTTCACCGTGATCCGTATGGAACGTCAGGTACAGCTCACCCTGCCCTCCAGCAAGTTCTGCCTCCCCGAGCGGGACAGCACCCCTGCCCAGGACGGTGCGGATCCCTGCAGTGTGTTCGGCAAGATGAACTTCCCCTTGGGCGAGTTCTTCCCCTACGCCGACGGCGACTGCAAGTGCCGTTGATCGCTACGCTCTCACGCAAAACCTGACGGTTTTCCGTGTTATTTCGCCCCCCTTCCGCGGGGGGCGAGCCCCTTACGGGGTTTGCACTCCGTGCAAATTTTTCTCTCATCCTGCGTTGCTCGCAGGATGCCCTTCCGGGACGAGAAAAACCGATAGCGGTGTCTTTTGCCCGAAGTGAATTCGGGCAGCGACGCAATTTGATTGTATGCCGACGGCGACTGCAAGTGCAAATGATTCCTTCGCCCTATCCAAAAATGGCATAAAACGAAAAGCAAACCACCGAGGGCGACCTCGGTGGTTTTTGCAGTTATGAACTCAACTTGCTTTTACGGTGTTTACAATAATATACACTCACTCCCATTGCCAAGAGAAGGATCACGGCTACGGTGCCGCAGATCAAAGGCAGTTTGTTTTGCGATCCGGTGCCGATGCCTAAGTATTCATCAATGTTCAGGATATTATCGATAGGGCCGCAATCGCCGCCGGCAGTTATAACTGACGGTCCTCCAATAGTAACATACTCTCCGGGATGTTCCGCTTCCCACGCTTCTAACTCCCGCTTCCACTGCACGATTTTATCAACTTGTGCTCTTAATTTCTCAACAGTCCACCAATTCTCGGCGTTGTCCGACGGCTCAACGGTTGACGGTTCAACGTTCACGTAGCCAACCGGAATCATAACAGGCTCGTCTTGATTTTCAATATAAAAGAACCAACCGACACGGGATACCTGTATGTATTTCACGTCATAAACCGAAACAAAATCCGGTGTTTTCAGCATATTTTGAATTCTGACAGCGTGGTCTGCGTAACTGCTGGAGGCACGGTATTTCCCGTTTTGAGCTTGCGTCTCAGGGGTACCGTCCACAAGACGTCCGAAAGCTATCCCATCTTCGATTGCAAGAGTGAGATTACCGACGTATTCACCCTCTTCATTAACGAGTTTAGCAATGTATACTCTTCCGTCATCTGCATCTTCGTCAAACACAGGCTTCACGATCAAATTGCCGTTATCCGCCAATTCTTCCATATCAATGGTATACACCACCGTAATGGACTCCTTTACGATCTTCCAACCATACAGTTCCAGAATATTAAAGCAATCAAAGGATTCCTCCTGCGTCGCGGCGTACAAAGTCTCCCGAACATCCTCGGAGGCATACACCATTTCATCGGAGGTTGCTGCACCGACTGAAACCGAAGCCAATGTGCATAGCATTGCCAAGCATATGCAAAGCGAAAATATTCTTTTCTTCATAAAAATACTCCTTTCATATTAACGACAATATTGAACCCACGCCAGGCGGTGGTACCCCGTATTAGCGATATTATACGCCATTTGAATTTTATTTTGTTTGAACGCCGACCGCGAAAAGGTACTCGTTTGGTTGTCCCACGGATCCCAATAGGAATACTCATCATTAACTGCGTCATAACTTTGAATCACGATAGAGTGACCGCTAGAACTACCCTCGATAAAAACATTACCGATCACCCACCGTCCGGCATTCTTCGGGTGGGATGAAATTCACATTCCATCCGGTGCGGAAGCAGAACGTATTCAGCATTCTGCTTTACGAAGCAGAAAAATGAGCCATCGGGCTCCCCTCCTTACAGTTTTGGGACATCTTTACAGTTTCAGTGTAGCAAAAACACACAAATTTGTCAAGATGCTTTCCGATGTTTTTTACCGTTCGTTCAAAAAACGGCAAAGGCACTGCCGACAGGTTTTCTCCCTCTCCCCTCTTGCTTTTTCTTTCTTTTTATGGTATGCTGTCATCATCAAAAAGTAAGGAGAACTACTATGAGCAAGTGGAACTTTTTTACCTCCAAGGAGCTGAAGCCCACGGGCTGGCTGAAGAGACAGCTGGAGATCCAGGCGGAGGGACTTTGCGGAAATTTGGATAAGGTCTGGCGGGACGTGCGGGACAGCGCGTGGATCGGCGGAGATGCCGACGGTTGGGAGCGGGTTCCCTATTGGCTGGACGGTTTTATCCCCATGGCATATCTGCTGGAAAACGAGGATATGATCGCCAGAGCAAAGAAATATATGGACGCCATCATGGCCTCCCAGTGCGAGGACGGCTGGCTTTGCCCCTGCAGTGAGGAGAAACGCCCCAAGTACGACACCTGGACGGTGCTTCTCATCGCCAAGGTGCTGGTGGTGTATTACGATTGCTCCGGGGACGAACGGGCGACCGACGTGCTTTACCGCATGATGAAGAACTACTACGATCTGCTTTCCGCAGGCACCATCAAGCTGTTCGACTGGGGAAAATACCGTTGGTTCGAGGGCTTTATTGCGCTGAACTTCCTTTGGGAGCGCCATGGCGAGTCCTGGATCAAGGAGCTTGCCCGCCTTTTGAAGGAGCAGGGCATGGATTACCACACCGTAGAGCATCTTTGGAAGACCCCCTTGAACAAGTGGACCTTTGATACCCACATCGTCAACCTTGCCATGATGCTGAAATACGAGGCAGTCTCCCACGAGCTGTTGGGAGAGGACTACACCGACGACGTGCGGAATCTGCTTGCCGTGTTGGAAAAATACAACAGTATGCCCGCAGGCACCATTGCGGGAGACGAATGCTTGGCAGGTCTTTCCCCCATTCACGGTGCAGAGCTTTGCTCCGTGGTGGAGCTGATGTATACCTACGAGCTGTTGTACGCCCATACCGGGAACAAGGAATGGGCACAGCGGCTGGAGTTCCTGGCGTTCAACGCCCTCCCCGCCGCTAACAGCGACGATATGTGGACCCATCAGTACGATCAGATGTCCAACCAGATGGCTTGCATCCAATTCCCCGGCAAGACGCTCTTCCGCACCAACGGATCTCAGGCGCATCTCTTTGGGTTGGAGCCGGAATTCGGCTGCTGTACCGCCAACTTCGGGCAGGGCTGGCCGAAATTTGCCCTCTCCGCCTTCTTACACAAGGATGGTGTGCTGGAAAGCGCTTTGCCTGTGCCCTGCAAGCTGACGGCTCCCCAATATACCGTCTCGGTGGAAACGGATTACCCCTTCCGCAACCGCATGGTGTACACCGTAAAGGCAAAGGAAGCCTTCACCTTCCGCATCCGCATCCCCGCCTTTGCCAAGAATTTGACGGTGGACGGAAAGGCGGCAGAAGGAGATCAGACCTTTGCCATTGCCTCGGGCGAGACCCGGGTGATCACCGTGGAATTTGAGACGGAAGTGGAATGGATGCCCCGTCCCTACGATCTCTACGCGGTGAAGAAGGGCTCTCTGCTCTTCGCTCTGCCCATCCCCTACGAGACCCGCATGAAGGAATACGAGAAAAACGGCGTGGAGCGGAAGTTCCCCTACTGCGACTATGAATATCTTCCCAAGGGCGAGTGGAGCTTCGGCTACACCTCCGTGGAAAAGGAAACGGCGTTCAAGGGCGTCTCTCAGATCCCCTTCTCCTCCAAGGAGCCGCCCGTGACCTTGAAGGCCACCGTCACCCCCATCGAATGGGGCTTTGAAGACGGCTACGACACGGTGTGCGCCAAGGGGCCTACCTCCCGCACCCCCGCAGGCGAAGCAAAAGAGATCGAGCTTTACCCCTACGGTTGCGCCAAGCTCCGGATGACCGAGCTTCCTATTGTAAAATAACAAAACGAAAGCACCCGCCGAAGCGGGTGCTTTTTGTGTTGCAGCTTACCCTACGTTGATGGTCACTTCGCAGGGAGCGGAGTAGCCGATATACTCGGAGATGGCGTAGGAGAAGGTGTCGGTGCCGGTAAAGCCTTCATCGGGATAGTAAACGAAGGAGCCGTCCTCATTGATGGTAACGGTACCGTGCTGGGGAGAGATGGCCACGCGGTACTTGGTGTTCAGCTCACCCTCGGGAGCAAGAGTTCCCAGCAGAGGCGTGTCTGCCGCCGCATCGAAGCTGAGCGCCTCACGGGTATCGGGAGCGTACTGCAGGGTCTTCTTGATAAACTGATAGGTATAATCGTAGATCAAGCGGTTCTTGGGGTTGTCGGACGTTGCCGCCGTGCCAAAGACGTTCACACCCTGGTAGTACATATGGAGCGCACCCTCCATGTAACCCTCGGTGATACCGAAGCGCAGGTAATCCATATATTTCTGGAAGAAGATATCGTTGTAAAGCGCCGCATCATCGATCTCCAGCTCAGTGCACATACCGAACTTACGCATCATGGCAGCCGCTTCCTTCAAACGGTTGGAAAGGATCGCGCCGTTGAAAGCGTAGTTGGGCTGGTAGCAAGCCACGTCGAAGCCGAAGGATGCCCAGCGGGAATAGCCTGCGGAGGTGAAGTAGGGGATCCAGAAGAACTGCTCTCCTCTTGCATGAACACGGTCGGCAATGCCGCGCACCAGCTCGAACATAGCGGGATCGTCATAGGTGGAAACGGACTCGCAATACCAGTAGAAGCCGCCGAACGCCAAATTCTCATAGCCGGCCTCTGCCAGACGATCGAAGAAGGAGGTCATATACCACTCGATGGCCTTGAAGCGATCTTCCATCTTGGTGAAGTTCTCGGAAACGCCGTCGCCGTCCACGTCACCAAAGTTGGTATTCTTGCAGTTGGGGATATACATGCTGACGTAGAAGTTATACTTCTTGTCAAGACCCAGCTCCTTGTTTACCTTAGCGGCAACCTTGTTCAGAGCATCCAGGTTTTCACCCTCTGCAAACAGATCGTTCAGATACCAGTTCCAGTCGGACATGGTGGTCTGCAAATGTCCTGCCTGACCGCTGGGCATAGAACCGGTGAGCAGATACAGGAAGCCGTCGAACATGGTGTCCACGATCTCGCCGTTCTCATCCAGATATGCCACGTAGGGCAGGGTGCTTTCCTCGGTGTTGTGATAGCTCTGGCCGTGGTACATCAAAACGATGTCCCCTGCGCCGTTCAACAGGCTGTCGTCACGGTTCTGGTAGCCGCCGGGAACCAGGCGAATGGATCTCAGCCCGGTATCCTTCAGCGAAACGGCATCGGAGCCGATCTTTTTGGTACCGATGATCTCCAGCTCATCAGAGGCGCACCATGCCTTCACGGCGAAGGAGAACGCCACGTAGCGTGCAACGTAGCTCTTGTCGAAGGTCACCTCGTAGGTAACCGCTGTCTTATCCAGAGAGGTAGCGGTGTCCAGCTCGTAAACCTCATACCAAGCATCGCCGTCCTCAGAGAGGTAAACGGCAACGGTCTCGGGAAGGCGAACTGCCCACTCGGTGTAGTTCAGCCAGCTCATCTTGGTGCCGCTGATCTGGGAAAGGTGACCCAAATCGAACACCACGTCACGGCTTCCGCCATTGGAGAACTTGAAATAATGACCGCTGTGAATGTCGGCATTGCCCTTGGGAGCGGTTTTGCCGTCGGTGAGGAGAGGAGAGGTCACGGGGGTGTTGTTCTTGATCATCTCCGAGGTAACGGAGTCGCAAGACATGATCTGGGGCTTGAGACCCAGAAGCAAATTCTGCATGGTGGTATAATCGCTGTCGGAGGAGGGCCAGTTGGTGTTGTTCCCCGTCTCCAAGGAGATCTCGGGATAGAGCAACAGCTCTTTCTCTGCCTCGCCGTAAGCGTAAACGGCGCATTCCTCTACCAGGAAGTAATCTCCCTCGGAGGCAAAGGTGAAGCGAACGTAACGACCCTTGACGCCGTTTGCCATGCAAAGACGGTATTCCACGTTCTCCTGCTCAATATCGGAGGGGCCGTAAACTCTGCCCACCTCGGTGAAGGTCTTGTTGTCCTCAGAGACCTCCAAAGTCAGCAGAACGGGAGCCAGCAAGCCGATCTTGGGGTTGGTAAAGACGGAAGCGGAGAACTCCGCAATGTCGGTACGTACCGAGCCCAGATCTACGGTAATGGAAACGTCCTTCTCGTCGGTGTTGAAGCCTACCCAGGTGCCGCCCTCAAAATAACGGGAAAGCACGCCGTCGGTAAGCATATATCCGTTGTCCTTATAATCGGAGCGAGCAGACTGGGAAACCTTGTAGGAACGGTTTACGGAGATCATGTTGCAGGGCAGGCTGCGGTCAATGGCGTCGCCGCGAACGGATGCCAGCAGAGCCTCACGCTCCAAAGCGGTGGTGGTGTCTGCCTCGTAACGCTGCTGCAACAGCTCCAGGTAAGCCGCGCTGAGATCCTCGCTTTCCACGTCGGCGCAGACCTGCACCTCATCCAGGAAGAGCCACGCAGAGCCGGGACTCACGCGGAACTGCACGTAACGTGCGGTAACGTACTGCTCGTTATCGCGGACTGCTACCTGAGTAGTGCCCAGATCTGCCGTCTTGGGCTTGTTCAGTCTGCCCACCTTAGTCCACTCCTTGCCGTCTACGGAGGTGTAGATCATCAGAGTGCCGGGAGCGGCAATACCTGCCTCGTGGACGTTGAGGTAGCTGACCTCAAAGCGGTAAATGGTGTCGTAAACCTCACCCAGATCTACCTCAATGGTCAGCACTCCGCCGCCGGTGGCGTAGCCGGAGAACTTCTCGTCGCCGTAGCCTACCTCGGTGGAGGGGGCGAACTGAGCATCGGTCAGCTCCTTGCCGTAAGAATCCGCATAAGCAGAGTCAGCGGCAGTGCTGGCGGTATAGGAAGCACCGGTACTGATTACGGTGCAATTTGTAGGCGTAATGGGTTCGGGCTCGGGCTCGGAGGATTCCGTGCCGGAGCTTGCATCGGAGGATTCCTCGGCAGAACTGTCCTCTACGGAGGATTCTCCTGCCTGGGAGTTTGCCTCAATGGCATCCTCACAAGCCGTCAGGCAAAGGGAGGCAAGGGTAAGGACTGCTAAGAGCAGTGCAAAAAATCTTTTCATAGGGTCATTCCTTTCAAAACGAAATAAACGGAAGGCCTCTCAAGCTTATTTGTTGTTAACGATATTCCAGGTGTCGGAAGCGATCACCAGCTCCTCGTTGGTGGGGATGACCAAAACCTTAACACGGCTGTCGTCGGCGCTGATCACGGTGGGATCCTTGGAGTTGTTCTTCTCCTCGTCCAGCTTAATGCCCAGGAACTCCAGGTCTCTCATAGCCAGAGCACGCATGGTAGCGTCGTTCTCGCCGATGCCTGCGGTGAATACCACGCAGTCCAGACCGTTCATTGCCGCGGCGTATCCGCCCACGTACTTCTTGATCTGGTAAGCCAGAATATCCAGCGCCAGCTGTGCTCTCTCGTTGCCGTTTTCTGCGGCACCTCTTACGTCACGCAGGTCGGAGGAAACGCCGGAAACGCCCAGGAAGCCGCACTGCTTGTTCATCCAGTCGCCCATCTTCTCTACGGGGATGTTCTCCTTCTCCATGAGGAAGGGAACCACAGCGGGGTCAATGGCGCCGCAACGGGAGCCCATGATCACGCCCTCCAGAGGAGTGAAGCCCATGGAGGTATCCACGCACTTGCCTGCGTTGACCGCAGAAATGGAGGAGCCGTTGCCCAAGTGGCAGGTAACGATCTTTGCATCGGGGTTGCCCAGCATCTCCAACGCCTTGCCGGAAACGTAGCGGTGAGAGGTACCGTGGAAGCCGTAACGGCGAACGGCGTGCTTCTCATACAGCTCGTAGGGGATGGGGTACATAAACGCCTTCTGGGGCATGGTCTGGTGGAAGGAGGTATCCATTACCAGCACCTGGGGAACCTCGGGCATTACGGCCAAGCAGCCCTCGATGCCCTGGAGGTGTGCCTTGGTGTGCAAGGGTGCCAGGTCGATGCACTTACGCAGATCGGTGAGCACCTTGCCGTCGGGGCCGTCGATGAGACAGCTGTCGATGAGCCAGGGGCCGCCATGGACGATACGGTGGCCAACGGCAGAGATCTCGGACATATCTGCGATGCATCCGGTCTCGGCATCGGTAAGATATTTGATAACGGTGCCAACCGCTACGGAGTGGTTGGGCATATCAATTTCGATCTTCTTGATGGAAACGTTCTTGGAAGGAACTTGATGGGTATACAGGCCGTCGGTACCGATACGCTCGCAAAGACCCTTTGCGATCATTTCGGAGGTTTCCATATCAAAAAGCTGATACTTCAGGGAAGAGCTCCCCGCATTTACTACAAGTACGAACATAATTTTTTCTCTCCTTGACTTTTTTCAGTATTCCCATTATAATACTTCTGTAAGAAAAATGCAAGAGGTTTTTTGGAAATGGCCACAACAAAACAAACCTGCGGGTTGATCTGCGAATACAACCCCTTCCATTTCGGGCACGCATACCAAATCAAAAAGCTGAAGGATCGGTTTGACACCGTGGTCTGTATCCTGGGCGGGAATATTTCCCAGCGGGGAGAAGCCGCCGTTTCTGACCGTTACATCCGCGCAAAAGCCGCCTTGCAAAACGGCGCGGACTTGGTGGTGGAGCTTCCCGCCCCCTGGTGCTGTGCCTCTGCAAGAGAGTTTGCCGCGGGAGGGGTTTTCTTAGCCAAGGAGCTGGGGGTGGATTGCCTTGCCTTCTCTGCAGAAAGTGACCCTGCGTTGCTGTACGCCGCCGCAAAGGAGCGAACGGAGGGAGAAGCCGCCATCCGTGCCTTGATGAAGGAAGAAAAGAACCTCTCCTACCCCGCCGCCGCAGAGCGGGTGCTGGGCAAGACCCTCGCAGGGAAGCCCAACGACATTTTAGGCATCGAATATCTGTCCCACGCAGGGAATTTTCCCGCTTATATTCTGAAAAGAGAGCCCTCCTTCCTCTCCTCCACCGCCATTCGGGGAAGCGAGAACCCTCTTGAAAAATTGCCCCCCGCCTCTCGGGAGGTCTTCGGAGCAGATCCCGCCTTCCCGCGGGATACCGCCGCGGTGGGGAACTATCTCCTCTCCGTATTGCGGAACCACCCGTCCAAGGCCGCCTACGGGGTGACGGAGGAGCTGTTTGCCCGCATGACGGAGCAGGCGTGGAAGCATACCGATTTCCCCGCCTTCGTGCAAGCCTGCGTCAATAAAATGTACACCGCCGCAAGGGTACGCCGTGCCGCCTGGGCCATTGCCTTCGGCTTCCCGGAGGCTCTGAGAGACAAAACGCCTCCCTACACCCTGCTGCTTGCCGCCAACGAAAAGGGCAGAGATTTTCTCAGAACCACTGCAAAGACCCGCACCCTGCCGGTGCTTTCCCGCCCTGCGGAGGCAATGGACTACGAGGAAGGCGAGCTGAACGCAAGGATCAACGGGGTTTTGCAGATCTTCTACGGCGGAAAAGACGACGTGAAAAACACGCCTTATCTGATTGGAGAAACCACATGACGCTTTTAGAGCATTTGAAAGCTTATACCGACACCCTTCTCCCCATGCATATGCCCGGGGGGAAGCGCCGTTTCGCCTCCGATCTGCCCTACCAATGGGACGTCACGGAGGTGGAGGGCACAGACGACCTCCACGATCCGGAAGGGATCCTCTTGGAGATGAACCGCCGCGCCGCCGCGCTTTGGGGTGCGGAAAGCTCCTTCGTCACCGTCAACGGCAGTACGGGAGGGCTTCTTGCCGCCGTCCGCGCCACGGGAGAGGGCGAGATCTTAATGGGCAGAAACTGCCATAAATCCGTTTACAACGCCGTGACCCTCTGCCGCAGGAAGGCCCATTATCTCCTTCCTCACGAGGGAGAGATCCTGCCCGCAGAGGTGGAAGAAGCGCTGGAAAAGCATGAAAATATCACCACCCTGCTGATCACCTCCCCCACCTACGAGGGGGTCATCAGCGATATTGCCGCCATCGGGGAGATCTGCCATGCCCACGGAGTCACCCTGATCGTAGACGAAGCCCACGGGGCGCACTTGGGGTTCTCCTTTGGAGAAAGCGCCGTGAAAATGGGGGCGGACATCGTGGTGCAAAGTCTCCACAAAACCCTCCCCGCCCTGACCCAGACGGCGGTGGTGCATTGCAAGAAATCCTTCGCCCCCGCCATGGCAAGGGAGCTGGCAGTGTTTGAAAGCTCCAGCCCCTCCTATATTCTCATGGCCTCTGCCGACGAATGCTTTGCCTTTTTGGGAAGCGAAGCAGGCAAAAACGCCATGGAGGAGTACAAAAACAACCTCTTGGCAGTTCGGAAAAAGCTAAAAAACAATTTAAAGCACTTCCGTCTTATGGAATCCCCCCGCTACGATATCGGAAAGCTGGTGATCCTCACCGAGGGCACGAATCTCTCGGGAAAAGCCCTGGCGGATGCCCTGCGGGAGGACTACAAGATCGAGACGGAAATGGCACTCCCCCACTCCCTCACCGCCATGACCTCGGTGTGCGATACAGAAAAAGAACTGAACGCCTTTGCAGATGCGGTTTTGGCATTGGATAAGCAGGCAAACCCTGCGCCCATATGCCGAATGCCATCCCTTTCCCTGCCGGAGCAGGTGCATGCCCCCTGGGAGGTGCGGAACGCAGAAAGCACCCTCTGCCCCTTGGAGCAGGCGGTGGGAAAGCTCTCCCTTGCCTACCTGTGGGCGTATCCCCCGGGAATTCCTTTGTTAGTCCCCGGCGAACGGGTGGAAGAATCCCTCCCGCAAGCTGTAAAATACTACGAAGCTGCAGGCATTCCCCTCCACGGGATGCAGGACGGATGCTTGGAGATTTTGTAAAGCCATCATAATTTCATAAGAAATTAAGAAAGAAAACACTTGACAAATCTCCCTTTTATCGTTATAATGGGTGTATCAAAATGCAAAAGGAGCGAAACACCATGAAGAGAATTCAGACGGTAGAAACCAGAGATTTGGAAAAGAGCGCTCAGCACGGCGGTTGCGGCGAATGCCAGACCTCCTGCCAGTCCGCTTGCAAGACCTCCTGCGGCGTTGCCAACCAGCAGTGCGAAAACGCAGCAAAGGAAGAGAAGTAATTCTGATTTCAAAAAAGCCGCGGTTTTCCGCGGCTTTTACTTTGATTTGGGAGAGTAACCTATGATACATCAATACAAGCTCGGCGGCTACAACATCGTGCTGGACGTATTCTCCGGCTCCGTCCACGTTGTGGACGAGGTGGCCTACGACATCATCGCCATGTACGAGAATACGGATCACGATACCATCGTGAAGGAGATCATGGCAAAATACGGCCACAGAGAGGACGTAACGGAAGCCGAGATCCGTGAGGTCTTTGAGGATCTGGAGACGTTGCGCACTCAGAAGAAGCTGTTCACCAAGGACGTTTACGAGGGGAAGGCATTTGATCTGAAGAACCGCATGACGGATATCAAGGCACTTTGCCTCCACGTAGCTCACACCTGCAACCTGAACTGCGAGTATTGCTTTGCCGCCCAGGGAAAATACCACGGCCAGCGTTCTCTTATGAGCTTTGAGGTGGGCAAGCAGGCCTTGGATTTCCTGGTGGCCAATTCCGGCACCAGAAGAAACTTAGAGGTGGACTTCTTCGGCGGCGAGCCCTTGATGAACTGGGACGTGGTGAAAAAACTGGTGGAATACGCCAGAAGCATCGAGAAGGATGCGGGCAAGAACTTCCGCTTCACCCTCACCACCAACGGCGTTCTGCTGGACGACGAGATCACCGAGTTTGCCAACCGTGAGATGCACAACGTGGTGCTCAGCCTGGACGGCAGAAAAGAGATCCACGACGCCTCCCGCGTCACCGTTTCCGGGGCGGGAAGCTACGACCTCATCGTGCCCAAGTTCCAGAGATTCATTGAGCAGAGAGGCAACAAGGGCTACTATATGCGTGGCACCTTCACCCACCGCAACGTGGATTTCGTGGAGGACATCAAGCACATGGCAGACCTGGGCTTTACCGAGCTTTCCATGGAGCCCGTAGTCTGCAAGCCCGAGGATCCCTACGCCCTCACCGAGGAAGACCTCCCCAAGCTGTATCAGCAGTACGAGGAGCTTGCCTACGAGATGATCCGCCGCAAGGAGGCGGGCAAGGGCTTTACCTTCTATCATTATATGATCGACCTCACGGGCGGTCCCTGTATCTACAAGCGCATCTCCGGGTGCGGAAGCGGCACGGAATACCTTGCCGTCACTCCCACCGGCGAATTGTACCCCTGCCATCAGTTCGTGGGCGATCCCAAGTACCTCATGGGCGACGTATGGAAGGGCGTGACCAACACCGAGCTGCGGAACGAATTTAAGCTTTGCAACGCTTACGCCCGCCCCGACTGCAAGGATTGCTGGGCGAAGCTGTATTGCTCCGGGGGCTGTGCCGCCAACGCATATCACGCCAGCGGCTCCATCCGCGGGGTTTACGAGTACGGCTGTAAGCTGTTCCGCAAGCGTATGGAATGCGCCATTATGCTGAAGATCGCGGAAGCGCAGGGAAAGCAGCAATGAAGCGGAAAACGCGCCGCGCGGAAGCACTCAAAGAAAGTGAGAACCAATAAACCATGAAAGCCATTGTTTTTGATATGGACGGCGTTCTGTTCGACACGGAACGGGTATATTTTGAAGCGTGGGATCAGGTTGCCGCCGAGATGGATATCGAGGTGGAAGAGATCCGCGACAACTGCGCAGGGCACAACGCCGCGGACATCGCCGTGATGTTTGACGAATATTTCGGTGGAAAAGTCACCTATGCCGAGTTCGGCCCCAAAAAGACCGCCGCCTTCCACAAGATCCTCGAAGAGAGAGGACTTCCCGAAAAGGAAGGTCTCCACGAGATCCTGAAATTTCTGAAGGCAGAAGGCTACGCCATCGCCTTGGCCACCTCCACCCGCAAGGAGGCCGCCGTGGATCACCTGACCAAAGCAGGGATCCTCTCCTATTTTGACGTGCTGACCACCGGGGATATGTTCACCCACGGCAAGCCCGACCCGGAGATCTATCTCACCGCCTGCCGCCTGCTGGGAAGCAACCCCGCGGAAACCTACGCTGTGGAAGACAGCTACCCGGGATTGGAATCCGCCCATCGGGCAGGGATGCGCCCCATCATGATCCCGGATATGTTCCCGCCCACCGACTACACCCGCTCCATCGCCAAGGAGTACCCCTCCCTGACAGCCTTGATGGAAGCGCTGAAAGCATAAAAATTTGAGGCTGAGCAGCTCGCTCAGCCTCGTTTCTTTTACTTTGCTTTTCCGTTTAATTCGTGATACACCAGCTTACTTCCCTCGTAACACAGCTTTAAGGAGAAGAAGGGCGCATCCTCTTCCAGCAGCTTCAAGAAGATCTTATCCCCCTCCCACATGGGCAGGGAAAGGAGATCTTCTTTTTTGATCCACGCAAGGTCACCCTCGTCGCAGACCTTCTGCTCCCCCTCCCAATCGGTAACGGTGAAGAGGTGCATATACTCCGTGGGGTAAATATCGGAGGCGAAGGTGACGATGCCTCTGTACCGCCATTCCTTTGCGGTAAAGCCCGTCTCCTCAAAGATCTCCCGCTTCATGCAGTCCTCGGGGCTTTCCCCCGCTTCAAAGCCGCCGCCCACGCCGATCCACTTGTCCTTGTTGGCGTCGTTCTGCTTTTTCACCCGATGGAGCATCAGGTAGGAATCCCCTTTTTCCAGATAGCAAAGGGTGTTCTGCTTAACGGTTAAAGCGTTACCCATACCACACCCGTGGCGGGGATGGTGACCTCCGCCTTGCCTTCCGTAACGGTAAGGATTCCGCTTGCGTCACCCTGCAGGATATATTCGCCGTCGGGGAGCTCCACCTTCATGGAAGCGTGGGCTTCCACGGTCTGGGAGTTGGTGAGCATCAGCAGCTTTCTGCCGTCCTTTGCCTGCCACAAAGCGCCCTGCACGGCGGGGTAATCCACCGTCTTGAAATAGGCGTGGGAGCAGTTCTCATAGCGCAGTCTGGGCGCATCGTCGGTGAGCACCGGCGGGCGGAGCATGGTGCCGAAGAAGAACTCTCTGAACTGCTTCCGCAGGAGAACGCACTTCTTGAAGAATGCCTGCTCGGGCATCTCCCTATAGAACTTAGGCGCCATCCAGCCCATCTGTTCTCCAAACAGCAGGGATTGGGCGAAGAAGATGGCAAGTCCGTCCCGAACACCCTCGCCGCGGAAGCCGTTGTAGCTAAGGCCGAAGGTGACCACCTTGTCGGAATACAGTACCGGGAAGGCGGGAACCTGCTTGTTCTTCACCCACAGCCAGGAAAGATAGGCCTGGATATGCTTCATAAACATTTCCGCGGTGCATTCCGTAGCCAAAACGGTAGGATCCTGCAGGCGGGAAACGTGGTCGATGAGGTTATAATAGCTTTCGCACCACCAAGTACCGCCGCCGGGGAGATGCTCGTGGGTGCGGTCACAGCAAAGCTGGGGCTTGGCCGCGGCGATCTGATCCATATACACGCCGTCGAAGCCGATGTCGTTCACCAGCTTGTCCACGATGC
>JAGBXS010000103.1 GCA_017629175.1 Clostridia bacterium
ATGCCCTCCTCCTGTGCTGTTTCTTCCGCCATCACGGTGAAAGCGCGGTTGGTTTGGGGCGAGTAGGAGAGAGAACAGCCCTTGCCGATCTGTACGCTCTTTCTCCGCTCGGGAGAACCGGGCACGTAAGCGTTACACACATCCATAACGATGGCAAAGTCGGGGTTCAAACGGTAAGCCGTGGTTCTTGCGCCCTGGTAGCCCAGCTCTTCTCTTGCGGAGAACTGTACGGCGATGTTGACACCCACGTCTTCGTCTCCCAAAAGCTCCAGCGTACGCAAATGAGATGCGGCGCAGATGCGGTCGTCGAAGGAGGGGCTTACCACTACGTTGCCGTAAAGGCGTTCCGTTTCGGACTTAAAGCCCACAAAGGTGCCGATCCGTACGATCTCCTCCAATTCTTCTTTCGTCAGTCCCGTGTCGATGGAAAAGGCAGAAAGCTCCATCTTCTTTTCCCGTTCACCGGGCTCCTGCAAATGCGGGGGCTTGGAGGCGAACACGCCGGGGATGATCTTCTTGCCGTAGATCCAAACCTCCGATGCGGAGAGATTCTTTTCTGCGGTTCTGCCGATACCGGCTACCTTCAAGAATCCACCCTCGCAGATCTGGGTGACGATAAAGCCAATGGTGTCAAAATGGGCATCCAGCAGGATGGTCTTGGCACCGGGCTTCTTGCTCTTGCGGATCCCGTAGAAGGAAGCCACAGGGGTAATGCCCGTTTCGTCAAAATAATGTCCGTACAGCTTCTCCAGATCGGGGAGCGCCTTCGCCTCGTCGCCGGAAACGCCTGGCAAAGAGATCATCTCTTTCGCTAAGTCATAAATGCGATCCATAATTCCGTATATCCTTTCTGTAACGATTACAATTCTTGTACAAGTTTTTTAAAGGTCTCGCCACGCACGGCAAAGTTCTTGAACATGTCAAAGCTTGCCGCCGCAGGGGAGAGCACCACGCAGTCTCCTGCTTCTGCCAGGGAAGAAGCCGTCTTCACCGCCTCTTCAAAATCCGATACCCGGGTATACGCCGTGTATCCCACGGCATCCAGCACCTTTTGGATCTTCTCCGAGGTGGCACCGCAAAGCACCGCGTGCTTTACCCTTCCGGGGAACAGCTCACCCAAGGGCTCCAAGGGGATGTTCTTATCGTATCCGCCGCAGATCACCACCAAGGGCACCTTAAAGCTGTTGACGCAGGCCGCCGTACGGGTGGGGCTGGAATCGATGGAGGAGTTATAATACTTCACCCCATCCTTTTCTCTGACGAACTCACAGCGATGCTCCACGCCGCCAAAGTCTCTTGCCACTTTGCGTATCGCCTCGTCGGAAACCAAGCCCTCCGTGGCACAGATCGCCTGGGCGTAGTTATAGCGGTTGTGAATTCCTACCAAACGGATCTCCGTATCCTTCACAACCAAGGTCTCGCCGCGGTAAATACCCCTTTCGTCAAACCAAACGTCTGCCTTCTCTTTCCCGGAGGTGAACTTCACTTTTCCCTTCGCTTTGGAAGCACAGCGGGCAGCGTAGCTGTCATCCTTGTTGACGATCAACTTATTTTCCGCCTGCTGGAACAGGAAGATGCTTTCCTTGGCGGAAACGTATTCCTCCATGTCCACGTGCCAGTTGAGATGGTTGGGGGAGATGTTGGTTACCACCGCGATCATAGGGGAGCGGGTCATCTTCATCAGCTGGAAGGAGGAAAGCTCCACCACCGCAAAATGATCCTTGGTCATAGCATCCAGCTCGCACAGCAGATTTCTGCCGATGTTGCCGCCCAAATGCACGGTTTTTCCCTCCGCCTCCAAAAGCTTGGCGATGAGGGTGGTGGTAGTGGTTTTTCCGTCGCTTCCTGTCACCGCGATGATGGGGCAGGGGCAGAGACGGAAAAATTCCTCCATCTCGTTGGTCAGAACGGTACCCCGTTCCTTTGCTTCTGCCAACTTGGGCAGATCGGACCGCACCGCAGGGGAGAGGAACAGATACTCCTCGTCGATCCCCTCGAGATAGGTCTCTCCGCAGTGGATGGCCACACCCTCGCGGGTCAAAGCCTCCGCTTCCTCCGGGGGAAGCGCCTTCATATCTCGTACAGAGCAAACGGCGCCCGCCTGCATCAGCAGACGGAGAATGGGGGTGTTGCTGACTCCCAAGCCGATAAAGCCCACTTTTTTGTCCTTAAAGGTCTTTGCATATTCCAAAAGCAAGACAAGATCCCTCCGCTTTCTTCAAAAACATATTCATCTTACATTATATATTCAAAATAAAAAATAATCAATAGGTTGACAAAATAAAATTTCTGTGTTAAGATAAAAATCCACCGCTTTAAACGATCGCGCTGTACGGGGTGACCCGTACTGTGAGGAAAGTCCGGGCTCCGCAGAGCAGGATAACAGATAACGTCTGCCGAAGGTGACTTCAGGGCCAGTGCAACAGAAAGATACCGCCGCGTTTTTCGCGGTAAGGATGGAAAGGCGAGGTAAGAGCTCACCGGCGTGCGGGAGACCGTACGGCCATGTAAACCCTATCCGGAGCAACACCCACCGAAGCGTTTTAAGCTTGCTCGGCAGCTTCACGGGTGGCAAAGAGGCGTGCGGCGACGTACGTCCAAGATAGATGATCGTTCACGACAGAACCCGGCTTACAGAGGCGATGGAACCAAGGATCCTGCGGGGTCCTTTGTTTTTTTGCCTCTTGAGGGTATAAAAACACGGGTTTTCCCCAAATACTCTCTTGACAAAAACAACCATTTTCGGTATAATGACTTGAATGAATATAATTATCAGAGGTAAACGACAGTGCTGATTCAGTTGGAGCAGGCAAAATTATCCCTTCGGGAGCTGGAGGCGGGGATCAACGATCTCAAGGCGTCCATTAAATTTGATACGTTACAGCAGGAGGTTGCCGATCTGGAGCTAAAGACCGGTGAGGCAGGCTTCTGGGACGACCCTCAGGAATCTCAGAAGATCCTGAAGGTCTTGAAGGTAAAAAAATCCCTTTTGGAGAACTACCTCCACCTCCGCCGCGGATTTGATGATGTTTCCGTGCTCATCGATATGACCATCGAGGAGGATGACGAGTCCATGGTGGAAGACGTTCTGGCAGATCTCGAGGCCGTTCGCAAGGAGTTCGAGGATCAGCGCATCGAGGTGCTTCTCTGCGGGGAATACGACGGCAACAACGCCATCATCAGCATCCATCCCGGTGCAGGCGGTACCGAGGCTCAGGACTGGGCGCAGATGCTTTACAGAATGTATCTCCGTTACGCGGAGCGTAAGAAGTTTAAGGTCAAGGTTCTGGATTATCTGGACGGTGACGAAGCAGGCATCAAATCTGTATCCTTCTTGGTGGAGGGTACCAACGCCTACGGTTACCTTAAGAGTGAGTCCGGCGTTCACCGTTTGGTGCGCGTCTCTCCCTTCGATGCCGGCGGCAGACGTCAGACCTCCTTCGCATCCGTTGAGGTGCTCCCCGAGTTCACCGATCAGAACGAGGGCATTGAGATCCGTGACGAGGATCTGTTGATCGTTGCCCACCGCTCCAGCGGTGCCGGCGGCCAGCACGTTAACAAGACTGACTCCGCCATCCGTATCACCCATATCCCCACGGGCATCGTGGTGGGCTGTCAGACGGAGCGTAGCCAGGTGCAGAACAAAGAGACCGCTATGCGTATGCTCAAGAGTAAGCTTCTGGAGATCAAGGAACGTGAGCATCTGGAGCGTATCGAGGACATCACCGGTAACAAAATGAAGATCGAGTGGGGTAGCCAGATCCGTTCCTACGTGTTCATGCCCTATACCTTGGTCAAGGATAACCGCACCTCCTGCGAGACGGGTAACATCCAGGCAGTGATGGACGGCGAGTTGGACGATTTCATCAACGAATTCCTCAAGCTTTCCTGCAAAGGCACCGAGAGCTAATCCACATCATAATACCGAAAGGAAACACGCACATGAAGAAAACCAAATTCATCGCAGGCCTTTGCCTCATCGGGCAGTCCATTCTCTTTTTCATTCTGTTCTTGGTGTATTGGAACAAGTCCAGAAGCCTTTCCCGCAGCCTTGCCGTGTTCTCCGCGGTAGGCGGTATCGCAGGTGCGTACCTGGTGTTCGACGAACTGCGTAACAAAAAGATCTCCCGTGAGATGGAAGAAGACTTTGAGGATTACGACTTCATCGACGAGCTGGAGGATCTCTTCGACGGCGATATCGATTGCAACTTCGGCGAATTTTAATTGTAGACACCAAAAATCAGCACTCTCTGCGAGGGAGTGCTGATTTTAACATTTCGGACATAATTAAAACAAATTTCGTTCATAAGCAGAGGGTATACTGCTTGTCGTCAACAAAACAAAAGGAGCGTGAACGCATATGGCAAACGGTGCATTGTCGGTAGATACCGAGCATCTTTTTCCGATTATTAAAAAATGGCTGTATTCCGAGAAGGATATCTACCTCAGAGAGGTGCTGTCCAATTCCTGCGATGCAGTTACCAAGCATAAAAGACTGGTGTCCCTTGGGGAGGCACAAGAAAGTGCCGTACCCTACCGCATCGACGTCAGCGTGGACAAGGAAGCCCGCACCATCACCGTCACGGACAACGGTATCGGTATGTCCGCAGACGAGGTGGAGAGATACATCAACAACATCGCCCTTTCCGGCGCGGTGGATTTCATCTCCAAGTACGAGGGCGAAGGCGGAAGCGGCATCATCGGCCACTTCGGCTTAGGCTTTTATTCCATGTTCATGGTGGCAGAAAAAGTGGTCATGGAGACCAAGTCCTACACCGATGCTCCCGCCGTGCTGTGGGAATGCACCGAGGCAGGCTCCTACGAGATGCAGGCAGGCACCCGCGCAGAACGCGGCACCTCCATCACCATGTACCTCATGGAGGAAGAGGACTCCTACCTTTCCTTCGATGCCTTAAAGCCCATTTTGGAGAAATACTGCTCCTTCATGCCCGTGGAGATCTATCTCAGCGAGGGCGACAAAGAGGAGCTGATCAACGAGACGATTCCCCTGTGGCAGAAGAATCCTTCCGACTGCACCGACGAGGAGTACAAGGAGTTCTACCGCAAGCAATTCCACGATTACGCAGACCCTCTGTTCTGGGTGCACATCAATGCGGACTACCCCTTGAACTTCAAGGGCATTCTGTATTTCCCCAGACGTAAGAACGCCTTCGATTCTCAGGAAAGCGAGATCCGTCTGTTCTACAACTCCGTGTTCGTAGCGGATAACATCAAAGAGGTCTGCCCCGAGTTCCTGATCAACTTGAAGGGCGTTTTGGATTGCCCCGAGCTTCCCTTGAACGTATCCCGCAGCTACCTGCAGAACGACGCCTACGTGCGCAAGGTTTCCGCCCACATCGTCAAGAAGGTCTCCGACCGCTTGAACTTCTTGTTCAACAACAGCCGTGAGGAATTCGAGAAGAATTGGGAGGGACTCAAGCCCTACATCCAGTACGGCTGTATCAAGGATGCAAAATTCTGCGACCGCACCCGTGACGTGATCCTTTTCGAGAAGGCATCCGGCGGCTGGTGCACCCTTCCCGAGTACCTGGAGGAAAAGGAAGAGGGCACCGTGTACTACACCACCGATGCCAAGGCGCAGAGCTATTACTTGGATCTCTATGCCGCCAAGAACATCTCCGTGCTGATCTTTGACACCATCATGGACACCAACTACGCCCAGTTCTGCGAGAGCAAGAACGACAAGATCAAGTTCCGCCGCATCGACTCCGATCTGGACGCCATCAAGGGAGAAGGGGAGACCGATACCGCATCCCTGGAGGCTCTTTTCAAGGCCGCCGTTGGCAAAGAAGATGCCAAGGTATCCTTCGTTACCCTCGGGGAAGAGGATGCCCCTGCGCTTCTCTCCGTCAGCGAGGAGAGCCGCCGTATGGCAGAGATGATGCGGATGTACAGTATGCAGGGCGAAGGCGACTTCTCCTTCCCCGTGGAGGAGATCCTCACCGTCAACGTGGGCAGTCCGCTGGTGAAAAAGTTGCAATCCCTCCCGGAAGGGGACGAAAAGGCCGCCCGCATCGCCAAGCATATCTACCTTTCCGCCGTGATGCTTGCCCGCCCCCTCACCCCCGAGGAGCTTCGCGCCTACGTTGCCCTCAACCGTGAGATTTTGATGGCGCTGTAAAACCGAATAAGAAGAACGGCAAAGGGGAACTTTTTGGAAAAAAGTTCCCCTTTGAATCTCTTCAAAAACTTTTAATGCCGAAAACTATCGCTTTCGGGAGTGAGAAATAAAGCAAGTCTCCTTCCCGGTACCCCTTTTTAGGGGGGCTCTCGCTTTCCCCGCGTCGTGACAGATACATAAAAAAGATTCCCGGTTTCCCGAGAATCTTTTTTGTTATACCTTAGTCTAAGTTCTTGAAGATCTCCGTGGTATCATTCATAGCTTTTTCAACGCCGCTGGCAATGGTTTCCCAAGAGGAAACGAAGGTGTTGGTGCCGGACCAAGCGATGTTGTTCATAAAGCCGGTGATAGAATTGGAGTCAGCCTCGCCGGTACCGCCCCAGTTGAACACGGTGCCGAAGTCGTAGGTGCGGGAGTCGAAGATCAGATCCATCATCGCTTCGCTCTCGTCATCCTGGATCTTACGCTCCTTCATGATGACCTCGATGTAAGCCTCGGTAACGGTATCGGTGGAAGCCTGCATCATAGCGTCGATTACGATGGCGGACTTTTCAATGTCCTTGGCGTTGACGGGGATGGCTACGCAGGAAGCGTAAATGGTGGAAACGCGGCAGTAATAGTTTTCCTGTGCCTCGTCGAACTTGGGAGTGGGCAGAACGCCGAAGTTACAATCGTATTCACCCAGAGCCAGGATGGAGTTCAGTGCAACCGCACGGAACAGACAGCGCTGAGATGCGATGGCCTCGGTAGCGGCAACCCAAACGGTCTTGCCGTCTGCCACTGCAGTGGAGCCGAAGCCTCTTGCGTTGTTGTCGATCTGACCGCAAGCGTTGGGATCGTTCACCAGATCAAAAATCTTGTTGAAGACCTTGGTAGCGTTCTCGGAATAAACGGTGATGATGGGCTCGTCGTTGTGATCCTTATCGGTGAAGCGCAGACCGGAGCCGATGAACATACTGGAGATGAAGTTATGGTTTACCAGGAAACCGTACTTATCCATGTGGGTCCACTCGGTTTTACCGTCAACGCTTGCGGTGACCTCCTTGGCCATCTCCGCCATCTTATCGATGGTCCACTTGCCGCTATTGACAAGATCGTAGGGGCTTTCCAGATTGTGGTCGATCACAACGTCCTTGTTGAACAGCAGAACGTGGGTAACGTCGGAAGCCAGCAGAGTCATATCACCGGTGAGGAAGTAGTTCTTGCCGCCGATGGAAAGGCCCTGTACACAGCCCTGGTCGTAGTAAGGCATCTCCTTGTTGATCAAGCCATCCAGAGAAGCCAGGTCAACGAAATAGCCCTGCTGAGCAGCCTTAGCGGCTGCGGGAACGTAAGGCATTACCACGTCGTATTCGCTGATACCCGCGGTAGCGTTTTCCGTCAGAGTGTTGCTCATCTCCGTAGAGGAAGAGGTGCGGTACTCCTCGATCTTAACGCCGAATCTTTCCTCAACCAGATTGTTACGGTCAAGGATGGAGCCGTTCAAGGTCTCGTAGGAGGATTCGTGGGGCATAACCTCTACGGACTTGTAGGTGTCCATGTAGTCGCCCTCAACCAGGAAGCGAACGGTTTCGCCCTCGTAGTTGATCTCGGGCAGGTTAGAGAAGAGGACAAACTTTTCCTCCTCGGAAACCTCAGACTCTGCAGAAGAGGTACCTGCTGCAGAGGAGGTCTCGGAAACGGTGTTGCCGGTGGTTGCACAAGCCGCAAGGCCTACAAGCATCAGCAAAACCAATGCAAGAGAGAGAAAACGTTTCATGCTTTATACTCCATTTAGTCGTTGTTATAATAAGCGTCCAGAGTATCTTCCATGTCAGCCTTAACGCTAGATTCGATTGCCTGCCACTGAGAAGTGAAGGTGTTGGTGCCGGAGATAGCGATGGCGTTCATGAAGCCGGAGATGGAGTTCAGATCCGCTTCATTGGAACCGCCCCAGTGATAGATGGAAGCCAGGTCGTAAACACGGCTGTCGAAGATCAGCTGCAGCATCTCTTCGCTTTCGGTATCCTGCACCTTGCGGTCCTGCATGATGGTCTGGAAGTAAGCACGCTTGGTGGTCTCGGTGGAAGCCTGCATCAGAGCGTCGGTGATGATGGCAGACATCTCGGGA
Organism: Clostridia bacterium; assembly: GCA_017629175.1. Taxonomy (GTDB): domain Bacteria; phylum Bacillota; class Clostridia; order Oscillospirales; family CAG-382; genus Coliplasma. The sequence goes on from JAGBXS010000103.1 coordinate 8,253, forward strand.
TCTCTTACGTTCTTGGGGATCGCTACGCAGGTAGCGTATACAGTGGAAACGCGGTTGTAGTAGCTTTCCTGTGCCTCGTCCAGCTTGGGAGCGGGGAGCACGCCGAAGTCACATTCGTAGTCGCCCTGATCGAAGATATCGATGATAGCCATTGCACGGAACAGAGCCTTTTTGCTTTCGATGGATTCCAATGCGGCAACCCAGATGTTCTTGCCGGCTGCGGCAGAGGTGGTGTTGTATCCGTTGTTGGCTGCGCTGAACTGGCAGACTGCAGTGGTATCGGTTACGAAGGAGTAGATTTTGTCGTAAACGCGGGCAGCACTCTCGCTGTCAACTGCGATGATGGGCTCGTCGTTATTGTTCTTGGTGGTGAAACGCTGGCCTGCGCCGATATAAAGGCTGTTTACGAAGTTGTCGTTTACCAGGAAGCCGTAGCTGTCGGTATAACCGAAGCCGGGAGTTCCGTCGTCGTCAGCGGTGATGCCGCGGCACATTTCCAGCATTTTGTCAATCGTCCATTTGCCGTCGTTAACCAGGTCGTAGGGGTTCTCCAGGCCGCGCTCACCGATCACATCCTTGTTGAAGATGATGGCGTGGGTGCAAGCCAGAGCCAGCAGAGAAAGGTCGCCGGTAACGAAGTAGTTCTTGTTTGCAACGGAAAGGTCACGAACGGAGCCCTGGTCGTAATAAGGCATATCCAAGTGGATGTTCTCCATGCCTGCCAGGCTCTTATCGTTCAGATCGAAGAAGTAACCTTCCAGCGCCAGGGTTGCCGCATCACTCATGAAGGGCATAACCATGTCGTATTCGCTGATTCCTGCTACGGCGTTGGCGGTAAGGTCGGTTACCATCTGGCCGTCGGAAGTGGTGCGGAATTCCTCAAACTCGATACCGAACTTCTCGGTAATCAAGTCGTTGCGCTCGCCCACAGCCATCTTCAGGGTGTCGTAAGAGGTTTCCTGGGGCAGGAATTCTACGGACATGTAGGTGGTTCTGAAGTCGCCCTCAACGATAACCTTGAAGGTCTCGCCGGTGTAATCCACTTCGGGCAGGTTGGAGAAGAGAACGAATTCCTCTTCCTGGGAAGTCTCCTGGGAAACGTTAGATTCCGCAGAGGGGGTAGATGTGGTGGTTGCGGGGCCTGTGCTGCAAGAGGTGATCAGCAGAGAAAGCATGAGAACCAAAAGCAGACTCAGGGTAAGGGAACGCTTGGTCTTCTTCATAAATCGAAGCCTCCGAATAAGTATTTTTGCAGTAAAACTGCACTATCCGATGATAGAATATCACATTTTTTTCATTTCGTCAAGAAAAATTCTTGTTTTCTTTGACAAATGCAAAAAAATGTGTTATACTCCATCCGAGAGAGTATAACTATCTGTTTTTTGAAAGGTTTTTATGTACGAAAAGATCATTGAAGAACTTTCCATCGATTTTCTTTCCCGTCTTTACGGCACGCTGGATTCCAATCTTGCCGTGATCGAGGACGCCTTTTCCGTCACCGTCCATTGCAGGGACGGCGGGGTGAAGGTGCAGGGAAGCTCCCGGGCAGAGGTGGAGCAGGCCGCGGCTTGCATCTCCCAGCTGTACCGTATGTTTTCCATCTCCGGCAATCTGGACGATAACTCCGTTCACTACGTGATCTCCATGATCCGTGAGAACCGTGCCGACGAGCTTCATGAGCTATACAGCGATTGTATCTGTCTCACCAATAAGGGCAAGCCCGTCAAGGCTCGCACCGTAGGTCAGCGGAAATATGTGGATGCCATTCAAAAGAATACCCTTGTTTTCGGCATCGGGCCTGCGGGCACCGGCAAGACCTTCCTTGCGGTTGCCATGGCAGTCACCGCCTTAAAGCAAAAGCAGGTCTCCCGCATCATCCTCACCCGTCCCGCGGTGGAAGCGGGGGAGAAGCTGGGCTTCCTGCCCGGCGACCTGCAAAGTAAGATCGATCCCTACCTCCGTCCCCTGTATGACGCCCTGGGCGAGCTTCTGGGAGGAGAGGGTGCCGCCCGTAACGCGGAGAAGGGTGTGATCGAGGTCTGCCCCTTGGCGTATATGCGCGGCAGAACCTTGGACGATGCCTTTATCATTCTGGACGAGGCGCAGAACACCACTCCCGAGCAGATGAAGATGTTCCTGACCCGTTTGGGCAACAACAGCAAGGCAGTGGTCACCGGCGACGTGACCCAGATCGACCTGCCCCGCAACTGCAAGAGCGGCTTGGTGGAGGCGATCCAGATCTTGCAGAATATCAAGGATATCGAGATCTTCCGCTTCTCCCGCAAGGACGTGGTGCGTCACCCGCTGGTGCAGAAGATCATCGAGGCATACGAATCCCGTACCCGGGACGACAGAGAGTAAGGGAGAGTATTTATGATCCGCTTTTACGTTGAACAAGACCCCGCTTATCCCATCCCCGTCACCTACCTTCCCTTGATGAAGAAAGTGATCCGCGCCTGCGTGGACGAGGCATATCCCTCCCACCGCTTTGAGGTGGAGCTGACCCTTTGCGGAGACGAGGAGATCCACGGGGTGAACAAGGAATTCCGTGGCATTGACCGTCCCACCGACGTGCTGTCTTTCCCCATGATGGAGTTTTCCATGCCGGAGGTGTACGTTTCCTTGGGGAACATCATCCTTTCCGTAGAGACTGCCCGCCGTCAGGCAGAGGAATACGGCCATTCCTTAAAGAGAGAGCTCTGCTTCCTGTGTGCCCATTCCGCCTTGCATCTTTTGGGCTACGACCACGAGACGGAGGACGAGCGGGAAGAGATGGAAGCCAAGCAAAGAGAGATTTTGGATGCCCTTGGCATCAAACGATAATGCAGTGAGGAAGACAAGAAAATGACAAGAACAGCATTTATTACCATTACCGGCAAGCCCAACGTAGGCAAATCCACCTTGCTCAACGCCCTTCTGGGTGAGAAGGTTGCCATCGTCTCCCGCAAGCCCCAGACCACCCGTAACCGTATCACGGGCATCCTTACCAAGGGTGAGGATCAGTACGTGTTCATCGATACCCCCGGTCTCCATAAGCCCAAGACCCTTTTGGGCGAATACATGATGAAGCAGGCAGGCAACGCCGCATCGGATTCCGACGTGATCCTGTTCATGGTGGAGGCCTGCACTCCCCTCAACGCCACCGAGGAGGCAACGCTGGAGAAGTATTCCAACTCCCGCGCTCCCTTGCTGCTGGTGATCAACAAGGTGGACAAGGCCAACAAGGCCAAGCTTGCCGCCCAGATCATGGAGCTTTCCACCAAATACGAGTTCGACGCCGTGATTCCCGTTTCCGCCGCCAATAAGGACGGCTTAGAAGGCATCTTCAAGGAGCTGGAGCCCTTTATGACCGAGAGCGTGCACTTCTTCCCCGATGACGAGATCACCGACCAGCCGGAGCGTCAGATCTTTGCGGAGATCGTCCGGGAGAAGGCTCTTCGCCTGCTCAGCGAGGAGGTGCCCCACGGCATCGCCGTCGCCATCGAGGAATTCACCGAGAAGAAGGACGTTTTGGTGGTTCGCGCAGAGATCTTCTGTGAGCGCGCCTCCCACAAGCGGATCATCATCGGCAAGGACGGCGAGATGCTCAAGAAGATCGGCACCTACGCCCGTGAGGAAGCCCAGGAGATCTTTGGTGCCAGAGTGTACCTGGATCTGTGGGTCAAGGTGAAGGAAAACTGGCGTGACAAGCCCGTTCTGCTGAACAACTTCGGCTACAACGGCGAGGACTATTGATGCAACACAAAGTCAAGGGCATCGTTGTCCGCGAGGCCGCCAAAGGGGAAAACGATAAGCTCCTCACCGTGCTGACGGGAGAGGAGGGTGTGATCACCGTCCGTGCCCCCGGGGTGCGGAAGCTTTCCGCCTCCAACCTGCGTTCCGCCCAGCTGTTTGCCTACTCCGACCTTTTGCTGTATGCCAAAAACGGCTTTTATACCCTGCAGGAATCCATCCTGCGGGAGGATTTCTACGCCCTGCGGGAGGACGTGACGGATTTCGCCCTGGGGTGCTATCTCTGTGAGCTTGCCTCCGCCGTCTCCGTGGGCGGGGAAGAGGGCAACGAGATCCTGCGTCTTTTGCTGAACGCCCTGTACGCCGCAGAAAAGAAGATCGCCTCCCCCAAGGTCATCAAGACCGCCTTCGAGTTCCGTCTTGCCGCTCTCATCGGCTACGAGCCGGAGCTTTCGGAATGCCCCCTCTGCGGCAAGCCTGCGGAGCAGATGCAAAACCGTATGTTCGAGCTTGCCGATGGCTATTTGTTCTGCGCCTCCTGCGATTCTTTTGAGGAGGACGGCTTCTCCCGCAAGGTGCCCGTTTCCCCGGCCTGCTTCGCCGCCATGAAGCACCTGTTGGTCTCCCCGGTGAATAAGATCTTTTTATTCCGCTTGGAGGAGAACGCCCTGGCAGAGCTTTCCGCCCTCACCGAGGAATACCTCCTGTTGCGTGTAGAGCGTAAGCTGAAAACGCTGGATTTTCTTAAGAAAAACTTATAATCCCTTCCGAAAACGATAGTTTTCGGCATTCAAGTTTCTTTGGAGATTCTTAAGAACCTTTCTTTCCAAAGAAAGGTTCTTAAGCCCCGTCTCCCACCCATCATCAAAAAGGAACAAACCATGAAAGGTTTCAACAAAGGAAAAACCGTATTAGAATTTGATAAAATTATGTCCATCGCCTCCGGCTTTGCCTATACCGACAGCGGCAAGCAGGCGATCCTTGACAGCGTTCCCTCTCCGGATCCCGTGGTGGTCAACCGCCTGCTGGACGAGACGGAGGAGGCCCTTCATCTGCTGACCTATAAGGGCGCGCCCCCTCTTTCCTGCGCAAGCGGCATCGCCAACGCCGTGGATCGCAGTTATAAGGGCGCAGTCCTGACGCCGCAGGAATTGCTTTCCATCGCTTCCTTGTTGCGCACCGCCATTGCGGTGAAGCAATACGGCGCAGGGAAGGAGCATAAAGCCTTGGCGGTGTATTTCGGCGAGCTGGTGGAGCAACGCCCCCTTGCCGATGAGATCGAGCGGATCATCATCGCCGAGGATATGGTGGCGGACGACGCCTCCGACGATCTGTACCGCATCCGCCGTGCCATCCGCCGTGCGGAAAACGAGGTGCGAGAGGTACTCAATCGCATCATCACCGGCCCTGCCCAAAAGCATTTGCAGGAGGCCATCGTCACCCAACGCTCCGGCAGATTTGTGGTTCCCGTCAAGGCCTCCGAAAAGAGTGCCATCAAAGGTATCGTCCACGATTCCTCCGCCTCCGGCGCAACCCTGTTCATCGAGCCCGCAGGGGTGGTGGAGGCAAACAACAAGCTCCGCGACCTCATGGGGCAGGAAAAGGAAGAGATCGAGAAGATCATGCGGGAGCTTTCCGCTTCCGTTGCTTCCCACGGTAATACCGTGTTGGTGAACTGCAAAACCGTCACCGCATTGGACGTGATCTTTGCCCGCGCCTCCTATTCCTCCCATATGCGCTCCTCCCGTCCCAAAATGGGGGGCAAGGAGATCTGCATCGTGCGGGGCAGACACCCCCTGCTGGATCCCGCAAAGGTGGTTCCCTCCTCTCTGTGCTTTGGCGACGGGGAAAAGACCTTGATCGTAACGGGCCCCAACACCGGCGGTAAAACCGTCACCTTAAAAACCTTAGGCTTGTTTGCCTACCTCGCCCAGGCGGGCTTTTTGCTCCCCTGCGACGACGGTACGTCTCTGCCCGTGTTCACCGGAGTGCTGGCGGACATCGGCGACGAGCAAAGTATCGAGCAATCCCTTTCCACCTTCTCCTCTCATATGGTGAACATCGTCTCCATTTTGAAGGAGTGCGACAGCGGATGCCTGGTGCTGTTCGACGAGCTGGGTGCCGGCACCGACCCCACCGAGGGTGCGGCTTTGGCCATTTCCATTCTGGAGCGGGTGCGCTCCATGGGTGCCCTGACCGCCGCCACCACCCACTATTCCGAGTTAAAGCTTTACGCATTGGATACCCCCGGGGTTCTCAACGCCTCCTGCGAGTTTGATGTAGACACCCTGCGCCCCACCTACCGCCTCATCATCGGTTTGCCGGGCAGATCCAACGCCTTCGCCATCTCCTCCCGCCTTGGCTTGGAGGAAAGCATTATTGACGCCGCCCGTGACCTGCTGGCAGAGGATAACATCCGCTTCGAGGACGTGATCTCCCGTTTGGAGGAGAGCGAGCAGACCTTGGAGAAGGAAAAGACCGCCGCCGCAGAAGCCAAGCGGAAGGCGCAGAACACCGCCGAGGAGACCGAGCGGAAGAGCCGCGAGATCCTGGACCGCGCCGATGCGGAATTGGATCGCGCCCGCCAGCAGGCAAACCGTATTTTGGAGGCCGCCAAGGCCGCCAGCCGCCAGATCTTCACCGAGCTGGAAGCCATCAAGAAGCAGGAAGCCAAGAAGATGGATGCCGCCCGCATCGAGGAAGCCCGCCGTTCCATCCGCGGGATGATCAAGGATGCAGGGGACAAGGTGGGCGCCTTGGAGGAACGCCGTGACATGGACGAGGATTACGTCCTGCCCCGCGCCCTCAAGCCGGGAGATGCCATCGTGCTGGCAGACATCGGCTGTAACGCCACCGTCAAGAGCGTTTCCGGAGAAACCGTGGTCTGCATCGTAGGCAGAACCGAGACCCGCATCGCGCTGGCCAACGTGCGCCTCACCACCCCTCCCAAGCAAAACCAAAAGAAAAAGACCGGCAACACCTCCTATACCCAGAACCTTGCCGCCACCAAGAACGAGTGCGACGTGCGCGGACTCACGGGAGACGACGCATGGTTCGTCATCGACCGCTGGCTGGAGGAGGTTCGCATGGCGGGCTTCACCGCCGTCACCGTCATCCACGGCAAGGGCACGGGCGCCCTCCGTGCCGCCCTGTGGCAGTTCTTCCGCAAGGACAGCCGCATCGCCTCCTTCCGCATGGGTCGCTATGGAGAGGGTGAAACCGGTGTTACCGTTATTGAAATGAAAAAATAAGATTTATATAAGGAGCAACACCATGACCAACGTAAGAGCCGATATTCCGGCAAAGTACAAGTGGGATCTCTCCGTG
>JAGBXS010000104.1 GCA_017629175.1 Clostridia bacterium
ATAAGAAGATCTCGAGCATCCAGGATCTTCTCCCGCTTCTCGAGCAGATCGTGCAGTCGGGCAAGAAGCTCCTGATCATCGCCGAGGACGTTGAGGGCGAGGCCCTGACTACCCTCGTGCTCAACAAGCTGCGCGGCACCTTCACTTGCGTTGCTGTGAAGGCTCCCGGCTTTGGTGACAGACGTAAGGATATGCTGAAGGACATCGCTATCCTCACCGGCGGCCAGGTGATCTCCTCCGAGCTGGGCTTCGAACTGAAGGAAGCCACCATCGATATGCTGGGTAATGCTCGTCAGGTTAAGGTTACCAAGGAGAACACCATCATCGTTGGCGGTGCAGGTGATCCCGCAGAGATCAAGGGCAGAATTGGCCAGATCAAGGCATCCATCGAGGTATCTACCTCCGAGTTTGATAAAGAGAAGCTCCACGAGCGTCTTGCAAAGCTGTCCGGCGGTGTTGCTGTTATCAAGGTTGGTGCTGCAACCGAGACCGAGATGAAGGAGAAGAAGCTCCGCATCGAGGACGCTCTCAACGCTACCCGTGCCGCTGTTGAAGAAGGCATCGTAGCAGGCGGCGGTACCGCACTCATCGATTGCATTCCCGCAGTGAAGAAGCTGGTTTCCGCAACCTCCGGCGACGAGCAGACCGGCGTGAAGATCGTTCTCCGCGCTCTGGAGGAGCCCGTTCGTCAGATCGCTGAGAATGCAGGCTTCGAGGGCAGCGTGATCGTAGACGGCGTTAAGAACCGTAAGGCAGGCGTAGGCTTCGATGCTTACAACGAGAAGTACGTTGATATGATCGAGGCAGGCATCGTCGATCCTACCAAGGTAACCAGAAGCGCACTGCAGAACGCGGCTTCCGTATCCTCCATGGTGCTCACCACCGAGGCGTTGGTTGCTGACAAAAAAGACCCCGCAGCCGAGGCTGCAGCAAACGCTGCAATGAGCCAGGGCATGGGCGGCGGTATGTATTAATCAAATCCGCAAAAGTACGGCGGGGGAGTTCATCCCTCGCCGTTTTCTTTTCCCCCTTGACAAATCCGTCTATGTATGCTAAAATACGTTTAATATAATCACAAGACCGTCAAGGAGAGACCGATGAAGCGTTCCATTGTTGATCAATTAACCGAATATATCCTCCAAACGGGCACCCCGGACGAACAAATTCTCTCCGTGGAGAAAAAGCAAAAGCGTGCCTCCGACTATGCCGGCGGTATCATCCTTTTGGCGGCGTTTGCGTTCGTTTTCTTTATGCTGTACTGGGTAATGCCCATGTATATCTATTTGCCCATGGTTGCGATGATTGCAATCGTTATTCCTTCGATCTATTTGCCCATGCTACTTCTGAACCGCCGTTATCTTGTGATCACCGACCGCGCCGTCTATCTGTGCGTAGGTGCTCTTGCGGCAGACGTCTTTTCCTGGACCTATTCCGAGATCTCCCACGTGGAGTTCAACGGTACTACCGTAACGGTGACCTCTACTCATCAGCAAAACGAGGTTGGTTTTACTGCGGAAAAGATCACCAAGCACGACTGGCAAAATATGTTTTCCTATATGAAAGGGAAGCCCATCAGATTTCAGCATTTTTCCATGACAAGATATTTCATCAGACCTGCCACCAATGAAGCCTACGCATACAGCCAGCTTTCTGACGGCACGCGATATCTGTTCCTTCGTTTTACTTGTCGACCCGAAACCAAAATGCGCGATGTCTTTGCACAGGCTGTAAAGGCGAATAAGCATGTTAAGATCGTCTCCGAAAACGATTCGATGGATAAAAGGAGTTTGGAATGGACAAGCAACTTAAGAGATTGGAATCGGAACTGACCCGGTATATCCTTTCCCACGGTGCAAAAGACGAGCAAGTTCTTGGAATGGTTCAGCGAGGAGGCAGCTCAAAGCTTGGAACTGTCGTGAAAATCCTCTGTTTGCATTTACTCACATTTCTTATAATTTTTTTGGTCTTGTTTTATCTGCGTCAATATCAGATCTTCAGAATTTTGTTCTTCGTTCTTCTTGTGATAGATGCGTTGATACATGTCTATTCCATGATTACGTCATTGCGAGATGCTATAATTTTTGGTGATAGCACCGTCAGCTACTTTTTTGTGACGACCCACGCCTTGTATGAGTGCAACGGCTTTCATTGCGGTTGTATTTATTTCTGGTCCTTTGATGAGCTTGTCATGCTGGAATACGGGGAAGGCAAGGTGATCCTCACTGCAAAGCATTTTCTGTCCGATGCTCCGTTACATTCCAACGATAAAAGAGAAGAGGAGCTTGCCAAGCTGAACCGCCGGCATCTTTTAATGAAAGAGCCGATCGAACGTCGGCACTACTCATTCTCCGATCTGCTTACCCGTCCCGCAGAATCATTGCCCGGCGGAGGATACAATAGGGTTACCAGACATACTCACCGCCATAAAATTGCCCCGTCGTTGCAAACACGAACTCTTCGCTTCTCTTCCGGTTCGGAGATGCCGGAGATTTGCAGAGAAGCCGCCTCCGGTTACCGCCATATCAAGATCAAAAAAATCGGCTACGATATGAAATCTGTCGAATAAGGAGAAATTTTATGAACGAACAATTTTCCAACCTGGAAAAAGAACTGCAGCAATATATACTTGACCACGGCTTTAAAGGAGAGCAAATTCTTGGAATGGAGCTCATGGCAACCCAATCCAAGACCAAAGGTGTGTTCAAATCTGTCTGTGGAACATCGCTGATTCTGGCTTCGCTCATCTTAGCTGCTGTTGCTGTATTTTTTCAGTTTTATCTGACCGAGCTTATTTTGACATCGTGTAGTTTTCTTCTCGTAGTTGCTTATAGGCTTCGCGTCGGCGGGTTGCTTTATGGGGATTATCCGGCGACCTATTTTGTAGTCACTACTCACGCTATATATCTTTGCACCGGCTTGCATTGTTGCTTCATGTATTCCTGGTCCTTTGACGAGCTCACCATGCTGGAATACGGCAGGGGAAAGGTGCAGGCTACTTCAAAATATTGGATGTCCGAAGCTCGCAAGAAGTCTAACAATAAAGCTTTAAAAGCGCTTTACAAGCAGAACCTCAAGAATATTCGCAAGAACAAGCCCATCGAGAGACGGATCTTTTCTTTCTCCGATACTTTTGTTCGCCCTCCGGAATCCATGCCGGGCGGATCGCCTCTGCGCACCGAAAGAAGGGCTATACTTTCCACAAACAGACCCTACCATGCCTGCAGATTGCCGAATCATTCCCCCGATGCACGTAAGATTCAGACTTATACCCTGAAATTCTCATCTGATTCCGAAATGCCTGAGCTTTGCAGAAAGGCCGCTTCCCAATACCGTAAGCTAAAGATTGAACGAATTTAATCAATAAAACGGCTGTCCTCTGCTTTGGAAGACAGCCGCTTTTCATTTTTCAAGTATTTCCATCAGTTCCCAAAGATTCTTGATCTCGTGATCAACGATAACCTCCCCGCGTACGGGAGCCCCCTTGGGGTTGTACCAGCAGGTTCTGATCCCTGCGTTGTTGCCGCCCTTGATATCCGAGGACAAGGAATCTCCCACGATCAGGGTCTCCTCCTTCACGTAGCCCGTGGCCTTCTGCACGTAGTCAAAGAATGCCTTTTCCGGCTTCTGGATCCCAACTATCTCCGAAATAAACACCCCGTCGCAAAGCTTGTCAATGCCGCTCTTTGCCAGCTTTAATTCCTGGGCGACCCTGCTGCCGTTGGTGACCATATACTGCTTGCAGGACTTCCTAAGCTCTTTCAGCAAGGTCAAGGAATCGTCAACGGGGAAGACAGCCTCCCCCAAAGCGATCTGATACCGACGGTTAAAATGATCGTAATCGGTGTATGCTATATCATATTCCCCAAAGAAATCCTTCAGCCTGCCTTCAAAGATCTCCTCTCTGGTGCAAAGCCCCTTTTCGTGCTTTTCCCACCAGGAGCGGTTGATACGGGAATATACCGAAAGCATCTCCTCCGTCAGCTTTACGCCGATCTCGTCAAGACAGGTTTCCATCCCGTATTTTTCCGCCGCAAGAAAATCCAACAGCGTGCCGTCCACGTCCCAAAGTATGGTGTTGATCATATTTTCAGTTCTCCAAAGAAATACCCACCTTTACCATCCAGGTATAAGGGGTGATGGTGCCGTTCTTTTGCCATTCGTAGCCTAAGTTGTTCAAAATATTGGAAATGGAGCCGCCTTCCCGTACCTCGGTAAAGTCGTAAGTATCCTTCAAAACGAAAATGGCGGTATTCCCCTCGATCCGCATGGTGTACCAGCAGGCACCGATGGAGTACTCCAGATCACTGCCGTCGTAAAAGGATACCGTTCCTTCCGCCTCGGTAAGCCCTTGGGACAAAGCACTTTCCAGAATCTCGGAAAGCTGATCGGAACTTGCCAGCTTGCGGGAAAGCACACTGGTTTCACCGTAGGTTACGTGGGAAACATTCTGGAATGCGTAGGAAAGAAAACGAACGGACTCACTGTAAAAGCCGGCCGTTCTTATTAAAAACACCCCGCGGCGCACCCATGATTTGGGAAGCTGAATGCTCTCTTCTGCCGAAACAGCAGGAGACACGCACAGCGAAAGCATCAACGACAAGGAGAGTATAATTGTAAGAAATCGCTTCATAACAATTCCTCGTGATACATATTTCTTTTCATAGTATAACACGCAATTCCTGTCTTGTCAACGAAAAATATTATCTGTGAATATTTACAAACGGAATGTTTTATGATATACTGGAGAAAACGTTTAGGAGGTATTATTTATGACGTTTGTTTATATCGCTATTGCCGTAGTGGTTGTGATTGCCGTTTGGGCCATTTCCACAAGCAACAATTTCAAAAGAGCCAAAATCAAGATCGATGAGGCGAGATCCGGCATCGAGGTAGCTCTTACCAAGCGTTATGATATGCTCACCAAGCTTCTTGATGTTGCAAAAGGCTATGCCAAGCACGAAAAGGAGATCTTTGCAGAGGTCATCAATCTGCGCAAAGGAATGTCGGTGCAGGAAATGAACCGTGCCTCTTCTCAGATGGACGAGATGGCCAAGCAGATCAATTTTACCGCAGAGGCGTATCCCGAGCTTCGCTCCAGCGAGGTGTTTGCCACTTTGCAGAAGGGCATTATGGATGCAGAGGAGCATCTCCAGGCCGCGAGAAGAGTCTATAACAGTAACGTTTCCCGTTTTAACACATCCATCGTCGTGTTCCCCGCATCTCTGCTGGCAAAAGGCTATACCGCCGAGGAATTCTTCGAGGCAGAGTCTCACAAGCGTGAGGACGTTAAGATGTCCTTTTAATGCCCTATGAAGGATCAGAACACATTTCTCTTCGAGGAATTTGAACGGTTTCGCAAAAGTAAGTGCTTCTATCAGATCATGATCGGCATAGGATTTGCCTGCTTTATCATCGGCTGGGTATTCTCTTCGATCATTTTTTGCTTTCTTTGTTTTCCCATCGTTATGATCAGTACGTTTCTGTTGACTCGTCTGCAAAGAAAAATGAAGGAGCAGCTTGGCGCGCCTTTGGTTCGTAAAGCACTTTCTATGGTTTTCGACCGGGTTGAATATAGACCTTTTGATCGTCTGCCTGATCACGTCATGTGCTTGCAACAGCTGAACCTTCCCTTTGATGTAGATCGTGTAGAAGGAAGCGATTACACCCACGTTCTGTACAAAGGCATGGATTTGAAATTTTCCGATATCAAACTGATCGACCGCCGTTCCTCCGGGAAGAACACCACCTACGTCACCGTCTTCGAAGGTCTGTGGCTGGTATGCGATTTCCATAAGCAAATTTCCGGGGAGATCTTACTGCAAGAGGATAATCGCTCAGGATTTCGTTTCTTTGATAAGTTAGGACATCGTGGTCAGGTTATCGAGACGGAAAACGAAGCCTTTAACAAGAAATACTTGATCGTCGCCGAGAATGAGCACGATGCCTTCTATGTATTGACTCCCCACATGATGGAATACATTGAGGAAATGGATGCCCGCGGCGGGGGAGTTTCCTATATGCGTTTTACCCCCGAGGGGAAGGCTTATATTGCCATCAATTCCGGCAAGGATCTTTTCGAGGTAGACTCCAAAACAGCTCCCGATATGATGATCGAGAAGTTCTTGAGTGAGATCTATTATGTTACCGGCCTTTTGGACACGTTACATCTTTCCGAATAAATTTTTGAAAGTCTGCTTTTGCAGGCTTTCTTTTTATCTTTTTCGGGCACGTTAGTAAAAATCCAATGGAAAGCCACTCGATGCACATCCGTTCCGCAGAAAATATGAGCATAACCGTTGTTGCGGAAATTGCACCTAAAACTCCGTGTGATAGGATTTCGAAATGCTTTTGATATCCCAATGCGACGGCTTTTCCCATAAAGAGGACGCATAAGAACGCTCCCGCGCCCAAGGGAATCAGTACCGAGGGATTCAGCTTTCCAATCCCTTCCAGCATGGGCTGATACAGCCCGATGAACAGAATTGCAGTGGAAGCACTCAATCCCGGGAGAATGATTCCCAGTCCCCAAAGAATTCCGCAGACCAAAAATCCAAGTCCATTAGGTTGTAGCGTGATCTGCAAGGAAGAGTTGCCAAGTATAAAAAACAAAGAGAGTGCAAAAAAGCTTATGAGCAAAGAAATCAATCCTTTTTTGCTTCTGCCTTGTGCGCCCGCCGACTGCCAAAGGGCGGGATACGTTCCCAAAAGCAGTCCTGCAAATGCGCAAGTGAATTCGGCAGGAAAGAGACCGTACAACACCGCAGAGCCTTTGGCAAGTCCGATAAACCCGACGGCACCACCCAGTACAAAAAAGACAAGCTCGCGAAAATACAGCAGAAGCTTTTTCTTGGGTTGAGAAATACATTCCGTCAGCATTTGATGGATCCCGAATGCGGCACATAACGTACCGCCGCTGATGCCCGGGAGAATCCCCCCAAGTCCCACCGTAACGCCCTGCAGAAATCTGATTGGCGCATTTTTCCACTTTTGGATGATGGTATTTTTCATATAACCGCCTTTTTCTTTTTTTACAATATATTCTCATGTGCATATATTCAATTCATCTGCACTTGAAATCTTTGTTTTCTATTGACGAATAGGTTTTCTTCTGCTACAATAAAGAGAACAAAAACAACATGACGGAGTGTGCAGATATGAATACGCGTAATGCATTTGCTTACCTGACCGGTGAAAAAAAGCTTGATTACAAAGTCGCCGCCTCTGTGGCTTTACAAGGTGCTGAGGAAGGCATTGTTCTTTTAAAGAATGATAATAAAGCACTTCCCCTTTCCGGAGGCGATTCCGTTGCTTTCTTCGGAAGAATGCAAAAGGAATATATCCATATGGGTACCGGTTCCGGCGGAAGAGTCCATCCTACCGAAAAGACGGATATTTTTTCCTCCCTGGTTTCTTTGGGCTTGTCTCTTGATAAAGAGGTAGAGGCTTTTTACGATGCTTACGTTGCAGAGCATCCTTATGTCGGCCACGGTCAGTGGTCCCACCCCGCCTCCCAGGAGGAACCCTTGCTGGAGGAAGGCTTCGTTTCCGCGGCAAGCACCCGGAACGAAACCGCTTTGTACGTCATCACCCGCACTGCCGGGGAATGCCGCGATTTGGAAGCTGGGAGAGGGGAATTTGCTCTTGCAGAAACCGAACTTGCAAATCTGCGTATGCTTCGCGAGAAATTCTCTCGCTTGGTGATCCTCTTGAATGTTTGCGGCATCATTGAGTTTGCCGAAATCAACGAAGTCGGCGCCGATGCCATTCTGCTTTTGTGGCAGGGCGGTATGATGGGTGGCTTAGCGGCCGCTAAGGTGCTTCTTGGAGAAGTGAATCCGTGCGGCAAGTTGCCTGATACCATTGCGTTTGCTTGTAAGGACTATCCCGCACGCGAGAACTTCGGTGCGACGGATCGTAACATCTATCGTGAGGATATCTACGTAGGCTATCGTTACTTCGATACCTTTGCCCCCGAGAAGATCCTGTATCCCTTTGGTTATGGCTTGTCCTACACCGATTTTGACGTTAAATTCAATTCTTTCGTTATGGAGGACGGCGCAGCCGCTTTAGCTGTGACTGTTACCAACATTGGAGATATGGCAGGAAAAGAGGTCGTTCAATGTTACGTTGAGCTTCCTTGCGGTAAGCTCGGCAAGCCTGTAAAGGTTCTTGTAGCGTTTGAAAAAACAAAGCTTCTGGCGCCCGGCGAATCCGAAGAGCTTATGATGACCTTCTCCTATGAGAATTTTGCCTCCTATGATGATGTTTCTCACGCATGGGTTTTGGAGAGAGGAAAGTATCATGTTCTTGTAGGAAAAGAACGCATTTGTCTCCTTGTCCTCCCCAAAAAGCAGATCCTTTCCCGTCACGTAAGCGCACTTGCACCGATAACGCCCTTTGATCGTTTGGTCAACAAGAAAGGCGTTCCTGCTTACGAGCCTGTGCCTACACGGGTACAGAAGCCGGAGCCTGCTCCCGCAGAGCTTCTTCGCGTTCCAAAGGACGGTATGACGCTTGCTGACGTTGCGGAAGGTAAGATTACGGTGGAGGAGTTGGTGTCCCGTCTTTCCGATGAGGATCTTATTCATATCGTCCGTGCCGAAGGCATGAGCAGTCCCAAGGTTACTCCCGGCACAGCCGCGGCGTTTGTTGGCATTACCCCATCTTTAAAAGCTATGGGATTGCCCACCCTTTGCTGTACCGACGGACCCTCCGGTATCCGTATGGTAAGCGATGCCAACTGCATTTGTTATCCTTCCGCAACTTGTCTTGCCGCCACCTGGAATACCGATTTGGTACGAGAGATGTATGAACTTTGCGGTTGTGAGCTTGCCTCCTATCACGTAGACATTCTGCTTGGACCCGGCACGAATATTCACCGCGATCCCCTTTGTGGCAGAAACTTCGAATATTTCTCCGAAGACCCCTTGCTTGCAGGTAAGATGGCCGCCGCCGTTTGTAACGGCTTGGACGATGCCGGCGTCAGCGGTGCAGTCAAGCACTTTATGGCCAACAGCCAGGAGCTGAACAGACACGAGGAGGATTCTATTCTCAGCGAACGCGCTGTTCGCGAAATCTATGCAAAGCCCTTCGAGATCTGTGTCAAAGAAAGCGGTATTCGTTCTGTAATGACTTCCTATAACCGTGTGAACGGCAGATGGGCGGCATCGAACTATGACCTTACGGTACGTCTGTTGCGTAACGATTTCGGCTTTGACGGCTTTGTCATGACCGACTGGTGGGCAAAGGTAAGTGCCGAGGACGGTTCTGCATGCGATACGAACCTGGCAGCCATGGTACATGCAATGAACGATATTTACATGGTAACGCCCGATGCCACAACCCGTGATGACAACCTTCCCGCAGCCCTGGCAGATGGCAGTCTTTCACGCGGAGAGCTTCAGAAGTGTGCTGTGAATTTGATCAATTTTGCCATTGACAGCCTTTCCTATATGGCGCAGAAGGAAGGATACGGAAAGCGCGACCTTAAGGAAGCTTGTGTGGGAGCAACCCCGCTCTATACCGCTTCTGTCGAAGACAACCATGCTAAGATCTATTCCGGTACTGCGCAGAAGGTGATCCTTCGCGTGACCTTTGCATCCGAAACCCCCGCTCTTGTACAGACCAATATTGGCTTAAACGTTAACACCAAGAATGTTGATGCCTTCATTGTCGGCGGTACAGAAGGCAGTACGGTTTCTGATTACCGCGAGATTTCGCTTGTTGCGGGTGACAACGAGTTTATTTTTGCCTCCGACGATCCTCTTGCCAAGGCGGTTTCCATCGAGGTTTTCAGATAAGCTTCATACTCCGCAAGCATTGTTAAAATGTTTTCTTCGTAGTGCGCCTCGATAGGAGTGTACCGCCCCTTAACACCGATTTCAAGAACGGTTCCGACGTGGGAGTATCCCAGTACAGCCGGTGGGTC
>JAGBXS010000105.1 GCA_017629175.1 Clostridia bacterium
GAGCAACGTTATGAGACACAACACGGAGCATGGAGGGCAACGGATGGGTACGCATCACGGAGGTATCCTCACCCAAGGGGTTGAGGATGGTAAGCTGGTCTCTCAGGGGAGAGTCTGCGGGGATGCGGATCTGATCCAGCTCGGCGGGAGATACGAAGGAATAGGTATAGATCTCGTTATAGCCCAGGCCGGTCATATTGCGGTCGATGGCGGTGCGGAACTTCTGAGAAGGGTTCTCGCCGCCCTCGGTTGCTCTGCCGGAGAACTGGGTTGCCTCGATCTTATCGAAGCCGTAGAGGCGGACAACTTCTTCCGCGATGTCTGCGGTGGTGATGATGTCTCCGCGGTAGGGAGAAACGATCAGACTTTCCTCGCCGTCCCAGATCAGATCCAGGGGGCGGAGAAGCTCGGCCATCTCCTCAACGGTAAGCGAGGTGCCCAAAAGCTCGTTGACACGCTTCCAATCGAAGAAGACCTTACGGCTGGAAATATCGGCGTGGTTGATATCGATGATGCCGTCAACGACCTCACCTGCACCCAACAGCTCAACCAGCTCGCAGGCACGCTGGACTGCGGGCAAAGTGTTGCAGGGAGGAAGACCTTTTTCGAACTTAGCAGAGGACTCGGTGCGCAGGTTCACCGCGCGAGAGGTCTTACGGATATTCTCACGGGCGAAGTTTGCGCTCTCGAAGATCACGGTGGTGGTGGTATCCAGAATTTCGCTGTTCAAGCCACCCATTACGCCTGCCAATGCCACGGGCTTCTCGCCGTCGGCGATACAAAGCATATCGGGAGTGAGATTACGCTCCACGCCGTCCAGAGTGGTGATGATCTCCCCTTCTGCGGCGTTGCGGACTACGATCTTCTTGCTGCCGATGTAGCTTGCATCGAAGGCGTGCATGGGCTGACCGTACTCCAACATGACGTAGTTGGTGATATCAACGATGTTATTGATGGGACGGATGCCCGCGTTGCGAAGCTTGGTGCGCAGCCACAAGGGAGAAGGAGCGATCTTCACGTTCTTAACGGCTCTTGCGGTATAACGGGGGCAAAGGTCGGTGTTGCGGATCTCTACGGACATATAATTCTCAACAGTGTCGCCGTCGGGGGTGCCCTTTACCACGGGCTCCTTGATGGACAAGGGGCTGTGGAAGGTAGCGGCGGCTTCTCTGGCAATACCCAGATAGGAAAGACAGTCGGGACGGTTAAAGGTCAGCTCGAACTCAACGATGGTGTCACGCATACCCAATACGTCGCGGATGTCGTCGCCGGGCTTGCAATCCTCCTGCAGGAGGAAAATGCCGTCTTCGATGGCATAGGGAAAATCGTGGGTGGTAAGGCCAAGCTCACCAAGAGAGCAAAGCATACCCTCGGAGAGGACGCCTCTAAGCTTGCCGGTCTTGATGGTCTTGCCATCGGGAAGCAGGGAGCCGTTGGTGCACACGGGAACCAGGTCGCCCTCGGACACGTTCTGTGCGCCGGTCACGATCTGCAGGGGGCGTTCGCCTCCCACCTCCACCTGGCAGATCACCATGTGGTCGGAATCGGGATGGGGCACTACGGAGAGGATCTTACCTACCAAAATACCGTGGAGCTTATCGTCCAGGATCTCGTAGCCTTCCACCTTGGTACCGCTCATGGTCATGGCCTCGGAGAAGTCGTGAGCAGAGCAGTTGAGGTTTACATAATCTTTTAACCAATTCAAAGAAACTTTCATGTTATTTCACCTCCGTGCCTATCAGAACTGTTCCAGGAATCGAGCGTCGTTCTCACACATCAAACGCAGATCGTTGATGCCGAACATGGTCATTGCCACACGCTCAATACCCATACCGAAGGCGAAGCCGGAATACACGTCGGGGTCGATACCGCCGGCGCGCAACACGTTGGGATGCACCATACCTGCGCCAAGGATCTCGATCCAGCCCTCGCCCTTGCAGAGACGGCAGCCCTTGCCGCCGCATACGAAGCAGGAAACGTCTACCTCTGCGGAAGGCTCGGTAAAGGGGAAATTGTGGGGACGGAAGCGGATACGGGTACGCTCACCGAACATGGCTTTTGCGAAGGTTGCCAGTGTGCCCTTCAGATCGCCCATGGTGATGCCCTTATCGATGACCAGACCCTCGCACTGATGGAACATGGGAGAATGGGTGGCATCCGCCACGTCGCTACGGTACACTCTGCCGGGAGAAATCATACGGATGGGAGGGGTCTTCCCTTCCATGGAACGGATCTGCACGGGAGAGGTCTGGGTACGGAGAAGCACGTTCTCGGAGAAATAGAAGGTGTCGGTATCGTCACGGGAGGGATGGTCTGCGGGAGCGTTCAGAGCGTCGAAGTTGAAGTATGTACTCTCTACCTCGGGACCCTCTGCGATCTCAAAGCCCATACCGGTGAAGATCTCCACCATACGGTTACGGGTCTGGGTAATGGGATGAAGCTTGCCCACCTTCTTTTCCGGTGCAGGCAGGGTAACGTCGATACGCTCCTCACGAAGCTTACGCTCCATGCTCTGAGCCTTCAGATCCGCAAAGCGGGAAGAAAGACTCTCTTCGATCTCGGCACGGATGGTATTTACGATAGCGCCGATCTTGGGACGATCCTCGGGAGCAACGGCGCCCATACCGCGCAAAATAGCGGTAAGCTCGCCCTTCTTGCCCAAGAAGCGGACGCGGACTTCTTCCAGAGCCTGCTCCGTCTCCGCGCCGCTAATGGCCGCAAGAGCAGACGCCTTGATTTGTTCAAGCTGTTCTTTCATAACTTTCTATTGATTCCTTTCGGGTAGGGTTTATTCCAGATAATCTTTCAGTTTCTTGCTTCTGCTGGGATGACGGAGCTTACGGAGCGCTTTTGCCTCGATCTGACGGATACGCTCACGGGTAATGTCGAAGACCTTGCCCACCTCTTCCAGGGTACGGGGTCTGCCGTCTTCCAAACCGAAGCGGAGCTTCAGCACACTTTCCTCACGGGGGGTCAGGGTGTGAAGCACCTCAAGCAAATGCTCGCGGAGCATGGTATAGGAAGCCGCCTCCGCAGGGGCCATGGTGTTATCATCGGCAATGAAGTCACCCAAATGGCTGTCCTCTTCCTCACCGATAGGCATTTCCAGAGACACGGGCTCCTGGGCGATCTTCAAGATCTCGCGCACCTTTTCCACGGGCATATTCAGCTCTGCTGCGATCTCCTCCTCGGAGGCGTCTCTGCCGTTTTCCTGCAGCAGCTGGCGGGAAACTCTCAGCACGCGGTTGATGGTCTCCACCATGTGGACGGGGATACGGATGGTTCTTGCCTGGTCAGCAATGGCGCGGGTAATGGCCTGACGGATCCACCAGGTAGCGTAGGTGGAGAACTTGTAGCCTTTGCCGTAGTCGAACTTCTCCACGGCCTTCATAAGACCCAAGTTACCCTCCTGGATCAGATCCAGGAAGAACATTCCGCGGTTTACATAACGTTTTGCAATACTAACAACCAGACGGAGGTTTGCCTCCACAAGCTGCTGCTTTGCCTTTACGTCGCCCTGGGCCATCTTTTCGGCAAGACCCAACTCTTCCTCGGCGGAAAGCAAGGGAACCTTACCGATCTCCTTTAAGTACATACGTACGGGGTCATCGATGGAAACGCCCTCTTGGTTCAGCAGTGCTTCCACATCGTCACTGCTTTCCTCCACCACGTCGTCCTCAAACATCTCGTCCTCTTGCAGCTCAAAGCCGCCGCCGGTCAAGCTGTTGGTGATCTCAATGCCCTGGCGGTCAAGAAAATCGCAAACCTCGATCAGCGCCGCCACAGAAACGTCGGTATCCTCCAAGGATCCCAGCACCACTGCAGGCTTCAGCATTCCCTTCTCTTTTGCGGTCTCCATCTGCTCGGGAGTAAAAAAGTCTTCTCTCATATCGTTCATTTCCTCTTTTATTCGGAATTTTTATTCTGGTTGTTTTTACGAAGCAAGGCAAGGTATTCCTGCAAAACTGCGGGATCCTCCTTGATCCTTCCCTCGTATTCTCTTTTGGAGCGCATCTCCTTCAGCGTACCGATATGAGAACGAAGAGTCTCCATATCGTTGCTCCCCAGGGTGGCTCTTGCGGCACGGTAGCCGGAAACGGCACCGATCTCCGCGGGGGTCAAGGTGCCATCGGCATTCAGCTCCGGCTCGGCACCCTCCGCCAGGTCGCCGCGGAACAAATTCCACAGCTTGCGGTTAAAGGAGGTGGCAAAATCCTCCGGCTCTAAAAGGCCTGCGGTCTCCTTCCCTAACTCGGGATGGAGCAACAGGATGCCAAGCACAGCCTCCTCGTGAGGGGCTTCCGCAGAGAAGCGAAGCTTGTCCACGTTGACCTGGTCACCGTAGCCGGTGGTATCCCGCACGATCTTGGCGTTTTCCTGCTTTTTCATGGTCTTTTCCATGGTCTTGCGCTTATGCTCCGCCTCGCTCTTCACGGACTCAGCAGATAAGCCCAGTTTTTCCGCGGCACGGGAAGCGTAGATCTCCCGCTCCAAGCGGTTGCTGATGGTGGCGATATACTCCGCCATTTCGTGACTGCAACGAAGCTTCTCGTCGGGAACGGAAAGATTGAAGCGGGAAAGAATCTCGTCGATACGGTAATCGATCTGCCCGCGGGAGCCGCTGAGCTTGGCGCGGAAGGCATCGGCTCCGTGCTTCTTGATAAATTCGTCGGGGTCTTTGGAATCCCCCTCTCCCAGCTGGATGATCTTGGTATCGATCCCCACCTGATTGAGCAGTTCAATGCCTCTCATGGTGGCCTTCTGCCCCGCCTTATCGATATCGTAGGCAAGGTAGACCATTTTGGTAAAGCGGGACAGCAGCCTTGCGTGCTCACCCGTGATGGCGGTGCCCAAGGTTGCGATAGCGTTGCCGAAGCCCGCCTGGTGCATGGCGATACAGTCCGGCGCACCCTCGCAAAGGATCAGCCCCTTTTCCGCTTCGTTCTTGGCAAAGTTCATGCCGAACAGAATACGGCTCTTCTTAAACACGGGGGTGTCGGAGGTGTTGACATACTTCCGCTCCTCCGCCTCGTTGAGCCGTCTGCCGGAGAAGGCGACCACCTCTCCCGTCAGGTCAAAGATGGGGAACATCAAGCGGTTACGGAACAGATCGTACATTCTGCCGTTTTTACCCTTACGCCCCAAAAAGGCTACGGTGATCTCCTCGTCGGTAAAGCCCTCACCGTGAAGATGGTTGTAAAGAGCGTCCCATTTGTCCGGGGCAAAGCCGATACCAAACCGTCGGATGGTGGTATCGTTAAAGCGGCGGGTCTCCAAATATTCTCTTGCGTAAGCTCCCTCGGGAGAGCGGAGCTTGGCGTAGAAGAAGCGGGCGGCGGATTTGTTCACCGCGTAAAGCCGATCCTTCTTGACGGAAGGGGTATAAGGATCATCCTGCCGACGAGGCTCCTCTTCCATGGGGATCCCCGCCATCTTGGCAAGCTGCTCCACCGCGTCACGGTATTCCAAGCCCTCGGATTGCATCACGAAGGTGATCACGTCTCCCCCTGCGCCGCAACCGAAACAATAATAGCTTTCCGTTCCGGAAAACACAGTAAAGGACGGCGTTTTCTCGCTATGGAAGGGACAGCACCCCACCATGTTGGATCCCGCCCGCTTTAAGGGCACGAACCTGGAGATCACGTCGGTGATACGATTTCTTCTTTTGACCTCTTCCAAAAAGGGTTTCGAAAAAGCCATTACTTATAACTCCATACCTTGGGAACGAAAAGATCCGCAAAGCAACCGATTGCAAAGCGGTCGGTCATACCCGCTATATAGTCGGCCACTACCCTGCTGATACCGTCGGAATCTATGTACTTGCGGTACTCCTGAGGAATCGCGTCGGGATTGTGGCAAAAATGCGTATACAGGAATGCGATCATCTGCATGACCTTATCGTCCTCGCTCTTGGCGATGGGGTGGGTATACACCCGCTGGAACATGAAGGTGCGGAGATCGTTCATCA
>JAGBXS010000106.1 GCA_017629175.1 Clostridia bacterium
AGGATTGGTTGCTCTTGTTCAAGAACGAGACCCACAACCATCCTACCGAGATCGAGCCCTTCGGCGGCGCGGCTACCTGTATCGGCGGTGCTATCCGTGACCCCTTGTCCGGCCGTGCATACGTTTACGCGGCAATGCGTGTTACCGGCGGTGCGGACCCCTTGAAGGCGGTTTCCGAGACTCTGCCCGGTAAGCTCCCCCAGCGTAAGATCGTTACCACCGCGGCGGCAGGCTACTCCTCCTACGGTAACCAGATCGGCTTGGCTACCGGTATGGTTGACGAGCTGTATCACGACGGTTACGTGGCGAAACGTATGGAGATCGGTGCGGTAATCGCGGCGGCTCCCGCAGAGAACGTTCGTAGAGAACGTCCCGCTCCCGGCGACGTGATCATCCTTTTGGGCGGTCGTACCGGCCGTGACGGCTGTGGCGGTGCTACCGGCTCCTCCAAGTCCCACACCCTGGAATCTCTGGAGAGCTGTGGTGCAGAGGTGCAGAAGGGTAACGCTCCCGAGGAGAGAAAGCTTCAGCGTTTGTTCCGCAATCCCGAGGCTACCCGCTTGATCAAGCGTTGTAACGACTTCGGCGCAGGCGGTGTTTCCGTTGCCATCGGCGAGCTGGCAGACGGCTTGATGATCGATCTGAACCGCGTACCCAAGAAGTACGAGGGTCTGGACGGTACCGAGCTGGCGATCTCCGAGTCTCAGGAGCGTATGGCAGTGGTGGTTGCCGCTGAGGACGCAGAAAGATTCGGCGAATTGGCCTACGGCGAAAACCTGGAATCCACTCAGGTTGCTGTGGTTACCGAAGAGCCCAGACTGCGCATGACCTGGAACGGCAAGACCATCGTGGACATCTCCCGCGAATTTTTGAATTCCAACGGTGCCGAAAAGCACATTGATATCGCCCCCGGTAAGATCGAAGACTACGCCAAGGAAATCCCCGCAGAGTTTGCAAAGGGTATGAAGGCTTTGGCAGAGGATCTGAACATCTGCTCCCGCAGAGGTCTTTCCGAGCGTTTTGACTCCACCATTGGCGCAGGCACCGTACTGATGCCCTTTGGCGGTAAGTACCAGATGACCCCCATTCAGGCTATGGTACACAAGGTTTCCACCGAAAAGAAGGAAACCTCTACCTGCTCTCTGATGAGCTGGGGCTACAACCCCTTCATCGCTGAGAAGAGCCCCTTCCACAGCGCATATCTTGCGGTTGTGGAATCTGTCACCAAGCTGATCGCTACGGGCGCTTCCTTTGAGGACGTGTATCTGACCTTCCAGGAATACTTTGAAAAACCCGGTAAGGAGCCTTCCCGTTGGGGCAAGCCTCTGGCGGCGTTGCTGGGTGCCTTTATGGCTCAGAAGAATTTGGGCATTGCGGCTATCGGCGGTAAGGACTCCATGAGCGGTACCTTTGAGAAGATCGACGTACCGCCCACCCTCTGCTCCTTCGCAGTAACCGCCGAGAAGGGCGATCACATCCTCTCCCCTGAGTTCAAGAAGGGCGGACATCCTTTGTATCTGTTCCGTCCCGCTTACGATGCAAACGGTCTGCCCGAGACCGCTTCCCTCCTGGCGGTATACGAGAAGTTTACCGCTCTGGCAAGAGAAGGAAAGGTTGCCGCGGCATACACTCCCACCTACGGCGGCATTGCAGAGGCAGTGCTGAAGATGGCATTGGGTAACGGTATCGGCTGTAAGCTTCTCCCCGAGGTTTCTCTCGAGACTCTGTTCGGCTACTGCTACGGCGGTATCCTGGCAGAATGCACCGAGGAGACCGACGGTATCCTGCTGGGCTACACCACCGAGGAGGCTAAGATCTGCAGAGGTGAGGAATGCCTGTGCCTTTGCGAGCTTTCCGATCTCTATGAGAACAAGCTGGAGCCTGTATTCTCCTGCAACATTCCTCAGGGCAACGGTAAGGAGATCCCTGCGTTCCTGTATACTGAAGGCGCCCCCAAGAGTGCCCACGTGAAGGTGGCAAAGCCTCGCGTGCTGATCCCTGTCTTCCCCGGCACCAACTGTGAATACGATACCGCAAAGGCCTTTGCAAGAGCCGGTGCTGAGCCCGAGATCGTTGTGCTGAACAACCTCTCCGCCTCCAGCGTTGCGGAATCCGTGCATCACTTTGCAAAGCGTGTGGAAGACTCTCAGATCATCTTCATCCCCGGCGGATTCTCCGGCGGTGACGAGCCGGATGGCTCCGGTAAGTTTATCACCGCGTTCTTCCGTTCCGGTGAGGTGAAAGATGCTGTTCATAAGCTGCTCAAGGAAAAGGACGGCTTGATGGCAGGTATCTGTAACGGCTTCCAGGCACTGATCAAGCTGGGTCTTGTTCCCTACGGCGAGATCCGCGACACCTTGGAGACCGATCCCACACTGACCTTCAATACCATCGGCAGACACCAATCCCGTTTGGTACGCACCCGCGTTTGTACAAACCTCTCCCCCTGGCTGATGAACGCTCAGCCCGGCGAGGTCTACACCGTTCCGATCTCCCACGGCGAGGGTCGCTTCTACGCTTCTGCCGAGTGGGTAGAGAATTTGGCCAAGAACGGTCAGATCGCAACCCAGTACGTGGATCTGGAGGGCAATCCCACCTCCAACATCCGCTTCAATCCCAACGATTCCGTTTGTGCCATCGAGGGTATCTGCTCTCCCGACGGCAGAGTCTTCGGTAAGATGGGTCACTCCGAGCGTATCGGTAACTATCTGTACCGCAACGTGGAGGGTAATTACAACCTGGGTATGTTTGACGCGGCAGTTTCTTATTTCAAATAAGAAGCCTTTCCCTGCATTCGCTGTATGGCGGCAACGGTTTTGCCGCCTGCAGCAGCACCGAGGTTCTCCTATCGGTTTCGAAGAAAACTTCTTGCATTAAAATACAAACATAAACAAGAAAGGAACCATTCAGATGAAACAGTTTTACAAAATTCTCTGCCTGCTTCTGATCGTTTGCTTCGTGGGTACAGCGTTTGCAGCATGCAGCGAACAGGAAACCACCTCTGAGACCTCTTCCGTTGACAATCAGGAAGGCAACAAGCCTCCCGAAGAGGACGAAAACAAATTCCGTCTGGAAAAAGAAGACTTTAACGGTGTTGTGATCAAGGTTCTCACCGACAAGGCTTCCGACTATCTCGCATGTGAGATCGCTCCCAAGGAACTGAACAACGAGCCCGTTAACGATGCGGCTTACAACCGTGCGGCACTGCTTGCGCAGGAATACGGCATCGTTCTGGAGCAGCACTACGCTGACAACCAGGCTGACGTTGCAAACAAGGCAAAGGCGCAGGTTCAGTCTAACCTGGACGAGTATCAGATCTTCGTTACCGGTATCATCTCCATGGCAAACGCCGCAAAGGAAGATACCTTCATCGACCTGAACCACATCGAGTCCAACGATTACATCGATCTGACCCAGCCCTACTGGGATCAGCAGATGCTGAAGGATCTGACCATTCACGACCGCGTCTTCTTCGCAACCGGCGACGCGCTGGTTACCGATGACGAGTCCACCTGGGCAATGTTCTTCAACAAGGACATCGCCAACGACAACGAGGTTGCCAAGGCATTCGGTGCAGAGACTCTTTATGATCTGGCAAGAAACGGCGATTGGACCATCGACGTGATGTATCAGATCGCAAAGAACGTTACCCGCCAGGTAGGCGATACCATGGATTATGCTCCCAACCCCGACGATACCTGGGGCATGGTTGCACAGTGCTATGACTCCTACGCCTTCATGGTGGCGGCTGACGAGACCCTCACCCGCGTAGACAACAACACTCCCATCATCACCATCGCTGAGGAATCCAACGTCAGAGCATACGAGACCATCTTCAATATGCTTTCCGATAAGCAGTGCATCGCAGTTGCCGAGATCACCGGCAGAGGTCAGTCCGACGTTTATGGTACCCTGCCCCAGATCTTTGCCAACGGCAAGGCGCTGTTCATGCCTAACAAGGTGGCTACCGTTTCCGATCCCATTATGCGTGAGGCGAACATCCGCTATGGTATTCTCCCCATGCCCAAGGAATCCAAGGAGCAGGAGAACTACTCCTCCACCGTTACCGTTTACTGGTGCTCCGCTATGGGTATCCCCGTAACCAACGTAGAGAAGCTGGATGCAACCTGCTACGCTATGGAAGCTATGGCTTACTACGGCCAGGAGCTGATGACCCAGGAATACTACGAGCGTACGCTGAAGAACAAGAGATTTGAGGATACCGAGTCTGAGGAAATGCTGGATCTGGTGTTCCGCAACAAATCCTACGACATCGGCGCGGTATACAGCTTTAGCTCCATTCTCAGCTTCTACACCGATATTCTGATCTCCGGTCAGAACAGCCACATCTCCACCCTGGAAGCTAAGCAGTCCTCTTACCAGATGGCAATCGACGACTTCCTGGCAAACCTGGAAGGCGAAGGCTAATCAGCAAAAAGGAAAGTCAGCACAGAGCAAAAACTCTGTGCTGACTCTTTTTTATGGTTTTAGCGGTGATACATACGGTTCAATTCTCGGAAGCGTGCTTTGGGGATAGCATCCAGCTGTTCCTTGGTGATGCGGTAAGCCCAGTTACCGTCGGCCTTGCCGGGGGTATTCAGACGGGTATCGCATCCGTAGCCCAGAAGATCCTGGATGGGCATCATTACCAGATCCGCGTGGCTCATGAACATGGTGCGGATGATACTCTCGCAACCGCTCTTCCAATCGCCGGAGTGGCCGCAGTAGGCAAGCATCTTTTGGCGGGTGGGGTCGTCCAGCTCCCAAAGGTAGCCCAAGAGGGTGTTGTTATCATGGGTGCCGGTATATGCCACGGCGTTGGCGGGATAATTATGGGGCAGGTGGGTGCTGTTATCATCGGAAAGGAAGCCAAACTGGAACACCTTCATGCCGGGGAATCCGCTGTCCTGCACCAGCTTATAGACATCGGGGGTGATATCGCCCAGATCCTCTGCGATGATCTCGGTATTCCCTGCGGCGGCCTTAATGGCCTTGATAAAGGGCAAACCCGGCCCTTTGATCCACTTCCCCGCTTTTGCCGTCTCGGAGGAGGCGGGAATGGACCAATAGGAGGCGAAAGCGCGGAAATGGTCTATTCTGACGGTGTCGAACATGGTTGCCATGTGGCGGATGCGGTCGCACCACCAACGGTAGCCGTCCTGCTTCATGGCCTTCCAGTTATAGAGGGGATTGCCCCAAAGCTGGCCGTCGGCACTGAAGTAGTCGGGAGAGACACCTGCCACGTGGGTGGGGTTTTGCTTTTTATCCAATTGGAACTGATCGGGGGCGGACCATACGTCTGCGCTATCCAGCGCTACGTAGATGGGAATGTCTCCGATGAGCTTGATGCCTTTTCCGTTGGCGTAGCGGCGGATCTCCTGCCACTGGGCGAAGAACTCGTACTGGATGAACTGCCAGGCAAAGAGGATGCTTTCGTCGGGAGTCTCCACCGTCCAAGTCTGCCAAGGGGTTCCGCTGTTCGCTTCCCGCAATGCCATAAAGCGGCAGAAGGCATCCAGATAAGGAGAATTCTCGATAAAGGTCTTGATGGGCGCTTTGTCCAGAACGCGCTTTGAGGCGGCTTTGAGAAGCTCAAAGCGTTCCTCCTGCAGGCGGTCAAACTCGCAAAGGTAGGGAGAAGATTGCTCTGCGGCTTTCAACTCCTCGGCGGTGAGCAAGCCTTTCTCGTACAAAGTGGGGAGATCTACGAAATAAGGGTTGCCACTGAAGGAGGAATAGGATTTATAGGGAGAGTTATATTCGTCCGTCATGCAGAAGGGCAACACCTGCCAATAGGAGAAGCCGCAATCCGCAAGAAAATCCACGAAATACTTGGCCTCCTCGCCAAAGCTTCCCGAGGAGTATTTTCCGAAAAGTGAAGAAACGTGCATCAGCACGCCGCTTTTACGTTCCATGTATGATCACCGTACTTTCTGTTTGTGGTATTGAAATGATTATATCACGGGATGTCAAAAATGTCAATCTTCGTGACAAAGTCACGGAAAAGCACTGTATCCCGGGGTATACTAAGGGTACAAAACAACAATAAAGGAGAGAGAAAAATGTCTGTAAAAAAAATTAACCAACAGGAATTTGAAAACGCAAAAAGAAACGAAGGTCTGCTCCTTTTGGATTTCTATGCCGATTGGTGCGGCCCTTGCAAAATGGTAGCTCCCGTAGTGGAGGAGATTGCAGAGCTGAGAGGCGACGTTTTCGTAGCCAAAATCAACGTAGATGAGGAAGAGGCTCTGGCAAGATCCTTGGGGATCGTCAGCATTCCCACGCTGATGGTGTTCCGGGACGGTAAGCTCCATAAGCAGGCGGTGGGTTTCCGCTCCAAAGAAGAGCTTTTGCGGCTGTTAGAGGGTTAAGAGGCGCAAGCCGGGCTTGTTCAGCAGGCGAATACCTTCCCCGCGTGAAGAAGAAACCAGCCCCTCAGAGACGAAATACTTCAGCATACGGGTGATGACTTCCCTGGCGGAGCCCATGTATTTGGCGATCTGCTCGTGGGTAAGTTTAAGCGTATCCGAGCCCGTTTTGGCGCATTCGTCCAGCAGGAAAATGGCAAGCCGTTTGTCCATGCTCATAAAGAGGATCTGCTGCATCGCCCACATAACGTCGGAAAAGCGAGACAAGGCGGTTTCCAAGGTGTAAAGCTTTACGGCGGGAATCCGGCGAGAAAGCTCCTCCAGGGCACAGCTTCCCACCACGATACACTCGCTGTCCTCCTCCGCATCCACGGAAACGTCGAAGGTAATGGCCTCCAACAAGCAGGAGGCAGAAAGAATACACACGTCTCCCGGATAGAGACGGTACAGCGTGACTTCTTTTCCGTCAGGCGACAAAAGATAGAGCCGCAGGCTTCCCGTTTTCAGAAGGATGATGCCGGTGCATTCGTTGCCGTCGTGGATATGGGTTCCTTTTTTGAAGGAAGCTTGATAGGACGAGCGGAGAAGGGAATCTTTATCTGCGTCGGAAAGTTCTTCCCAGAAGGGA
Organism: Clostridia bacterium; assembly: GCA_017629175.1. Classification (GTDB taxonomy): domain Bacteria; phylum Bacillota; class Clostridia; order Oscillospirales; family CAG-382; genus Coliplasma. The sequence goes on from JAGBXS010000106.1 coordinate 6,997, forward strand.
AATCCCTCCCGAAAAATATGAGAAAGCTGGTTGTGCGGCATAAGGTGTCCCTCCGGATACTGCGTAGGTATAGGGAAATTATACAGCGTTTTTGACGTTCTGTCAAGCCAAACAAAGAAACAAAAAAGGACTTGTAGCACAAGTCCTTTTTGTTTGGTGATCCACCGGAGACTCGAACTCCGGACCCCCTGATTAAAAGTCAGATGCTCTGCCAACTGAGCTAGTGGATCAGATTTCCAACGCATGTTAGAATACCACAAAAACAGTCGGTTGTCAAGAGGATTTTGGATTTTTCTCGAAATATTAATAGAAACGGAAGTTGGCGATCACTTTACCAAGTACGGTGACCTCGGGAGCGTAGATAGGCTTCATAGCGGAGTTTGCGGGCTGGAGGCGAATTCTGCCGTTGTCACGGAAGAAGCGCTTGACGGTAGCCTCGTCCTCGATCATGGCCACTACGATATCCCCGTCGTCGGCGTACTGCATACTCTCAACGATGACGATATCACCGTTCAGAATACCTGCCTCGATCATACTCTCGCCCATGACGCGCAGGGCGAAGAGGTTGGATCTGCCACGGGTCATCACGGTGGGAAAATCCACGTATCCGTCATAATTCTCGATGGCAAGGATGGGAGCGCCTGCGGTGACTCTACCCAAAATAGGCACGCGGCGGGTCTGCTCGCCTCCCTCTTCCCCGTTGGACTCCAGCCGCAAGGCACGGCTCTTGCGGGAAGCTAACTGAAGATATCCTTTTTCGTTCAGACGGTGAAGATATCCGTGGACGGTGGAGGTGGAGCGGATGCCCAAAGCGTGGCAAATGTCACGCACGGCAGGTGCGTATCCGTCACGTTCGATGCAATCTTTGACAAACCGGAGGATCTCCAGTTCTTTTTCGTTTAATCCGTTCATCTTGCGTTCTCCATTCTTTATTCCACGCCGCGCAGGAAAAGCTCCCTGGCACGGTCGTATTGCGCCGAAAGCCAGAAATAGCCGTAGAGGCATTCCAGCCCGGTGGCGCGGCGGTATTCCACGGCAGAAGCGCTCTTGGAGCGATGTGCGCTTTTGGAATTTCTTCCGCTTTTGTAAATGGCAAGCTCCTCGTCGGTAAGGAGGGGCAGGAGACGATCCACCATAGCACTCTGGCTATGGGCGGTAACGATCTCCTTGGCGCGGTCGTTCAGCAGGGAAGGCTTACAGTTTCCGTCACCCACCAGATATTCTCTGGCAAGGGTCTCGAAATAAGCGTCCCCCATGTATGCCAGCACGAGGGGGCTGTAATCCCCTCTGCGGAAGGTTACGCCCGCTTCCATGTAGTTCCCTGAGAAGAGTCTACCAAAAGGATGCCCTTGGCCTTCAGCTCGTCGCGGATGGCGTCTGCCTCGGCAAAGTTCTTTGCCTTCTTGGCGGCGGCGCGCTTAGCGATCATTTCGGTGATATACGCCTCGTCCTCGTTGCTTTCCACAGGAGTCTCGGCGGCAAGTCTTTCCGCGGCGGCGATCATGCCGATGGAGAGAACCTCATCGTAATCCGCCAGCAGTGCAAGCTTGGTAGCGGCGTTGGTATCTGCCTTAAGCACGTCGTAGATGGCGGTGACGGCCATGGAGGTGTTCAGATCCTCGCCCATCACGGAGGCAAACTTCTCCTTGTACGCAGAGAAGACAGCGGCATCCACTTCCCCATCCTTCTGAGGCAGGAGGGCGACGATACGGTCGATCAGCTTGTTATAGGCGGCACGGGCGTTATCCAAATTCTCAAAGGAGAACACCAGAGATTTGCGGTAATGGGACTGCAGGCAGAAGAAGCGGTACACCAAGGGATCGTAGCCCTTCTCCTCCAGGAGAGAAACGGTCAAGAACTCGCCCTTGGATTTGCTCATCTTGCCGCCAGTGGTGTTCAGATGGTGAACGTGGAACCACTGGGGGCACCAAGGATGGCCAAGGTATGCCTCGCTCTGTGCGATCTCGTTGGTATGGTGGGGGAACTGGTTATCGATACCGCCACAGTGGAGATCGAGATACTCGCCGCAATGCTTCAAGCTGATGGCGGAGCATTCGATATGCCAACCGGGGTAGCCGATACCCCAGGGGCTTTCCCACTTCAGCTCCTGGTCGTCAAACTTGGACTTGGTGAACCAAAGAACGAAGTCGCCCTTGTTCTTCTTGTTGCCGTCGGCTTCTACGCCGTCGCGGACACCCACCTCAAGGTCTTCCTCGTTGTGGCGGTTGAAAATATAATACTCCTCGCACTTGGAGGTGTCGAAATACACGTTGCCGCCTGCCAGATAGGCATAGCCGTCGGCAAGAAGCTTCTCCACCATCTGGATAAACTCGGGGATGCACCCGGTAGCGGGCTCCACCACGTCGGGTCTGCGGATGTTCAGCTTTTTGCAATCCTCAAAGAAGGCGTCGGTATAAAAGCGGGCGATCTCCATAACGGTCTTATGCTCACGGCGGGCGCCCTTGAGCATTTTATCCTCGCCGGTATCGGCATCGCTGGCCAAGTGGCCTACGTCGGTGATGTTCATGACGCGCAACACGTCATAGCCGGACCAACGTAAGAATTTCTCCAGCACGTCCTCCATGATATAGCTGCGGAGGTTGCCGATATGGGCAAAGTGATAGACGGTGGGGCCGCAGGTATACATCTTTACCTTGCCGGGCTCGTGGGTAACGAAGGGATCCACCGTGTGGGTAACGCTGTTGTATAATTTGATCATGAGAATAACCTTTCCAAAAAACGGGATTACTTTTCCGTATCCAGATATTTCCAATAGCTGAGGATGTAATTCAAACCCGACCACAGGGTGAACACCGTCATGACGATCACAGATGCCAAAGACAGCCAGCCGCGGCAGAAGGGCAACACGATGGGCTCCAACAGCAAGACGGAAACGCATACGATCTGGGTATTGGTCTTGATCTTGCCCAGCATATTGGCGGCAACCACGATGCCTGTCTTTGCCACCACCAAGCGCATGGAGGTCACGGCAAGCTCACGGAACATCACGACGATGGAAGCCCAGAAGAACACGTGCTGCAGGATCTCAACGGGAACGCCGAAATCGTGGGCCAACACGGTGTTGTATTCAAAGGTGAACTGGGACACGCAAAGAGCAAACAAAGAACCCAGGATCAGGAATTTATCCGCCAAGGGATCCATAAATTTGCCGAAATCGGTGATCAGGTTATGTTTGCGGGCAATGTGGCCGTCCAAAAAGTCGGTAACAGCCGCGCCGATGAACAACGCCGCCGCGATGGCTCTGCTCAGCCAATCGCCGTAGCAATCGTCAAAGGGAAAGAAATCGTAGACGGCAAACAAAATAAAGAACGGAATGCTGATAATACGAATCAGCGTAAGTTTGTTTGGTAAATTCACGGTTATGTCCATTCCTTTCGTAGCCCGCGCTGCGGGCGGTCTATATGGATTTTGGGATCGAAGCCACAAAATCAAGTTTGAAAAAGGATCCCTTGTTCAAACTTGTCTTCCTGCGGAAAACGTTATGCAAAAGCCTTTATACCACTTTGCCAACAAGGTCGTAATCCATGACCTCGGTGATCAAAACGTTGACAAACTGACCTTCGCGGACATTTTTGGAGGCAGAGAAGAAGATCTTGCCATCAATGTCGTAGGCATCCGCATAGGATCTGCCGAAGAAGCTCTCGGACACCTGGTCGTAGCCTTCGCAGATCACCTGCAGGGTCTGACCAAGGAACGCCTCGTTGCACTCGTTGTGAATGCGCTCCTGCTGTTCCATCAAAATGTCGTTCCGCTTCTCCTTAGTCTTCTCACTGACCTGGCCAGGGAAATCGTAAGCGGGAGTTCCCTCCTCGCGGGAATAGGAGAACACGCCGAGACGCTCAAAGCGGATCTCCTTCAAGAAACTGCGAAGCTCCTCGAACTGAGCGGCGGTTTCGCCGGGGAAGCCCACGATCACCGTGGAGCGCAGGATGATACCGGGAACGCGGGAACGAAGCTTTTGGATCACTTCCATGATCTGCGCCTTGTTACTGCGGCGGTTCATACGCTTTAGGATATCATCATTGATATGCTGGATGGGCATATCGATATACTTGACCACCTTGGGGTTGTTAGCGATCTCCTCGATCAACCCGTCGGTAATACGGTCGGGATAGCAATACAAAAGACGGATCCACTCGATGCCCTCGATCTGAGACAGCTCTGCGATCAAGCTGTCCAAGGCGTAGGTGCCGTAAAGATCCTCGCCGTAGCGGGTGGTGTCCTGAGCGATGAGGCACAGCTCCTTGATCCCCAGCTCTGCAAGCTCGGTGGCTTCCTCCACCAAGTCACTCATGGGGCGGCTGCGGAATTTACCGCGGATAGAAGGGATCACACAGTAGGTACAGCAGTTGTCACAGCCCTCGGAAATCTGCAGATACGCAAAATGCTCCGGGGTGGTAACCACACGCTCTCCGCCAAAGGGAGCGGTATCGATATCGTCAAAGGCGCGGTAAGAGGTACCGTGATAAGCGGCGCGAACCGCCTCGCAGATCTTCTCCACGGAGCCTGTGCCGATGATGCAGTTCACCTCGGGAAGCTCCTTCAAGATCTCATCGCCGTAACGCTGGGGCAGACAGCCTGCCACAACGATCCCCTTCAAGGTATGATGCTCCTTCAACCAAGCGATGTCCAAAATGCTGTCGATGGCCTCCGTCTTGGCGCTCTCGATAAAGGCGCATGTATTGATGACCATAACGTCCGCTTCCACATCCTCGGCAACGATCTCGAAGCCCTCGGCGGCAAGCAGAGCCAGCATACGCTCGGTGTTCATTAAGTTTTTGGGACAACCCAGGGACACAAAGCCCACTTTGATATTCATAGCGTTTATTTCCTGTTTTTTATTGATAGTCGTTAAATACGTCGGAGATATCCGACCAGCCGTAGCCCTGGCGGTTCAGCCAGGCAGAGGCCTTCTTCTTCACGGCAGGATCGTCAAAGGATGCGCCGCGGAATTTCTGCTGTAAAAGCTCTGTGACCTTCTCTCTGTGATCCATACTGCGGTAAGGCTCCAAAACGGTGTCGATGACCTCCGGAGTAAAGCCCTTGCCGTAAAGCTCCTGCTTGATCCGCATGGGGCCGTAGGAACGCAGGGAATAATAATTATCCGCGTACCGTTCTGCCAAGGCTAAATCATTGAGATAACCGCGCTCCTCAAAAAGCTCAACGGTCTCTCTGCAAAGGGCGGGATCGTAATGGCGACGTAACTTCTCGTACAGCTTCTTTTTTGAAAGGTCGCCGTAGGAGAGGTGGGTAAAGCCCTTTTGGATGCAGGAAAGGCGGGCATCCGCCTGCTCAAGCTGCTCTAACAGCTCATCGGAGACGTCCATCCCCTGCGCAAGCTCTAAACGGTTGCAATCGTACAGAGTGATGCGGAAGCGGTTGCCGCCGCAATACGCCGTGGCCTCCTTACGCTCCTCGTCGCGGAGAAGCTTCTCCAAAACCAGCATAGAAGCTTATTCCAGCTCGTCGGAGAAGGAAAGCTCGTTATCGGCATCGGCATCGCCAAAGCCGTCGGGCTTCTTCACGAAGCACTCCTTGATCTTGGCCTCCAGCTCGGCACAGAGGGCGGGATTCTCGCACAGGATACCGCGAACGCGATCCTTGCCGTTACCCAGCTTCTCGCCGTTGTAAGACAGCCAGCCGCCGCTCTTTTCCAGAACGCCGCACTTGACGCCCAGCTCGATGATCTCGCTCTCCTTGGAGATGCCCTGACCGTAGATGATATCGAACTCTGCGGACTTGAAGGGAGGCGCCACCTTATTCTTCACAACCTTACAACGAACGTGGTTGCCGTAGATATCCTCACCGGTGCCCAGCTGAGCGGTCTTACGCACGTCGATACGGACGGAGGCGTAGAACTTCAAGGCGCGGCCGCCGGTAGTAACCTCGGGGTTACCGTAGACGATGCCCACCTTCTCGCGGAGCTGGTTGATGAACACCACGATACAGTTGGACTTGGAGATGGAGCCGGAAAGCTTACGAAGGGCCTGAGACATCAGACGGGCGTGGAGACCCACGTGGGAAGCACCCATGTCGCCGTCCAGCTCGTTACGGGGAACCAGTGCGGCAACGGAGTCAATGACAACCACCTCGATGGCGCCGGAACGAACCAATGCCTCGGTGATCTCAAGTGCCTGCTCACCGTCGTCGGGCTGGGAGACCAGAAGCTTATCGATGTCAACGCCAAGCGCTTTGGCGTAAACGGGATCCAGAGCGTGCTCCGCGTCGATAAACGCCGCCTCGCCCCCAAGCTTCTGCACCTCGGCTACGATATGCAAAGCGATGGTAGTCTTACCGGAAGACTCCGGCCCGTAGATCTCGATGATACGTCCTCTGGGGACGCCGCCGATACCCAATGCGATATCCAAAGAAATGGAGCCGGTGGTAACGCCGGTAACGCCCATACGGGTGTTATCTCCCAAACGCATAATAGAGCCTTTTCCGCACTGCTTTTCGATCTGGGCGATGGCAGTTTCCAACGCCGCAGCCTTGCTGTCTTTCATATCCTTCGTAGCCATATCAATATCCTCTCATGCAAATTTGCTTTCGAACCGATGTTCTAATACAGAATACCACATTTTGGGGGAAATGTCAATTCCATTTTGAAAAAATAACCGTATCTTTTCCGGCAAAAAACAGAGATTTTTTTCTTTTAGGAAAAAATATGTGATTTTATGTAAAAATAAGAGTGATATTTTGTTAAATAAACCTATATACAAAAAGAGAAATCTGTTGTAAAATTTATATACAAATCAGAAACGATATGATTTTAAGGAGAATTGTAAATGGCAAACGGAAGCAACGGCGGAATCGGCTTGATCGTCATGAACAACTGCAAGGAATTGGGTCAGAAGGTTGACGCATGGATCAAGGAGATCCGCGGCGAAGATCCCAACTCCCCCAGCTACATCATCCCCACGGAAGAGGTTCGCTTTAGCAACGGCGAAGGTAAGGTTCGTATTCTGGACTCTGTTCGCGGCAAGGATCTTTACATTGTCAGCGACGTAGGCAACTATCACT
>JAGBXS010000107.1 GCA_017629175.1 Clostridia bacterium
GATCCGCAACCGTGCAGAGACCACCGTGTTCCAGAGCAAGAAGGCTATGGAGGATGCAGGCGACAAGCTCACCGACGGCGACAAGGCTCCCGTTCAGGCGGCCATCGCCAAGCTGGAGGAGACTCTGAAGAGCGGCACCACCGAGGCCATCAAGGCTGACACCGAAGCCCTGGAGAAGGCTCTTTACGAGCTGTCCTCCAAGCTGTACCAGCAGCCCGGCGCACAGGGCGATCAGGGCGGCAATCCCGGCGCAGGCGGCGACGACACCGTATATGATGCGGACTTCACCGACAAAACAAACTAAATCGATTTGAACAGACAGGTCGAGTGGAGGTTGATCTTCACTCGGCATTGTCTCGTTTTGGAGAATACCTATGGCTGATCAAAAAAGAGACTGTTACGAGGTGCTTGGGGTTTCCAAGAGTGCCTCGGACAGCGAGATCAAAAAAGCGTTTTATAAATTGGCAAAGCAATACCACCCCGATGCTCACCCGGGAGACAAGGAAGCGGAGGCCCACTTCAAGGAAGTGAACGAGGCCTATTCCGTGCTTTCCGATGCCGATAAGCGTGCCAGATACGACCAGTTCGGCTGGGCAGGTATCGACGGCGCACCCGGCGGCGGAGGAAGCGGCTTCGGCGGGTTCGGCGAGGGCTTTGACGTAGGGGACATCTTCGGTGATATTTTCGGCGGAATGTTCGGCGGAGGCGGCTCCAGACGGAACCCCAACGCCCCCAGACGAGGGGACGACATCGGCGTTCGGGTCACCCTGACCTTTGAAGAAGCGGCCTTTGGATGCAAAAAGGAGATCTCCTATAACCGCATCGAATCCTGCCCCACCTGCTCCGGCAACGGAGGCACCGGGTCGGAGACCTGCACTAAGTGCGGCGGCAGAGGCCAGGTCACCGTTCAGCAACGGACTCCCTTCGGCTATATGCAGTCCACCCAGCCCTGCGACGGCTGTAAGGGCAAGGGCAAGATCGTCAAGAACCCCTGCAAGGATTGCCGCGGCAGCGGACAGACCCGCAAGAGCAAGCTCATCGAGGTGAACATTCCCGCAGGCATCGACAACGGTCAGCGCATTTCCTTGCGCGGCCAGGGCAACGCCGGGGCAAACGGCGGCCCCGCAGGGGATCTGCTGGTCACCGTAGCGGTGCGCGGCCACGAGTTCTTCACCCGCGACGGGTTTGACCTGCTTTGCGATATGCCCATCACTTTTGTAGAGGCGGCCTTGGGTGCAAAGCTCACCATCCCCACCTTAGAGGGGCAGGGAGAGCTCACCATTCCCGAGGGCACCCAGTCCGGCACCACCTTCTGTGTGCGGGGCAAGGGCATCCAGCAGTTGAACGGCAGAGGCAGGGGCGACCTGCTGGTCACCGTGGAGATCGAGGTTCCCAAGGGCCTGGGCAAAAAGCAAAAGGAAGCCTTGGAGAAGTTCGGCGAGCTGTGCGAGGAAAAGCACCACGGCAAGAAGGCCTCCTTCTTCGCCAAGCTCAAGAAGAAATAAGTTTTTTTGAGGAGAGACGGAAGCCTCTCCTTTTTTGTCTTGACAAACCGAGGAAAAAAGAGTACACTACACATATACTACCAAAGAAAGAGAGGAAAACCCGTAATGGACACAGGACGAAGTAGTCGGCAAGACCGAGAAGCAGTTCCCATACGGGGCTTTTCTCGCCGTTTTTGCTAGTCTATTCAGGTAAAAACGTAACCAATGAAGCAATGGATGGAATTGCAGGGGGAGGAGTTCGCCCTCCGCTTGCAGGGGATGCTGGAGAAGAAGCAGTACCGTGAATTGCGAGGAGCCTTCTCTCTGTTCGAAGCCCCGGACATTGCCCAGCTTTTTGGGCAGTTCGAAGAAAAAGAAATGCTTTTGCTCTTCCGTATTCTTCCCAAGGACACCGCCGCAGAGGTGTTTGTGGAAATGGAAGCGGATCAAAAGGAATCGCTGATCAACTCCTTCAGCGATGCTTACCTCCAGGAGGTGCTCTCGGAGCTTTATATCGACGATACGGTAGAGCTGATCGAGGAAATGCCCGCCGGGGTGGTAAAGAGAATTCTGCGGAACGCCGACGAGGAATCCCGTGAGGCCATCAACCGCATTTTGCGTTACCCCAAGGACAGCGCGGGAAGCATGATGACCACGGAGTACGTGCGGCTTTACAAGGACATGACCGTGGCGGAAGCCTTTGAGCGCATCCGTCGGGACGCCTATGACAAAGAGACGGTCTACACCTGCTACGTCACCGAGCGGAACCGTTTGCTCATCGGCGTGGTCACCGTCCGTGACCTGCTGATGGCGGAGGAAGATGCCGTTATCGGCGACATTATGACGGAGAACGTGATCTTTGCCGAGACCATGGACGACAGAGAATCCGTAGCCAACGCCATGAGTAAATACGACTTTCTGGCGTTGCCCGTGGTGGATAAGGGCAAGCGGCTGGTGGGTATCGTCACCTACGACGATGCTTCCGACGTTTTGCAGGAAGAGATCACGGAAGATATTGAGAAGATGGCGGCAATCGTCCCCACGGATAAGCCTTACCTGCGCACCGGCACCTGGGAGACCTGGAAGAGCCGTATTCCCTGGCTGATGCTGTTGTTGCTTTCCGCCACCTTTACCGGGGCTATTTTGTCCTCTTACGAATCCGCTCTCAGCAAGGTTGCCATCCTCACCGTGTTCATCCCCATGCTCATGGGTACGGCGGGTAACGCGGGCAGCCAGGCTTCCGTTGCGGTGATCCGCGCCCTCTCCTTGGGAGAGGTACAGATGCGGGACGTGTTCGCCGTACTGTGGAAGGAGCTGCGAGTCGCCCTCCTTTGCGGTATCGCTTTGGGTGCGGTAGGCTTTGGAAAAGCCATCCTGCTGGACGGTGCTTCCGTAATGGTTGCCTTGGTGGTCAGCTTGACACTGGCACTCACCGTTTTGATGGCAAAGCTGGCGGGCTGTCTGCTCCCCTTGGGTGCCAAGCGGGTGGGTCTTGACCCCGCCGTCATGGCAAGCCCCTTCATCACCACCATCGTGGACACTCTGTCCTTGTTGGTGTATTTCGCCGTGGCAACGGCATTGATCCCGGAGCTTGGGTAAAAAGCATAAGAAAGATCCCGTTCAAGGAAAATCGAACGGGATCTGTTTTTTTGATGCTATTCAGATTGAGGCAGGGCACTACACAAGCGCCGTTTCTCTGCGCGTTTCAAAAAGAGCGCCACTGCAAAGGTGACAACAGCCGCTACCAAGAAAAGTGTGCGCAACACGATCATCGGCACTGCGAAAAACGCCATTCCCCAGCCCATGACCTCCCATAGCTTAGATTCGGCATCCGCAAAAGTGAACAGCAACGGCGACAGACAGCACAAGTTTCCCAAAGCGGAGAAGACCGTCATCAATGTATGGCAAACCGTTTTGTCCTTTTCCTTTCCCAAAAAAGCGTACAAAGCGAACCCCAAGACACCGAACAGCAGTGCCATTGCAATCAGGTTATCCCAAGAAAAGAAAACATCCAAAAGGATCTTTAACACGGATCCGGCACTGCCGCCCCTCCAAGCCTTACCGCTTCTCAAAAGGAAATTCACGGCGAGCCCTGCCCCCACCAGCAACCCAAAGAGCGCCCCGGGAATCAGCACGGAAAGATACAGTCTTTTCTTTCTTGTCACAAAAAATCACCCTTTTTCTTTTATTTTACCATAACTACCCAGCTTTTGTCACTTTTCAGTTTCCACAAATCAGCCTGCACGAATTTGGTATATTTATCCGAAGTTCGGTCAAAAATACCCTATAACGAAAGACCGAAAGGGGTTTTGCCCACGTGACAAAAAGTGCCATGAAAACCAGGCTGAAGGAGTCCCTTGCCATCATAGGGGAAACGGCAGAGCGAGGAGAAACGGAATGGGTGGCAGACAACTACTACCTGATCCACCGCTACAAGGATCTCCCCAAAAAAGGAGGGTGCTTCCGCTATCCCGAGGCGGCAGAGCTGATGGCGGCCTATCTGGCGGAGCAGGGATGGAAGTGCGATGAAGAAAGCCTCTGCCGCCATTTGCGGGAACGGAGTGCCCAAAGCCCCCTCTCCTACGGGGTGATCTCCGCCATTCCCGCCGCCTTGGCCTACTGCACCATTCTGCGGATCGGGGATATCTGCAGGGGCGAAAAGAACGCCGCCTTGCTTCCCGAGACGGTGGGGGTGCTCAGAGAGCTTTCCGAGATCCGCGGGAGTGAGCTGTTCACCTACGGGTGGCAGGCGGAGGCAGTCTTGGAAGAAAACGAGGAGGACTATCCCTTGTTTTCTCAAGAGACCAAAGCCTCCTACCGCGCCGTGTTGGCAAAGTGCGCCCGCAGAAACCGCCGCACGGAAAAGGAGGAAGCTCTGCGGGTTGCAAAAGAGGCGAGAAACCAAGGCACCGCCATGGGAAATTTGCTATTCCCCCGCCGTGTGTCTGCCCTGCCGGGGCTTTTGTGGTACGGTCTCTTCTTTGCCCTCATTCTTGCAGGCGGATGGCTTTTCTTCCGTCTGTTCGGTTGGCTGGCCATCCCTTTGCTGTTACCCTTGGGGGCTGGCATTGCACCCCTTTGCGACCGTTTGACGGCGTTCTTTTGCCAAGACCACGCCCCCTTGCGGTTGCAGATCACGGAGATCCCGGAAAAAGGGCGCACCGTGGTGGCGGTGGCAACCCTGTTCTCGGGGAAAGAGGATTACGCCCGCCGTTTGGAGCGGTTTTACTATCTCAATCGGGATGAAAATCTGTATTTCTGCCTCCTTGCTGACCTGCCCGCCGGGAAGGAACGGAAGGCGCCCGGGGACGCAGAGCTGATCAGGCAAGCCAAGGACGCCATAGACCTGCTGAACAAACGTCACGGGGAACGGTTCTTCCTGCTGTACCGCGACCGCGTCAAGCAGGACGACGGCAGTTACAGCGGCAAGGAGCGGAAGCGGGGCGCCGTGGGGATGCTGATCCGACGGCTTTCCGGGGTGGACGCGGGGAATCTCTACGGCGCCTGCCCTGCGGGGGTGAAGTATCTGCTGACCTTAGACGGGGACACGGAGCTTTCCCCCGGGATCCTGCGGGAGCTTTTGGGAGTTGCCCTCCACCCGGTGAACAAGCATTACGGCGTGTTCCAGCCTGCGGTGCACACCGAGCTGTATTCTTCTTACCGCACCTATTTCACCCGCTTGGTCTCGGGATACGCGGGGGTATCCTTCTACGAGCGGGCCTGCTTTGACCGCAATATGAGCCTTTACGGGGAAGGGATCTTCTGCGGAAAAGGGCTAATCCGTCTGGATAAGTTCCGCCCCGCCATGGAGCTTCCCGAAGGCAAAATTCTCAGCCACGACCTGCCGGAGGGAGGCATTGCGGGCACCTTGTTGGTCTCCGATCTGGCGCTTTCCGACTCCGTGCCGGGAACTCCCGCCGCTTGGGACAAACGAGCCCACCGCTGGATCCGCGGGGACGTGCAGAATTTGTATTTTCTGTTCTCCCGGGAGTATCCCCTCTCCTCCGTGGCCCGTAGACAGATCCTTTGGAATTTGTTCCGCCACCTCACCCCCGTGGCGGCCTTGGTTTCCTTGGGGCTGGGCGCCATCTTCCTGCGGGGAGAGGTCTCTGCTTTGTTGGTTGCCTGCGCCGCTTACAGCTATCTGCTGTTGCCCTTTTCGGCAGGACTCTTGCGGGATCTCCTGCGTGGGAGTCCCTTTCTGCCAAGCCGCGCGCTTACGGCGGGAATCTCTGCAATAGCGGAATCCCTGCTCCGTCTGGCCTTGGATCTCGCCTCCTCCGCAAAGCAGGCCTTTCTCGCCTTGGACGGGGTCTGCCGTTCCCTTTGGCGGATGCTGGTCTCCAAGAAAAAGCTGTTGGAATGGACCACCGCCGCCGACGCAGAGGGCGGGAAGAACACCTTACTTTACTACTTGCAAAAGGGACTCCCCGGAGCGGTGTTCGGGTGTTTGTTGTTCTTGCTTGGCGGAAGCTCGGTGTACCGCCTTTTGGGGCTGGTGTTCTTTTTGAATCCTCTTTTAGATACCCTGCTGTCCCGCCCTCTCTCCCGCGGGGGCGCGGTGCGGAAGGTGGCCGTTTCTCCAAAAGAAGCCGCTTTGCTTCGCCGACATGCGGCGGATGCCTTCGGGTTCTTTACCGACACGGTATCTGCCGACACCCATTTTCTCCCGCCGGATAACCTTCAGCTTTCCCCCTTTCGGGATCTTGCCCTGCGCACCTCCCCCACCAATATAGGGATGTACCTCACCTCGGTGCTTGCCGCTTACGATTTGGGCTTTATCGACAGCAAGGAGACCGCAGACCGCTTGGAACGCACCCTTTCCGCCGTGGAGGGGTTGCCCAAGGTGCGAGGAAACCTTTACAACTGGTACGACCTCAAGAACTTATCGGTTTTGGGAGAGGGCTTCGTCTCCTTTGTAGACAGCGGAAACTTCGTGGTCTGCCTGTTGGCGGTGGCGGAGGGACTTGCGGAATACGGAGACGCGGAAGAGCGATTTCCTGCCTTGGAGGCACAATGTCGCCGTTTGGCGGAAGGAACGGATCTCGCCTTCTTCTACAACCAAAAGAAGGAGCTGTTCTCCTTGGGCTGGAGCGAGAAAAAGCAAGCCCTTGAAAGCGGATGCTACGACCTCTTGATGAGTGAGGCGCGGACGGCATCCTACTACGCCGTGGCAACCGGGGCGGCAGCGGGGAAGCATTGGGACGCCCTGGGGCGGACGGTGACTTCCGACACAGGCTACGTGGGGATGGTCAGCTGGTCGGGAACCATGTTTGAATACCTGATGCCCCAGCTGTTCCTCCCCATCTACCGCAATTCCTTCGGGGAAGAGACCTTTCTCTTCGCCCTGCGCGCCCAAAGAAAGGCGGCGGTGAAAAAGCTGTGGGGGATCTCGGAATCCGGGTATTACGCCTTTGACGGCGGTCTGCATTACCGTTACCACGCCCACGGGGTGCGCAAGCTGGCACTCCGCAGGGATGCCCGCGGGGAGACGGTGATCTCCCCCTATTCCTCCTACCTTGCCCTTGCCGTCTCCCCCGCCGCCGCGGTGAAGAACCTGGAAGCCTTGGAGAAGCAGGGAATGTACGGCAAATACGGCTTGTACGAGGCCTTGGACCTCACTCCCGGCAGAAGCAACGGTGGGGTGGCGGTGCAAAGCTATATGGCTCACCACGTGGGGATGAGCATCACCGCCGTGGCAAACGCCCTCTCCGGCGGGATCTTCGTCCGCCGCTTTATGGCAGACCCGCGGATGAACGCCGCGGCCGGGCTGTTGCAGGAAAAACTGCCGCCCCACCCCGTGAGGCTTTCCCGCAAGGTATACCCTGTGCAAAAGAAGCTCCCCGCTAATACGCCCTTGTTTGCAGGGGAATCGGTGCGCCCGGACTTTGCCTCCCCGAAGGCGGTGTTGCTTTCCAAAAACGGATTTTCCGCCGCCGTTACCTCCTTGGGACACGTCTCCCTGCAGAAGAACGGCGTTTTGGTAAACGAGTGCCGCACGGAACGGTTCTCCGCCGCCCATACCTTGACGGTGGCGTTCCCGGAGGATGGGCTTCTCCGAGGCTGTACACCCTTCTTCGGGGAGGGAGAATACGCCTTTGAGACCGACGGAAGCTCTGCCAGCCTGATCTCCTCCGCCAAGCACTTCTCCGGGAAAGTGCAGTTTTCCTTCTGCAAAAAAGGAGATTGCTTCCGTGCAGAGGCGGTTTGTGAGCATCGGAAGCCGCGAGAGGTGCTGTTCGCCTTCGAGCCGGTTTTGGAGGAGGCTAAGGCCTACGATGCCCACCCCGCCTTCTCAAAGCTGTTCATCGAAAGCGAGTTTGACCAAGAGAAGAAGATCCTTTACTTCTCCCGCAGAGGGCGGAAAAACGGCAAGACGGTGCGCTATCTCGCCGTGGCGTTGAAGGAGGATCTCCCCTTCTCCTTCACCACCTGCAAGGACGGCTTCCCGGCGGAATCCTTGAACCGTCCCCACGCCCTTGCCGCGCCTCCCGACGGGAAAACGGGGGTGTGCGTTGACCCCTTCTGCCTGTTTAGAACCTCCCCGACTCCCAATGGGAAGGCCACCCTTCTCATCGCCATGGGGGGCACCAAGACGGAAGTCCAAAACGCGGTCCTCACCGCACGGCACGAAAAGGAAAGCTACCCCGCCACGGCGTCCAATACCGCCTGCGACCTGCTTTCCCATGTGCTGTTCCCCCGTTCTCCCGCACCGGGTGACCTGCCCGTCTACCGCAGAGAAATGCTGTGGAAGCACGGGATCTCCGGGGACTTTCCCCTGCTGGGGATGGAAATGGGAGAATCCGACGGCAAGGAAGCACGTGAGCTGTTGAAGGGCTTTTTGGAGCTGACCAAGGCAGGGATCCGCACGGAGCTGATCTTCCTTCCCGCGGGGGACGGACAGTACTTCCGCCCGGCGGAAAAGAAGCTTCTCGCCATGATCGAGGAGCTGGAGCTGAGCGGATTTTTGAATGCACGGGGCGGGATCTTTCTCCTCAGAAGCGAGCAGGCGGAGGACGCGCTCCTTGCCGTTCTCCCCTCCCTTTGCGCCCTGTGGAAGCACCCCGCGAAAATGGAAAAACGGCTTCATGCCCCAAGCATTCACCGGTTCACTCCGGCGTTGGATGCCCTCGTTCCTCTGGAAGTGCCCGTTCCGGAAAACGCCGTTCCCACGGCGGACGGCTTTGGGGATGACCACGGCTACACCCTCAACAAGGGGTCTTTTCCCCCCGGCGTGCGCGCCTTTGTTCTGGCGGGAAAAAACGTGGGAAGCATCGTTACCGCCTCCTCCTTGGGATATACCTTTTTGGGCAACGCCCAACAGCACCGCCTCACCCCCGCACCGGGAGACCCGGGCAGTCTTTCCCCGGGGGAAAAGCTTTACCTCCGCAGGGAGGGTGTGCTTTACGATCTCCTTGCCTGTGCAGGGAAGGTGAGATGGGGCAGCGGCGTGGCAACCTGGGAAGGACTTGCAGGCGGACTCTCCTACACCGTGGTGGTGTTCTGTTGTGGGGAAAAGCCCTTTAAGGTGGTGCGGGTCATGCTCTCTTCCAAGGGAGAAAGCCCCGGAGAGCTGATCCTCACCGTCAAGCCTGCCATGGGAAGCGGCATCACTCCCAATCCCCATCTCTGGAAAGTGGAACGGGCAGGCGCCATTCTGTTCCGCTCGGGGCATGATCCCGCCTTTGACAGCGGGGTCGGCGTCCTCTACGCCAAGGGCTCTACCCCGTTGTATTCCTCGGAAGCCCTCTACGGCATTCCCTCGGAAAGCGGCTTTTACGACTTGGCGGGGCTTTCCGTCCGATACAACTACGCCACCTTCCTGCTGGGCGGAGGCGAGGAAGAGAAGACGGAGGAGCTTCTCGCCATGGCGAAGGAGCTTTCTGCCGACGCAGAGCAAGCGGGTGCGGAAGCCTTTGCCGCAGAGATGATACCGCCCATAGAGATCCTCACCCGCTCCCGCGGGCAAAATCTGTTCTTGAACCGCTTCCTCCCCTATCAGATCGCCGCCTCCCGCTTTTACGCCAGGGCGTCCTTCCGTCAATCCGGCGGTGCTTACGGCTTCCGGGATCAGCTGCAGGATTGTCTCGCCTTGGTATACGCAAAGCCCGCCGAGGTACGGGAGCATATCCTCCGCTGTTGCAGGCATCAATACGAGGAGGGGGACGTTCAGCATTGGTGGCACGAGGGAGGCAGAGGCATCCGAACCACCTGCTCCGACGACCTGCTGTGGCTTCCCTTGGTGGTGGCGGATTACGTGAAGAAGACGGGAGACGAAAGCATTCTCGCCGCCCAAGCGGAATATATCGCTTCCCCGCCTCTGACGGGGGAAAACGAGCGCTACGAGCTGCCCGCCAAAAGCTTTTTAAGCGAAACGGTACTGCTCCATTGCATCCGCGCCTTCGCCGCGGCGGATAAGCGGGGCAAGCACGGCTTACTGCTCATGGGCATCTGCGATTGGAACGATGCCTTCTCCGCCGTAGGCGCAGAGGGAAAGGGCGAGAGCGTGTTCTCCACCTTCCTCTTCGTAGTGGCGGCCAAGGCCTTCCTGCCCCTGCTCCGCAAGGAGAACCCGGAAAGCGCCGCCCATCTGGAGCAGACCGCGGCGGAGCTTTTGAAAAACGCCGAGGAGACCGCCTTTGACGGAGATCGCTACCTCCGCGCCTTCTGCGACGATGGGCATATTTTGGGCAAGGCAGGAAACACGGAGTGTGCCGTGGACATCCTGTCCCAAGCCTTCGCTTTGTTTGCGGGGGCGGACAAAGCCCGCTGCGAAATAGCCTTACAAACCGCCAAGAAGGCGCTGTACGATCCCCGCCATAGGATCTTAAAGCTGTTTGACCCGCCCTTTGATCAGGGAGACACCCCTGCGGGCTACGTGCGGGGCTATCCCCCCGGGGTGCGGGAGAACGGCGGGCAATACACCCACGCCGCCATCTGGGGAGCGAAGGCCTTCCTGGAGATCGGCGACAGAGAGACCGCCTTGGAGATCCTGGCAGGTGCCAACCCTCTGTGGCGAAACGCCTCTCAAAAGGAAGCCGCCCTCTACCGCTCGGAGGCCTACGCCATGTGCGCAGACATCTACGGCGGACAACCGGCAGGGAGAGGCGGCTGGAGCTTTTACACCGGCTCGGGGTCTTGGTATTACAAGGTATTCCTGGAGGATCTGCTGGGCATCCGCCTTTCCGCAGGAAACCGTATTCTGGAGCTTTACCCCCGCATTCCCTACCGCGCGGTGTTGCGCTTTCACGGCAGGATCACCATCGAGGTCTCCCCGGAAACGGAGGATACCATGGACGGCACACCCGTCACCTTCCCCATCGTGTTGCCCGACGGAGAGCATAAAGTGACAGCAAAAATGCGTTAAAACTCAAATTTGTTCAATTTACCGAAAACGGGACGGATATTTTGTGAAATCCGTCCCGTTTTTTTTCGAAAAACCCCTTGCACGATATGGTTTTTTGGTGTATAATCTAAAAGGTGAATTTTGTGACTAAAACGATCAACATTGCAATCGACGGGCCCTCCGGCTCGGGAAAAAGCACCTTGGCGAAAGGCCTTGCCGCCGCCTTGGGGTATATTTACATCGACACCGGTGCATTGTACCGTGCCATCGGTCTTTTTGCGGCGCGCCACGGCGTTTCCGCGGAGAGCCCCGAGGACGTGGTGCCTCTGCTTCCTTTGATGGATCTGCAGATGCGCTTGGAGAACGGCGGCAACGCCGTGTATCTGGACGGCGTTCGTCTGGGCGAGGAGATCAGAACCTCCTCTGCCTCTCACTACGCTTCTCAGGTGTCCAAGGTTCCCGAGGTCAGAGCCTTTCTTTTGGAGACCCAGCGGAATATTGCAAGAACCAACAACGTGATCATGGACGGCAGAGACATCGGCACGGTGATCCTTCCCGATGCCCAGGTCAAGCTGTACATGGAGGCGTCGCCCCAACAGCGTGCCAAGCGCCGTTTGCTGGAGCTGCTTGCCAAGGGTGAGCAGATCACCGAGGAGCAGGTGCTTGCCGACATTCTGCGGCGGGACGCCAACGACTCCGGCAGAGACATCGCCCCCGCCAAGCCGGCAGAGGACGCAATCTTCTTGGATAACTCTCTCCTGACCCCCGCAGAGACGGTGGAAGCCGCCCTTGCCATCATCAGAGAGAAGCTGGAAACGGTCACTTTATGAGCGGGATCCGCATCGCCAAGCACGCAGGCTTCTGCCCCGGAGTTTCCCGTGCGGTGGAATTGATGGAAAAGGCCATCGCAGGCGAGCAGAGAAGCATTTATTGTCTGGGTGAATTGATCCACAACCGCACCTTTACCGAGTCCCTGCGGGAACGGGGCGTGCGGTTCATCACTCCCGAGGAGATCCCCACCCTTCCCAAGGATGCGCTCCTGTTCATCCGCGCCCACGGCGCCACCCGTGAGGTCTACCGCCTCATTGCGGAAAGCGGACTCCCCTACGTGGATGCTACCTGCCCCTACGTGCAGAAGATCCACCGTATCGCCGCCTCCGCCACCGATGCCAAGTTTGTCATCATCGGTGACAAGGATCACCCCGAGGTGCAGGGCATCGTCAGTGCCGCCCCGGGAGAGACCGCCGTTTACAGCGGGCTCGCAGAGCTGGAGGAAGCCTTTGCAGGCTGTGCCCCCATGGAGGAGCCCATCGTTTTGGCAGTGCAGACCACCTTCCACACGGAAGAATGGAAAAAATGCCAAAAGTTCATAAAATCTGTGTATACTCATCCGAAAATTTCTGATACAATATGTTCGATCACCGAAAGCCGCCAAAAAGAGGTGCGGGAGCTTGCAAAGGATTCCGATCTCACGGTGGTGGTAGGTTCTCGTAACAGCTCCAACACGGTAAAGCTTTTCCGCATTGCCGCAGAGGTCGGTAAGGACGCACTCTTGGTAGAAAACGCATCCGACCTTGCCCCCCATGCAGACCGCATCCGCGGGGCGAACTCAATTTTGATCACTGCAGGAGCCTCGGCTCCCGGTAGTATAATTCAGGAGGTAACAAAAACCATGGCAGACATCAGAGAAGAAGTAAGCTTTGCAGAGCTTCTGGAAGCTTCCTTCAAAACATTACATACAGGAGATAAGGTTACGGGCATCGTTTCCGCAGTCAGTGCTTCCGAGCTCAAGGTTGATCTTGGCACCAAGCACACCGGCATTCTCGTTTACGACGAGATTACCGACGAGAGCGGCATTGATCTGACTGAGAAGTACCATGTCGGTGACTCTATCGAAGTGGTATGTATCAAGTTCAGCGATTCCGACGGCACCGTACAGCTTTCCAGCAAGCGCTTGGACGTTTCCAAGCATTGGGAGGCTATCAAGGCAGCTCACGAATCCGGCGAGATCCTTTCCGGCCTGGTGAAGGAAGTTATCCGCAAGGAAGACACCTTCTCCGGCGTAGTGGTGACCAAGGGTACTTCCCGCGTGTTCATCCCCGCTTCCCAGTCCGGCGTAGCAAAGGGCGAGTCCCTGGAGCCCCTGAAGGGTCAGAAGGTAAACTTCAAGGTCATCGATATCAACGAGGACCGCAAGCGTGCTGTTGGCTCTATCAAGGCAGTTCTCAGAGCAGAGAAGAAGCTGGCTGAGGAAGAATTCTACAAGTCCATCGAGGTTGGCCAGAAGCACGTCGGTACCGTTCGTGCCATCATGAACTACGGCGCTTTCGTAAGCATCGGACCCGTTGACGGTATGGTTCACATTTCCGAGCTCTCTTGGGGCAGACTCCGTCCCCCGGCAGAGGTTCTCACCATCGGTCAGAAGCTGAACGTGTTCATCAAGAGCTTCGACCCCGAGACCAAGCGTATCTCTCTGGGCTACAAGACCCCCGAGTCCGATCCTTGGAACATTTTCACCAACAACTACTCCATCGGCGATGTTGTTGACGTTAAGATCGTTTCTCTCATGCCCTTCGGCGCATTCGCAGAGATCCTTCCCGAGCTGGATGGTCTGATCCACAACAGCCAGATCGCGGCTAAGACCGTGAACAACCCCGCATCCGTTCTCAACGTTGGCGACAAGGTTACCGTTAAGATCGTAGGTGTTGATCTGGAGGCTAAGCGCATCAACCTGTCCATCAAGGCTCTTCTCGAGCCCGAAGAAGCTCCCGTAGAGGAAGCTACTGAAGAAGCAGCTGAGTAATTCTTGTAATTTTAAAAAGAAGGTTCGTCAAGAACCTTCTTTTTGTTTCTGTATAGGCGGGGTTTCAGGCGGACGGTTCAAGCATCTAAGATGCCCCAAGGATTTGACTTTACTTCGCCAAAATATTTTCACAAAAACCCATCGCTTTTTCTTGATTTTTCCTTTCGGATATACTATAATGTAAGATGATTAACTGTAACAAAAAGAGGAAGGCGGTGCCGGCAAATGGAAACGGGTTTCCGGGAAGGCGGCTTTTTAGAAGGCGTCATCGACGAAGTTGTGTATTCCAACGCGGAAAACGGATACAGCATTTGCGTTCTGGATTGCATGGGCGAGCCCGTGACCCTGGTGGGCACCATGCCTTTCGTCGGGGAAGGGGAAACGGTCAAGGTGCGGGGCACCTGGACGGTTCATCCCACCTTCGGGCGACAGTTCCGAGTGGAGTATTTTGAGAAAAATCTCCCCAACTCCGCCTCCGCTATTCTGAAATATCTTGCCTCCGGTGCCATCAAGGGCATCGGACCCGTTTTGGCAGAGCGGATCCTTGTCGCCTACGGGGAGGAGACGCTGGATGTCATCGAAAACAAGCACCGCTGGCTGTGCGACATCAAGGGGATCTCTCCCAAGAAGGCAGACGAGATCCACGAATCCTTTGTTCAGCAGTTCGGGATGCGTTCCGTGATGCTGTTTTTCGGGCAGTATTTCGGCCCTGCCTTGTCCGTGCGGATCTTCAAGCGGTTCGGCTCTGCCGCCGTGGATCTTGCAAAGCAGAACCCTTACCGTCTTTGCAGAGAGATCGACGGTATCGGCTTTGAGAAGGCGGATCAGTTCGCCCGCTCCTTGGGCTTGCCCGCGGACAGCGAGGATCGCCTTGCGGCAGGCATCGCCTACGTGATGCACACCGCCGCCTACCAAGGGGGGCATTGCCGCTTGCCGGGGGAGCTGTTGATCTCCCAGGCTTGCCGCGCCCTTTCCGTGGAGGAGCCTGCCATTTTGCGCACCTTGGAGCAGTTGACCCTGGAAAAAGAAGTGATCCGCACCGAGGAAGAGGGGCAGATCTACTACGCCTTAAAAGAGTTTTTTGCCGCAGAGCAATACATTGCCGCCAAGCTGAAGCGTCTGGCCAGCGAGAAATTCCCCTACGTTTTGGATGGCGTGCAGACCCGTATCACCTATTTGGAAAAGGAATACGGCATCACCTACGCCCCGGAACAGCGGGAAGCCATCCTCAGCGCCGTTACCTCCGGCTTGACGGTGGTCACCGGTGGCCCCGGCACGGGTAAGACCACGGTGATCCAAGCCATTCTGCAGATCTTCGAAGAATTGAAGATCTCCTGCGTGCTGGCCGCCCCCACGGGCAGAGCCGCCAAGCGTATGGCGGAAACCAGCGGCAAGGAGGCGAAAACCATCCACCGCCTGCTGGAGACCGGTTTTTCCGAAGACCGCAAGGCGCGGTTTGCCCGTGATGAGGACAATCCCCTCTCCTGCAAAGCTATCATCATCGATGAGATGTCCATGGTGGACACCCTGCTGATGGAAGCCTTGCTCCGTGCCATCAAGCCCGGAACTTATGTAATTCTCATCGGAGACGTGGATCAGCTCCCTCCTGTGGGCCCCGGAAAATGTCTTTCCGACCTGATCGACTCCGAAAAATTCCCCGTGGTGCGGCTGAACCATATCTTCCGCCAAGCGGAGGAAAGCCTCATCATCGTCAACGCCCACCGCATCAACCGGGGGGAAGCTCCCATTCTCTCCGTGCGGGACAACGATTTCTTCTTTATGGAGCGTCACGGCGCGGAGGAGATACGGGATACCATTCTCCAGCTTTGCTCCTTCCGTTTGCCTAACCGCTACCGCATCGACCCCTTGGAGGATATCCAGGTGATCTGCTGGACGAGAAAAGGACCTCTCGGCACTTCGGAACTGAACACCGCCCTGCAGGAAATGTTGAACCCGCCCTCCCCCAGAAAGCGGGAGAAAAAAGTGGGGAACCGCTATTTCCGCGAGGGGGACAAGGTGATGCAGATCCGCAACAACTACGATCTGCTGTGGAGCCGCGGGGACACCGAAGGCTCCGGGATCTTCAACGGCGATATCGGCAGGATCCGCCTCATCAACGTGCAAGGGGAATACATCCTCATCGATTTTGACGACCGTACCTGCGAATACGATTTCTCCCTGCTGGAGGATCTGGAGCTGGCCTATGCCATCACCACCCACAAAAGCCAGGGCAGTGAATACCGCTTCGTGGTGATGCCCTCCTTTGCGGCGGCACCGCCTCTGATGACCCGCAACCTGCTTTACACCGCGGTGACCCGCGCCAAGGAAATGGTGTGCATCGTGGGTGAGCAGTACATTCTCAACGACATGGCGGAAAATCCCCGCAAGCCCAAGCGACACACCGCCATGCCCTCCATGTTGGATGCGTTATGAGTTACAAAGCCAAACTTTACAACCTCCGCCGTGTGCTGTTCCCCCGCCCCTGCCTGCTGTGCAGAAGAGGTGCCTGCATCCACAGCGTGCCCGTCTGCAAGGATTGCATCGAGGAGTTGCGGGCGGTTTTGAAGGAGCCCTGCCGCTTTTGCGGGCTTCCCGCCGCGGAGTGCATCTGCACCCATAACAAGGACGTTCGGTTCCTTTTGTGGTATGAGCTTCCCGTCACCCGCAAGCTCATTGCCATGCTGAAATACAACGCCAAGCGTGAGCGGGTGGAATTTCTGGCAGACCGCCTTGCCGCCCTTTGCACGGGGCATTACGACGGCGTGACCTACGTGCCCCGCCGCCCCAAGGAAAAACGGCTCTACGGCTATGACCACGCCAGGCTGTTGGCAGAAGCGGTGGCCAAACGGCTGAACGTTCCGCTGATCTGCACCTTGGAGTGCCACGGCCATATCCAGCAGAAATTTCTCTCTGCATCCCAAAGAGAAAAAAGCATGTTGGGCAGATACAAAGCCATTCCCGAAGCGGTTCTGGCGTATCCCCGCCTCTTGTTGATGGATGACGTTTGCACCACAGGTGCTACCTTGCGCGCCTGCTCCTCCCTTCTGCGGGAAGCGGGAGCCAAGGCTGTTTCCTGCGCCGTGCTGGCAAAGGTACAGACCCATTACAAGCCTTAAATCAGAAAGGAGACCTCTCTATGACCATCCGTTCCCTCTCTGCCGGAGATCTGCAAGCCCAGCTTTTGCAGACTGATGACGGCGTTTTGCTGCACCGCTTGGCAGACAAGAAATCCGGGCGGATCTTCTTGAAGGAAGATGGCGTGCTGTTTACCCTCACCGCCCGCAGACTGTCGGACGGCTCCTTCCTCACGGTGAATTCCGCCGCAGGCTGGAAAAGGGTCTGCGTCAGCGGAGAGTTTCCCGCTTATACCGTCAGTCTTTTCGGGCACAGAGAGCTTCCCGGCGTGACGGTGATCCTCACCGCCGTGGCAAGCGAAACCGCTCACAGCCTCTCCTGGACGGTGACCTTACATAGCGAAAACAGGGAGTATTCCCTTTACGAATGCGATTACCCCATTCTCACCTTCGGTGCTTGCAGCCGCACCAAGGTATTCTTCCCCTATGGGTGCGGAG
This sequence comes from Clostridia bacterium, assembly GCA_017629175.1. GTDB lineage: Bacteria > Bacillota > Clostridia > Oscillospirales > CAG-382 > Coliplasma. The sequence continues at coordinate 17,206 of JAGBXS010000107.1, forward strand.
AGGTCTACCCCTCCATGCGTACCTTTTCTTCCCGTCAGAATTATCCCTCCTACGGTGCTTCCATGGAATACATGGCACTGTGGCACGGCGGCGCGGGCAGAGGGCTTTACTACGGCCTCCACGATCCCGCCCCCGCCTACAAAAAACTCCATTATGAGAAACAGGAGGGCACTCTCCCCTTCTTGAAGGCGTGTATGCCCCTTAGAGACATCGACAAAGCCGCAAACTCCCAGGTTTTGGAAGGCACTTGCGTTTGGCAGTTGTTCGACGGTGATTGGTACGATGCCGCCATGCTTTACAAGGCGTTCTTTGAACAGCACGCCTCCTGGATGCCTATGATGGAAAACGGCAAGCGGAAGGATACTCCCGATTGGCTCCGCACCAATCCCCATTGGTGGCGGAAGCGGATGAAGTGGGACGAATCCTTTGCCGACGAGATCATAGAAGCCGACGAAAAATTAGGCCTGGCATCTCCCGTGCATCTTTACGATTGGTTTCAGATCCCCTACGATACCAACTATCCCCATTACTTCCCCGCCAAGGAAGCCTTTGTTCCGGGGATGCGCCGTTTGCAGGAGAAGGGTATCCGCGTGATGCCCTACATCAACGGCAGACTGTGGGATACCCACGATAAGGGCAAGGAGGACTGGCAATTCACCGCCGTCGCCCGCCCAAACTGCACGAAAAAGCGGGGTGACCAACCCTTCCTTGAGGTCTACCCCACCTCCAATATCGAGCTTGCCATTATGTGCCCCTCCACGGCACTGTGGCAGGAAAAACAGCAGGAGATCATGGAGACCCTCTTCCATGAATTCGGCGTGGACGCCGTGTATATCGATCAGATCGGCGCGGCGCAGGCATACCCCTGCGAGGATCCCTCCCATTCCCATCGGGCAGGAGGCGGCTCTTGGTGGGTGGAAAGCTACCGCAACCTGCTGGATCACGTGCGGCAGATCCTTCCCGAGGGGAGATGCCTCACCACGGAGTGTACCTCCGATCCTTACATGAAGGATATCCAGGCGTATCTTTCCTGGATCTGGATCAAAAACGATCAAGTTCCCGCCTTTATGGCGATCTATAACGGCTACGTGGCCGTGTTCGGCAGAAATTACCTCTACGCAGGGGACTGGATCGGAGAGAACATCTTCGCCGCCCAATCCCTCACCTACGGAGAGCAGATGGGCTGGATCCTGCCCGAGACCTACAAAGGGCTGACTCACGGGGAGTTCTACGATAAGTGCGTGCATACCCGCAGCACCTTGGGCTCATTCTTCTATGACGGCAAGCTGTTGCGTTCTCCCAAGATCGAGGACAAGGTGAAGCTGAAGACCAACAAGATCAAGGTGGAGGCCTACGGCGGACTTTTGGAGCATACCGCCACCTTCTCGGAATATTGGGAGCGGAAGGACGGCAAAAGGCTGTTGCTTTTGGTCAACGCCTCCCGCAAGGAGACCACTCCCACCCTGCAAACCCAAATTCCCGACGGCACTTATACCACGGAAGGCGACGTGCAAACTGTGATCACCGCAAAAGACGGTGTTCTCACCGTCACGCTCCCGCCCCTTTCCGTTTCCTATATCATCCTATAAGCGAGGATTCTTTATGGAGATCTGCAAGAAAAAAGGGTTGTTCTACCCCGACGTTCTGTTCCCCCATATTTACGAGATCACCCCCGCCTTTCTGCAGCAGCAGAAGGTGAAGGGCTTGATCTTAGATTTGGACAATACCATTGCCCCCTACGAGGTGGCAGAGCCCGACCGTAAAATGGCAAGCTGGTTCCACGCAATGAAGACGGCGGGAATCAAAATGGCCTTCGTTTCCAACAACAAGGGCGACCGTGTAAAGATCTTCAACCGCACCCTTGGTCTTCCCTTGTTCGCAGGAGCCAAAAAGCCCTTTACCAAAGGCGTACGCCAGGCGCTTGCGGCGCTGGAGATCACCCCCCAGGAGGCGGCAGGGCTGGGAGACCAGATCTTTACCGATTGTCTCGCCTGCCACCGCGCGGGGCTGAGATTTTACCTCGTCCCCCCCATCAAGGACAAGAAGACCCCCTTCTTCCGTTGCAAGCGTTTTTTGGAAAAGCCCTTCGTGGGGAAATTCAAGTACTACCGCACCTATCTTTCCCAAACCCAATCCGTGTAAAAAAGGAGTTATCCCATGATCCCTCTTTTCGGACCCGGAGGCAACTCCGAAGCCTTTAAGCGTGCAGGCTACCGCTCTTCCTTGGATGCCCCTCGCTTTGTAAAAGAATGCAGGCTGGACGCCTATGAATACGAGGCAGGGCAAGGCATTGCAGGCTCTCCCGAGATGCTGGCCGCCTTGGGGCAGAACGCCGCCCTTTTGGGGGTGAAGATGTCCTTCCACACCCCGTATTTCATCTCTCTTTCCTCCGTAGAGCCGGAAAAGCGGGTGAAAAGCGTGGGCTATCTCTACGAATCCGCCGTTGCCTGCTCCCTTTTGGGGGCAGAGACCATGGTGGTACATACCGGCTCCGCCGCGAAGATCTCCCGCGAGACTGCCATGGAATACGCCGCCGAGACTCTGCTGATGGCGGATCAAATGCTTTGCGAGCACGGATTTACCGTGAAGCTGGGGCTGGAGACCATGGGCAAGCAAAATCAGCTGGGCACGCTGGAAGAGGTGCTGACCCTCTGCAAGCTTTCTCCCCGTTTTTACCCCGTGGTGGATTTTGGGCACATCAATGCCAGAGAACAGGGTATCCTAAAAACGGAGGACGATTTTAAGTATATTTTCGACCGCATTGCAAAGGAGCATTCTCCCGAAGCGGCGGAAACTCTCCACTGCCATTTTTCCCGCATCGAATACACCGAGAAAGGGGAAAAACGGCATCTCACCTTTGAAGACGAGACCTACGGTCCCGACCACCGCCCGTTGTTGCGCGCCATCAAGGAGCTGGGTGTCTCCCCCACGCTGATCTCCGAATCTGCAGGAACCCAATCCGAGGACGCGCTGACCATGAAGGAGTATTATCTTTCCCTATGAAAAAATTTTGGCAAACCGCTTGGCAAAAGAAGCCCTTCCGCATCACCTTTTGGTGCGGTGTGAGCTTTGCCGCGGCCTGCGCTTTGTTTGTGCTGGTGTGCAACCTCATCGTGATCCTCGCGGCATACCCCCACAGAGAAGACCCGGAGGTGCTGATGGACTCGGAGGAGACCTACGATTGCATCTTAGTGCTGGGAGCAGGCATCAAAGCGGACGGCTCCCTCTCCAACCTTCTGCGGGACCGCATGACCATGGGGATCCGCTTGGCAGAGGAAGGGAAAGCCCCCGTTCTGTTGCTCACCGGGGACGGTGAAGATCCCCAAACCTACGACGAGGTAGGTGCCATGGCGGCATATGCCATGGAAAACGGCATCGACGAAGCGTTGATCCTGAAGGACCCCTTAGGCCTTTCCACCTATGAAAGCCTTTGGCGGGCGAAATACGTCTACGGCATGGAAAAGGTGCTGATCGTCACCCAGAACTTCCATCTTGACCGCGCCCTTTATCTGGCAGACCGCCTGGGGCTGGAATGCACCGGGGTGGAATGCGATATCACCATGGCACTGCCCATGAACCATATACGGGAGTTTGCCGCCCGTATCAAAGCCCTCTATCAAGGGCTGACCTTACCCGAACTTGATGCACAGAAAGGATAAATGACCATGATCTTTCACGAACTCACCATTCACACCAACACCTTGGGAAGCGAGCTGGTAGGCGGCGTCCTTATGGGCGCGGGAGTCTCCTGCTTCGTCACCGAGGATTTCAACGACTTAAACGAAGTCATCGAGGAAAAATCCATTCCCTTTGATTACATCGAGGATGCCCTCCTTGCCGATCCCGGCGAGGTGAAGGTAAAGGTTTACCTCGCCTGCAACGAGCAGGGCAAGCTCCAGGAGGAAGAGATCCTCTCCGGCATCGCCGCCTTGAAGGAAGCGGGAGAGTTTGACTTGGGCTCCCTGGAGGTAACCTTCTCCCACGTGGACGAGAAGGACTGGGCGGACAACTGGAAGCAGTACTTCCACCCCCTGCCCATCGGAAACCGCTTTATCGTCAAGCCCACCTGGGAGGAATATACGGGAGAGGACCGCATCGTTTTAGAGATCGACCCCGCCTCCTCCTTCGGCACGGGACAGCACGAGACCACCGCTCTCTGCCTGGAAGAGCTGGAGGACATGGAGCTTGCAGGCAAGTCCCTGTTGGATATGGGCTGCGGCAGCGGCATTCTGGGCATCGGCGCGGCACTGTTGGGCGCTGAGGACGTGGTGTGCGTGGACATTGAGCAGATCGCCGTGGAGACCACCCGTGAGAACGCCGGGATCAACGGCCTGCAGGAGGGCGTGCTGAAGGCTTATCACGGCAACATCCTCACCGATGAAGCCCTTTGCGGCACCGTGATGGAGGCAGACCGCTACGACTACATCGCCGCCAACATCGTGGCAGATGTAATCATTGCCATGCTCCCCATGTTCAAGACAGCCCTAAAGAGCGGAGGCACCATGGTGCTTTCCGGCATCATCTCCCCCAAGAAGGACGTGGTTTTAGACGCCCTTTTGAAGGCGGGCTTTACCGTTTCCACCGCAAGAGAAAAGAATGATTGGGCGGTGATCGTGTGCCAAAAGTAACCGCAGAAGCCCGTATGCGGGAGCTGGAAGCTCTTTTGGAATACCACTCCCGTTTGTACTATGAATTGGACACGCCCGAGATCGAGGACGCGGAATACGACAAGCTGTTCCGTGAATTGCAGGACTTGGAGGCAGCTCATCCCGATTTGGCTTCCCTCACCTCCCCCACCAAGCGTGTGGGCGGCAGAGTGGCGGAAAAGTTTGAGAAGGTGCGTCACCAAGGGCGCATGGGTTCTCTCTCCGACGTGTTTTCCGAGGAGGAATTCCTCGCCTTTGACGACCGCGTACGGGAGGTGACTCCCCGTGCCGTTTACTGCGTGGAATGCAAGTTCGACGGCCTTTCCGTGGCCTTGGAATACAGAGACGGCAAGTTCGTCCAGGGGCTTACCCGCGGGGACGGCGACTACGGCGAGGACGTGACGGACAACTTAATGACCGTCCGCTCTCTGCCCTTAACCTTAAAAGAAAACGTTCCCCACCTCATCGTCAGAGGTGAGGTGTTCATGCCCAAGGAGGTGTTCGCCTCCTTGAACCGCACCCGTGAGGAAAACGGCGAGAAGCTATTTGCCAACCCCCGTAACGCGGCGGCAGGCTCTCTGCGCCAGCTGGACAGCCGTCTTTGCGCCCAGAGAAAGTTAGATCTCTTCGTCTATAACATTCAGCTTTGCGATACTCCCCTGCCCGGCTCCCATTTTGACACCTTGGAGTGGCTCCGCAATTTGGGCTTCCCCGTGTCTCCTTTGAACAAGCGGTGCGCCACCGCAGAAGATGCCATTCTCCGCATCCGCGAGATCGGGGAAATGCGGGGAGAGCTTCCCTTTGACATCGACGGCGCCGTGATCAAGGTGGACGACGTTGCCATGCGGGAGGAATTGGGCGAGACAGCCTCCGTTCCCCGTTGGGCGGCGGCGTACAAATACCCGCCCCAGCGTGCCGAGACGGTGGTAAGAGAAATCCAGATCCAGGTGGGCAGAACCGGCGTGCTGACCCCCCGTGCCGCCATGGATCCCGTTTTGGTGGCAGGCTCCACCGTCAGCTTTGCGACCCTCCACAACACGGATTTTATTGCGGAAAAGGACGTCCGCGTAGGTGACACCGTGGTGATCCACAAGGCGGGGGACATCATCCCCGAGATCCTCTCCGTGGTGAAGGAAAAGCGCCCCGAGGGGACAATTCCCTTCTCCATGCCCGCAACCTGCCCCTCCTGCGGAGAGCCCGTGTATCGGGAAGGGGGCGAGGCGGCGGTACGTTGCATCAACCCCGATTGCCCCGCACAGCTGGAACGTCGGATCATTCACTTCGTCTCCCGTGATGCCATGGGCATCGACTTCCTTGGAGAGAGTAACATCCGCACCATGGTGGGCGCAGGACTCTTGAAGGGCGTTGCGGATCTCTACGACCTCACGGAGGAGAAGATCCTCTCCCTGGGAAGCGGCTACGGCGAAAAGAGTGCCGCCAACATCCTCTCCGCCATCGAAAAGAGTAAGGATGCAGGGCTTGCACGGCTGTTGTTCGCCTTGGGCATCCGCCACATCGGGGAAAAAGCAGGGCAATTGCTGGCGGCAAGGTTCTCCACCATGGAGGCTTTGCTGAAAGCAGACAAGGAAGCCCTTCTTGCTGTGGACGAGATCGGCGAAGAAACCGCCGCGGCACTTCTGCAATTCTTGGGAAGCGACCACACCAAGCAGTTGATCACCAGATTGCAAGCCGCAGGAGTCTCCATGGAAAGCAAGCAGGAACGCAAGGGTGACAAGCTGGCAGGGCTTACCGTGGTGTGCACCGGCACCCTCCCCACCTTAAAGCGCAACGAAGCAGAAGCCTTGATCCGCGCCCACGGGGGCAACCCCGCCTCCTCCGTTTCCAAAAAGACCTCCTACGTGGTAGCAGGAGAAGCGGCGGGAAGCAAGCTTGCCAAGGCACAGTCCTTGGGTGTCCCCGTGCTCACCGAAGAAGAATTTTTAAAATTATTGGAATCATAAAACGAAAGGAACTACCCACATGAACGCATTGGATCTTTCCCGTCTCCCCGTAACCAATGAAGCGGACGTGGTGGTCTGCGGCGGCGGCACTGCCGGCGTATTTGCCGCTATCGCCTGCGCAAACCAAGGCAAGGACACCCTGCTCATCGAGCAATTTGGCTCCCTGGGCGGCACCGCAACCAACGGTCTGGTTACCCCGCTGATGACCGTACACATCCCCGGCAATCCCCAGTGCTCTTATCTCTACAACGTCCTGCAGGAAAAGCTTCTTGCCCTGGGCGCAGGAAATCAGGGCGGCACCGCCTTTGACCCCTTGATGCTCCGCTACGCCTTGGAGCAGATGTGCGTGGAGGCAGGGGTTCGCCTGCTGTACCACACCTTCATTCCCGAGGTGATCAAGGAAGGCGATGAAGTCACCGCCGTGGTCATCGCCAATAAGGCAGGACTCTCTCTGGTGAAGGGTAAGATCTTCATCGACGCCACCGGCGACGGCGATATTTCCGTCCGCGCAGGGGCAGAATACAACAAGGGCAACCCCGAGACCGGCATAAACCAGCCCATGTCTCTCCGCTACATCATCGACGGTATCGATATGAACGCCCTGGGCGCGTTCTTCAACGCAGAGGCACAGCGCACCGGCGTCACTGCCGCCGCAAGCGTTTGGAACAACGGCGTGGAGATGTACGCGCACTGTTGCCGCGGCACCACCGTCACCCTTACCAAGCTGTTCGAGGAGGCCATCGAGGCAGGCGACCTCACCGTAGAGGATCACATCTACTGGCAGGCCTTCGGTATGCCCGGCAGATACGGCTCCATCGCCTTCAACTGCCCCGAGTTCTTTGAGAACATCGACGGCACCAACCCCGAGGATCTCAGCATCTCCCAGGTCAAGGGCAAGGAAGCCATCGTGAGACAGCTGGCCTTCTACAAGAAGTATATGAAGGGCTTCGAGAAGGCTTATATCGCGGAGATCGCTCCCATGGTGGGCGTCCGCGAGAGCCGCGAGATCATCTGCGACCACGTTCTCACCGCCGAGAACATTTTGGGCAAGCAGAAGTTTGAGGATATGATCGCGCAGTCCAACTACCCCATCGATATTCACGGCAAGCAGTTGACCAACCGCTACCTCATCGAGCCCGCCGACGACGGCAAGCCCTGGTACGAGATCCCCTTCCGTTCCTTGATCGTTAAGGGCATCGACAACCTGCTGGTTGTAGGCAGATGCATCGGCGCGGAATTCATTGCGGAAGCAAGCGTTCGCATCCAGCCCACCGCCCGCTCCACCGGCGAAGCGGCAGGTATCGGCGCCGCCCTGGCCATCGACGGAAACAAGACCATCCGTGAGGTGGGCGGCGCAGATGTCCGTGCCATCATGATCGCAAAAGGCGCAAATTTCGTTTGATAGAACGGCAAAGGAGCTCCCCAAAAGGAGCTCCTTTTTTCGCGGGAGGTTTTACGGCCTTGTTTTCTCAAAAAACGCAGAGACGCGACCCGCCTCTGCGCATTTTTTATTTTCGCTTGAAGATCAGAACCAACGCTACGGCCACGGCAAGGACAACCCCTGCGATGAGAACGAACCAAAGAGGATTCATACCATCCTTTGCGGGAACAGGTGCTTCGGAGGAGGATTCTGCAGCGGATTCCTCCTGGGAAATACTTTCCTCGGAGCTCTCTTCTTCCGATTCTTCTTCCGATTCTTCTTCGCTCACCTCGGGAGGTATCTCCACGGGAATCAGCTTGGCCGCCTCAATAGACTTCCAGGTGATGGAATCACCCACGTTGCCATAGACGGAAAGGGTGAGGTAGTTCACCGTAATGGTCTCCTCTGTGCCCAGATATTCCGCCAAGTTTACGTAAACGTCCATATCCGCGGTGAAATCGTTCACCGTGCCGCTGACCAGCTGGGAAAGCTGAAGGTTGCCGCTTGTGCCGTCTGCCAGAGTGTAGTACAAATGCCCGTTGGCACATCCCTTGTTCATCAGCACCTCCAAGTGGAGCAAGGGCGTTTCCGCAAGGTTGATCTCTCCCCCTGCATTCACCCGCACAGAGGGCCAGGCGATGGTGCTGGCAGCATCCCGAGAAAGGGTAAAGCTTCCGTTTTCGTGGTATTCCACCCCTGCAACGCCCTGGGCGGGGGTGATCTTTTCGGGGGAAGTAGGCATTAAATCTGCGCCGTATTCGTAGGTAGGCAAGGGAGGCAGGGTTGCAGGATCCACCGCGGTGACCTCCAACTTGTTGATGGTAACCTTCTTCCCCGCCGTACCAACCACGTACAGCTTCACCCCGGAGAACACCACGTTCCCGTTTTCGTCCATCATGCCCTTGGGAATGATATCCTCCAATTGCAGGGTGCATTTGATATGCTGACCGCCTTGGATATCGTCCCCCGTCATTTTCAGAGAGGGGTTCGCCGCCTTGAGGATGGGAGTCAAGCGGATATAATCTCCGTCGTAACCGATGGTGGGAGTTGCGCCGTTGAAAAACAGCATGATGTTCATGGCGGCTTCTAACTTGATGTCGATGGTGAGATAGCTTCCTCTTACGGGAACGGGCAGGGATTTATCCAGAGAGGGGGAATAATGCGCCTCCGGCCAAAGCCCCGTGGTGTTGGCAAAGGAAAGTGCGCCGTTTTGCTCCTTGGTCATCACGATGGTATCGGGGAAGACCTCCAGCCAGCTGTCGGGTTCAAAGGGCATGATGGAGGAGGTAAAAGGAGCCTCTTGGGGTTCGGGCGCCTTGGGGCGTTCCACGCGAGGGGCGTCGGGGTCGTTTTTGTAGTTGGCGCGGAAGTATTCCACCAGCCCGTCGACGAAGATCTTGTTCCCCGTCTCCGTCAAATGCACGCCGTCGGAAACCAAGACCTGGTCTGCCGTGTAGGATTCATCCATCATGGCGTGGACATCCACCAAGGGCACGTCGTATTCCGCCGCCAGCTCCCGCACGATGTTTACGTAAACATCCAGACCTTCGTTCACCGTGCCCTGGGGGTACAGACTTCCCCCGCCGCAGGCGTATTCCTGAATGATGGGAGAGGTCACCAGAATAGGAACGGCGTCGATCTTCTTCAGTTCCGTAATGAAATACACCAGATTGGCACGGTAATCCTCGGGGGTCACCTGAGGCTGACCGGTTTTTTGGCGGTTGAAATCGTTGGTGCCGAAGCAAATGGTCACGAAATCCGGGTTATGCGCCAACACATCCCGCTGAAAACGCACTCTGCCGTGGGAGGTATCGTTCCCGCCGATGCCGGAATTCACCAAGTGCATATTTAATTCTTCCGCCACGTCCATAGACCAGGAGGGAAGGGCGGTGTTGCTGGCACCGAAGGTCACCAAAACACACCCGTCCAAAACCTTCTCCTCTTCTGCGGAAGCGGGAAGGCACAAACAACTAAGCAAGCTCATAAGCAATAAAACCGCCGTCCATTTTTTCATATAAATTCCTCACAACAAATATTTTTTGATCACTTCCGCCACGCCGTCCTCATCGTTGGTCTTCGTCACGGCGTCGGCTTTTTTCTTCACGGCGTCGGTTGCATTTCCCATGGCCACACCCAACCCTGCATAGGCCAGAAGCTCCAAGTCGTTCGCCCCGTCTCCCATGGCGATGATCTCTTCTCGTTGGATGTTTAACAGCGCCCCCAACCGCTCCAATGCCGCGGCTTTGGAGACTTCTCCGTGGAAGAACTCCAAGAACATGGGCTGGGAGGGGCAAAGATGGGTGTTTGCGAAGGGCTTTTGCTTCATTTCTTCCCAGAATCCGGGGATCTCCTCCTTGGTGCCGTACCAAAGCACCTTGGTGACACCCTGCCGGGCAAGCTCTTCCAAGCTTTCCACGGGCAAGGGCTCCACCCCGGAGAACCGCACGTAATCCGCCGTGCGTTCGTTCAGCGGGTAGCCATAAAGCTTCCCCTTTGACCAGATGCAAAGGGTCACGCCGTGCTTCACCCCTTCCTCCATGGCAAGGAGGGCATCGGCGGGCAACATCTCCTTGGAATACAAGATCTCTCCCGTCACCTTCGCCAGCATCCCGCCGTTGTAGACGATCAGCGGGCAAGTGAGCCCCAGCTCCCCCGCGCACCACAGGGCTCCCTGCAGGGAACGCCCGGTGGAGATGGTCACCTGCACCCCTGCCGCCAAGGCTTCTTTGATGGCAAGACGGTTCCCCGGGGAAAGCTCCCCTTTGCTGTTCAACAGCGTGCCGTCCATATCCAAGGCCAGCAGGCGGTAGGCAAACCACCCCTGCTCCTTATAGTAGGGCAAAAAACGCTTGGTCTGCATGGCAATCATCTTGGGGGTGCGCAGAAGCGCTTTGAATTCCGCAGGGGTTAGCCAGCGGTATTCCTCCGTCTCCCCTTCCTGCAGGCTCACGGTGTCCTTCCCGCAATCCACCTCGCAGACAAAGGTGTGGTAGATGGTTTGGGACTGCCCGTCCACATCGGTGCCAATGTAGCGGAAAGTCTCACAGGAAAGCCCCGTTTCCTCCCGCAATTCCCGTTTGATGCAAGTCAAGGGATCCTCTCCCTGCAAGGCGGAGCCTCCCGCGGTGGCCTCCCAAAAGCCGCCGTAATTGGGCTTGCTTTCCGCACGCTTCATGCACAGCACGCTTCCGTCGGCGTGGCGCACCAGCACCTCGCAAACCATGTGATACAGCCCGTCGGGAATGAGTTCTCCCCGCACCAGGGTCTCCCCCGTTTTGTTACCGTATGCGTCATATGCATCCCAGAGTTCCATGTGATCACCTGCTTTCTTTTTGTAGTATACCACACCTTGAGGAAAAAGTAAAGAAAAAAGGAAGCCTCTTTTCTAAAAAGAAGCTTCCAATGCGCTCAATACAGCCATTCTCCCGCGCGGAAGGTGATCTCGGTGCGGGAATCGATCAGCTCGTAGATCTCCTTGGTGGAAAGGGTGTAGTAATGCATTTCCGTATCGCTATAGCCATCGTCGGTATAGTAGGGCACGTGGAACAGCACCATCCCGTCGTACACCGTCATATTTGCAATCTGCATATAGTCCATATAATCCTCGCGGGCGATGATACGGAAATATTCGTCCGTCTCGGTGTCATACACCCACACGTCCCCGCCGATGGCAATTGTGCCGTGGTCAAACTGGGAAACGAACAGGAAATACCGTCCGTCCAGCCACTTCATTGCGGTTACCAATTCGTTGCGGGGCAGACGGCTCATGTCAAGCTGCCGCTTTTCCCCGGTGGAAGCCTCGTAGAGGTACACGTCCGAGGGTTCCTCCCAAGTGTAATTGTTCAAGATCACCCGTCTGGTGTCGGGATAAAGGTCAAAATACACATCCATATAGCCGTCCACCAAGTCTGCCTCGCGGTGGAATTCGACGTACTTGCCGTCTTCGTCGGTGATATAATATCGCACGCTGAAGTCGTTGTTTTCGTCGTAAAATTCAAGGGCGCAGACGCCGTATTTCAGGGACAGAATATTGCCGTGATCCAAATGCAGAGGATCGTTTGCGGGAAGCTCTTCCTCCGAGGAATCCTCCAACGGTAAAGAAAGCTCTTCACTTACGGCAGGTTCGGAAGAGATGGCAATTTCCGCAGAGACTTCCTCGCTTTCCGCAGGAGCCACCGAAAGGGCGGGAGGCACTTCCGCCACACATCCGCAAAAAGCGGCGGCAAGAGCGGCGATCAATAAAAATGCGACGTATTTTTTCATAACATCCTCCTTCGGAATTTAGTTTTCGTCTGTTTTTATACTATCATACCTCTTTTTTGCTGTCAATCGTTTTTGATATTTATTTTCCGACCATTCACGAAATGGATACACGGTTTGCAGAGAAAACAAACGACGGGGCGAACCCCGTCGTTTATATGCTTGATTTTATCCCTTGTATTCTTCAAATACGGTGTAGTCCTCTACCAGCTGCAATTCGTCCAGGACGAACTTAGCGCCTGCGGTGGTGGTGGAGGAATAGTTCCAGAACATATACACACCCGCGATCTCGTTGTGGGGGTAAGCCTCACCGGAGCTGCCTGCGCCGCTTCCTGTGCCGTAACGGTAGGTGAAGTCCTTCACGGGGAAGGCCATCCAGCCCTTAAAGCCTGCCACGGAGGAGGCCTGCTCTACGCCGAAGCAACCGTCACCGCCGTGCTTATACTCCTGCCAGGTATCGCTTCCCTCGGGGAGGTAGTAGAAGAACAGATCGGGAACGTTGTCACTCTCGTCGGTGGTGTAAAGATCCCCGGTGGGAGCGATCAAGCCGAAGTTCGCCTTACGGAAATCCATGTCGGTGAAGTCTACCCAAACACGCAAATACGCAGTAGAGGGGAACTTATAGGTGTTCTTGTTGGCATCGGTGGCAAAGAGGTACAGACCCTGGTTGTCACGGCTGTTGCTCCAAACGTTCAACGCCGCGGAGCCGTTATAGCCGTTGTTTGCCAACTCATAGCCGCTGTTGGAATCCCCTGCGGAGGAGTTCCAGGAGCCTGCAAAGATATCGCCGTTTGCATTGCCGCCGTAGGCGAAGTTCCCGGTGGAGGGAGCGAGGGCGGACAAGGAATCAAAGTTGGTGAAGGTGCCCGTAAAGTTTACGGGGTTTTTGGACACGTAGTCCACCTTTTCTTCCGCCGCGGTGGTGAAGGCTCCCTTGAGAGGAGCACCGGAAGTGTAGAAAACGTCGATGGGGTATATCTCTACAGTGTATTCCGTCTCAGGAGCCAAGCCGGAAAGGGTAAAGGTCAAGGTCTCGGGCATGGGCTCGAAATAGAACTCGGAGAAGTAATTGTAATCCTTCTTGTTGCCGGCTCCGTTACAGATAATTTGATAGCTATAAACGCAGTTATCATCCTTTGCCTGGGGGAAGGTGATCTCCACAGAGGACGAGGTGGTCTTCCCTACGGTGATGGCCGCGTCGGCATCGAAGGCAGGCTTTTGGTTCTCCGCCTTGCGGGACGCGTCGGTATACTTCCAGGTGGATTTATCCTGCAGGTTATCGATCTCATAGACCAACTGCTTGCTTCCGTCGGCAGTCTTGAAGAAATCGTCGGTGAGCAGGTTGTAGGGCATCGCGCGAACGCGGTTGTCCTTGGAAACCTCTACGATGTAGAACTGAGCCGCCTGATCCGCCCCGGGAGGAACGGTGCCGTAGGTCATACCGGTGGTCATCTCAAAATACGCCAGAGTGCCCGTGCCGAAGAGGGTGTAATCCTTCTGGTAGCAGGAGGCGGGATTGTTGATAGGCCCGTGAGAGTGACCGGAGAAGTTCAGCACTTGGCTGTACTTGGAATACAGCGCGTCCAGCTGAGCGGACTGGTTTGCATACCACTCGGAGCTGACGTACACGGTGTCCTTAATGTGATGGTGCTGGAAGGTGATGATGGGCTTGTCCCCATCGTCTGCGGCGGCTTCCGCCAGATTCTGCTCCAGCCATTCCAGATCCTCGGAGTAATCGCCCTCACCGTAGGTAGAAACACCGATGAAGTGGTAGCCGTTCACCACAACGTGCTTGTTCAGCTCGGGATCCATGTTCTGGGTGTAGCCGTTGACACCCCATTCCAGGTCGTTCAGGTTGCCGTAGAACTCATGGTTGCCCATAACGGTGATGAGTTGGGTCTCGTCCTTTTTGTTGGCCTCTACGATGCTCTTCCAAGCCTGGTATTCGTAGGCCTGGCCGTAGTTGGTGATGTCTCCCACCGCTACGAAGGCGTCAACCTTGTCGTACTCCTGGGTCTCCGCGTAAGCGTAGGTGGATTTGAACAGCTGTGCCAAGCGCTTGGCAGAGGCGTCGTTCACCGTGGAAACGTGGTTATCGGAGGTCACCACAAAGCGGAAGGCAGTCTCGAATTCCCCCAATTCCTCGGTGGCGGAGCTTTCCTCAGTCGAGGAATCTACCCCGGAAACAGTGCTTTCCTCCGCGGAAGAGTTGGTTACGTCGCCCCCGCCGCAGGCGGAAAGGCAACAGGTAGCGGCTAATAACATGGCGAGAATCTTAAGTCCTTTCATTGTTTTTACCTCTTTCTGAAAGAAATGCGAATGCCCGAAAAATGGATCCTTCTGGTACACTTTCCGGGCAATCTTGATTAAGTTTATTGTAGCACAAAAGAAACGCGTTGTCAAGGGCGGGAGAAGGAAAGCACCGTCGCCCACCGTAGGAAAAGCAACGGCAGGAGCCGAAGGCCCTGCCGTGTGAAAAGATATGCCGTTTCTTATTTTCTGCGTTTCAGGATCAAAACGATTCCGACGCCCAAGACGATCAACGCTACCGAACAAATTACAACGATGACAGTGCTTCCCGAAGCCTCGTTTTCGGGATCCGTGATCGCAGAGCCGGCCGAGCTCTCGGTTCCGGGATCCGTGATCGCAGAGCTGCCCGAGCTCTCGGTTTCGGGATCCGTAATTTCCGTGCTGTCCGACGGCTCTTCGGCAGACTCATCCGAGACATCGTCGCTTTCGTCGGGCGTTGTATCGTCCGAGATAGTTTTATCCTCGATGGTAAAGCTGTCGAGAACGAATCCGTTGATCTGCTTGGTGGTGACGACGATCTTATCATTTTGAACGGTCACCGTGGTATATGCCGGTTGGGTGGGTGTGGGAGTCGCAAGGAAGCCGATCTCCTCTTCGTATTTCCCGTCGTTTGCACCATCGTGGTTAAGCGCTGTAGAGCCGATGGTGGTATAAACCGTACCGATCCCCTTTTCGATCTTTTCATCTACCGCTTTCGTGACGATTTTTCCATCCTTCATGGGATAGGTTCTCGTTACCAGGTGAGAATGTCCCTGGAGAACAAGGTCAACACCGTATTCTTCGATAACGTCGTGGAGCCAGGGTCTGCTTTCCCCTGCTCCCAAGCGGTGATATACAGGCTCGTGGAAGAGCATAATCTTCCATTTTGCCTCCTTGTTGGCTTCCAGATCGTTGGTCAGCCATTCCCGCTGGGCATCAATGATGTGCTTATCCTGATTGCAGTAGCTTCCCGTGTTCAGCACGATAAAATGGGCGTTGCCGTAATCATAGGAATAAATCGTTTCGTCGGCATTGGCAAAAAGCTGCAAAACGTTTCCGTCGGTCACCTTGCTCTTGAAGCTTTGATCGAGAGCCGCCGTACCTCCGTTGTTGGGATGGTTGAAGTGGAGATCGAAATAAAGCGGTGTGCCCCAGGAATCGTGGTTGCCGATGGCGGCAAACATTGGGGTGGACGCACCAAAGCCGTTCAACGCCTTGAAATACATATTCCACATATTCTTGTTGTTGCCGGTTTCCACAACATCGCCGGTGTGAAGAATAAACGCAGGGTCCTTGACCTCTTCAAAAGCCTCTTGATATGCCGCCATGGCGAACATGAACCCCTTGTTGCTTGAGGTCATCCCATTCCAGGTGATCCCCTGAGTATCGCCCACGGCAACAAACGTAAACTCGTCTATGCTTTCCTTTGCGGTCTTGAACTTAAAGATCTTCGTCCAATCGGCATCCTCGTCGCCGTCCTTTTTGCCGATCTTATATTCATACTCGGTATCGGGCGCAAGAGACGAAAGATCGCACTTGAAGTAATCCTCGTCTGCGATATTCACCCTTTCGGTCTCCCGAACGGCGTCAACCGTTATCCAATCGGCCGTCCCCGCCTTGCGGTATTTAAGCGCCATGGAATCCTTTCCGATGAATGCGCTTTTGGCCGTCCAAGCGAAATTACGTGTCGTCTGTGCCTCGTCAAACGAGGTAACAAGATTATAGATCTTCGCATCTACGCCGGTATAGATCGGCTCTTGCGTCGTAAGCGTATATTCATTCACACTGCAAGATTCGTACTTTACGTCGGAGGTAATCACCTTGTTTTCGCCCGTGACGAAGCAATTGATCGCACCGCCCCCCAACAGCGTGTAGAAACCTCTGCGAACGACTTCACCCCCGGAAGAAACGATCTCAACGGTTTGCATTTCCTGATCGGGGCTGATGACCGATTCGATGTGATAAGTACCTGCCTTGTAAGAGCCCTCAACGGCTTTTCCGCCCACTTTCAAGCTGCCGTTTTCTATACAAAACAGTTCGGTTCCGCCGTATTTAAGCAAAACCTTGCCGCTTCCGCTGTACCCCACCTCGGCGGTATAGACCGCTTGTTGCCCCTTGGGGATGTTTATCTCGGTGGTGCTGTCCACCTGAACGGTCATCACGCTGAGCTTAAAATTGTCAAGCTCAAAAGCTCCATCCTCGCAACGGAGGACGAGATTTGTCATTGCCGCCTTTTCGGCAACCAGATCCGTAAAGGCATTTCCGCTTCTTCCGCCTTGGATCACCACATCACCCTTTGGATCGGTAATGACCGTCGAAATATTTGTGCCCTCCCAAGAAATCGTTACGTGCAGTTGCTTGTTCAAATGCTGTGTATCCGAGAAAGTCTTGGTGGTTGCACCAACCTTTATCACGTTTTCCTTCGTGGGCATTTCGATCAGATTATACCAGCCGCCGAATGCAATATAGATCCCGCGTGTACACACCTCACCGCCCCAATTGCTTCCGTCGCCCTTGTCGACAAGCTTCACATCAAAATCGAAAACATAGGTTTTGGCAGGGTCGTAAGCCCCGATTCCATCAACCTTTTGCCAATTGAACTTTACGCTGCTGTGTTCCTTGATCAGCAACGCACCGTCGTTAAACGCGGGTTCCTTTGAATCGGTCCTGCGAACATCCTCAAGTCCCCAAACCCCCGACGCAGTCATGACATCGGTTTCCTTTTCAAAATCGAAGGATTGCGTATACGTTTTTTCCCCATCGCTGAAGGTTACGTTATCGATCTCCATCTCGCCGTCCTCGCAACGCCAAACCAAAAAGCGGGTGCTTGGATTGACCGTGCCGTAAACGGCGTCACTGCGGGATCCCTGTGCGATCACGTTTCCGTCCGCCGCAACGGTGGAGATAACAACTTTTTCCGAAGGTTTCCATTCAAACGTACAGTGATAGGTCTTATTCAGCACGTAGGTAGATTTATCATTCGTCCATCCGCCCTTGGGAAGAGAATCGGTCTTGTCACCGGCACGGATGCCGATCTGGCCCGAATAGTTGCCGCTTCGGAATTCGATCTGGTTGTAATATCCCGCAACCGCAAAATAAAGTTCTCGGTTCCAGGTACGCGTAGCCCCCAGCGGTTGATCGTCGCCGAAATCGGTAACCTTTACGTCAAAGGTTATCTTGTACGTTTTTGAAGCATCAAATTTTGAAAAGCCGTCAAGATTTTGCCAGTTGAAGCGAATCCCGTCGCCCTCGGAAAATTTCAAAACACCACCCAACGGAACAGGCGCGGTACTGTCGGCCGAGCCCTTGTCATTCCCGTCCTTAGGCGTTGAATATTCCCTTTCCCAGGCGTTGTTTCCGCCGTAAAGCCCCGATGAGCCGAAAGCCTTGTAATCAAAGGAATCAAAAAACATTTCCTTTGTCCCCTCCGCTTCCGAGGAGATCGACCCAACTCCGAATGCCTGAGCACATACAAGCAAGCAAAGAATTGCCGATAGGATCTTCTTCATAATAAGCCCTCCGCAGTATTGAACATACCGTATTTTTAAGAAGTTTAACACACCAATATTGACAAAGCAAGCCGAATAGTGTATATATTATAGCAAGAAGTTGACTTTTTGGTTTTGGAGGGATCCTACCATGGCAATCAAAAAAGAAGGACGTTTCACTTCCGACAATCTCGCATTTGAATTTCATAGCTATACACAATGTCAAAGCAGAGCCATACGGCATTTTCACAAGAATTACGAATTGATTACGC
>JAGBXS010000108.1 GCA_017629175.1 Clostridia bacterium
CTTCCGTGCGCATCGCAGGCGGAAGAGTGGTGGTTCACGCCACCAATGACGGTGTCAACGGCGGCAGCTTGATCTCCGTGGAGGGCGGCTCCCTTCACGTGGTTTCCGGCGGTGACGGACTGGACAGCGGCGGAAATATCCGCTTTGCAGGCGGCTCTACCGTGATCTGCGGTTCTCCCTCCAACGCCTATGCACCCATGGACGTTCCTGAAGGCTGTGAGATCCTCACAGACGGCGGTTTCGTTCTGGCGTACGGTTCGCTGAATGCGGTGCAGTTCCCCTCCCAGAGCTCCGCACAGCCCTTCCTGGCGGCCACTGTGTCCATGAAGCAGGGCACTGTCTACGCCCTGCGGGATGAGGATGGCAACAACGTGGTTACCTTTACCGCAAAAGAGAGCGCGTTGACCCTGTGTGTATCATCTTCCGAACTGACGGCAGGGGAGTACACCCTCTATCGGGACGTCACCCTCGAGGGCAACGAATCCGACGGCATCTTTTCTTCCTCCACCGGCGGCGAAGCCGTAGAGACCTTCAGCATTTCCTAGAACAAATTTGGCGCACCTGCCGACAAACAGGTGCGCCTTTTCAATTATACGCTCCGTTGAATTTATCAACCGAAATCAAACGATGCGGTTATTGAAAGCATTGAAATATATGCTATACTGATATCGGAACAAGCGCTTGTTACTTTTCATCTTGGAGGTTCACATGGAACTAAAAATTGCCGAAAACTTAAAACGATTACGCAGGGAGCGCGGGAATACCCAGGACGACCTTGCCAACCATCTCAGCATCTCCGTGCAAGCGGTGTCCAAATGGGAACGGGGAGACGGCTTCCCGGATATCACCCTTCTGCCCTTCATTGCCGCCTTTTACGACGTGACGGTGGACGAGATCCTTGGCTGTCATGCTTTGCGGAAGCAGGAGGAGCTGGAAGCGTTCAAAGAGAAGGAACATCAATTGATCCATCAGGGGAAACGGAAAGAGGGGCTTGCACTGTGTAGAGAGATGCAACGGAAATACCCCAATGAACCGGAAGTGCTGTACTACCTGATGCATGATCTGTATGCAGTTGACCGCTTGACAAACAGCGAGGAAGTTATCGACATCGCAGGCAGACTTTTGGAAAAGGGCCCCACGGAATATCGGTTTTCTGCCATTCAGATGCTGGCGTTCACCCATTGCGCGTTGGGTAACCAAGAAAAAGCGGTGGAATACGCCAAAATGGTCCCCTGCAATCGGGACCTGCTTTCTACGGTTTTGCAAGGGAAAGAGCTGGTGGAGCATTGTCGCCGGTATTTCTTTGAGGTGGGTGGCACCATGGTGAGGCTTTCCCACAATATGATGCAATGCCCCGAAGCAGGATATACCGCCGAGGAACGGCATAGTATCAGAAAAGCACTCTATAACTTCTTCCGGCTCATTTTCCCGGATGGAGATTTCGGCTTTTGGGAATGCAGGTTGGGAACGCTTTGCCGCGATATGGCACTGAGCTCTGCGGAAATGGGGAAGGCAGACCAAGCCTTTGCCGAGCTTGACGAAATGTGCTCACACATGGAACAGTACGACCGTTTCGTCAGCATCGACCATACCTCTCCCTTGGTACGGGGCTTGCATTATGAGAAAACAATGTCCGGCAATAGTGATGAACGAAGCATGGCGTATGGCTTTTTATGCTCTTTGGAGGAAAATCCCCGCTTTGAGTGTCTTCGCGGCGATGCACGCTTGCAATCGATCAAGAATCGTTTGCAAGTACTTGGCTGATACAGATTGATCATTTTGGAAACAAAAACCCGTTTGGGAACGGGTTTTGGAGTGGAAAGTTTTGGGAGAGGGAGCACGAGGGAGGGGACTTTTTCAAAAGGCCCCTCCCTCGCATATTTTCTCAATTACAAGCTATATTTTTCTCTGTACTGCGCCAGCAGTTTTCTGTACTCTTCGCTTTCGGTGCGAACGCTTGCCAGATAGCGGTGCATATCCAGCTCGTCTTTGCTGGTCTCCAGAACACAGCCTGCGATGTTGGAGCAATGGTCGGAAACGCGCTCCAAGTCGGTGAGCACATCGGACAGCACGAAGCCAAGCTCAATGGTGCATTCACCCTTTTGCAAACGCAAGGTGTGATTCAAGCGGATCCGTTCGCGAAGATCATCGATCACCTGCTCCAGGGGCTCAACGCGTACAGCGGCGGAAAGGTTGTTCTCGCTGAAGGCTTTTTCCGCAAGCTCCATGATCTCGATAACAGCGCCCTTCAATACGTTCAGCTCGGCGGTGGCGCGATCGGAGAACTTCAGGTTCTTTTCCTGCAGCTCCTGTGCGGATTCCATCACGTTTACCGCGTGGTCGGAGATACGCTCAAAGTCACCGATCACACGCTGGATCTTAGCCGCCTCGGCACTTTCGTCCTCGGAGAGGGCGCCGGAAGCCAGCTTCATCAAATAGGAGCCGGTTCTGTCCTCGTAGCGGTCGCCTTTGTTTTCCGCATCCTCGATCTTCGTCACCACGGAGGTGTCGTATTTATCCAGCAAGCCGATGGCGTCCTTCATAGCGGTCACAGACAGGGAAGCCATGCCGCGGACGGTCTCCTCGCACTGCGCCAGCGCAATGGCGGGGCTGGCCAATAGGTGATCGTCCAAAAGACGGAACTCGTCCTCGTCCTGCTTGTCCTGCACGGTAAGAATAGCAAGCTTTTCCAGCAGCTTGCCGATGGGCAGGAAGATCAAAGTACCGACAAAGTTCGTAACGGTGTGAACCACTGCGATGCCCACCTTGTCCAATATCATGTCGTAGAAATCGAAGGACATGAAGGCGTTAAACGTGTAGAATACGATACCGATAATCGCTGTATTCAAAATGTTAAAATACAAATGTACAAATCCGGTACGCTTTGCATCGCGGGAAGCGCCCAGAGTGGAGAGCATTGCAGTAATGCAGGTACCGATGTGCTGACCCAAAATGATGGGGAAGGCTACGGAGAAGGTCATGACTCCGGTGGAGCTCAACGCCTGCAGGATACCTACGGAGGCGGAAGAGGACTGAATGATGGCGGTAAAGATGGTACCTACGAGAATGCCCATGATGGGGTTGGTAAAGGTAGTCAGAATGCTCTGGAATTCGGGCATATCCCGCAAGCCTTCCACAGCACCGGACATGGTGTCCATACCGAACATCAAAACAGCAAAGCCCAGGAAGATCATACCCAGGTCCTTCTTGCGGCGGCTCTTGCTCATCATCACGAAGACAATACCCACCAATGCAAGAACAGGGCAGAAGGAAGAGGGCTTCAGGAGCTTAAGCCAAACCCCTGCGTCGCCGATATCATCCATGGCTACCAGCCATGCGGTGATGGTGGTACCAACGTTTGCGCCCAAAATGACGTTGACGGATTGGCGCAGGGTCATCATACCCGCACCAACGAAGCCCACCACCATAACGGTGGTTGCCGAGGAGGACTGGATAATGGAAGTTACGATCAAACCTACCAAGAAGCCCTTGACGGGATTGTCGGTGATTTTTGTTAACAAGGCTCGCAAACCGCCGCCGGCGAATTTTTCCAGATTGTCACCCATCAGGTTCATACCCAACAGGAACATACAAAGTCCGCCTATCAGGTTCAGTACGTCAAAAAGATCCATAAATCGACCGTCCTTTCGGTAAATGAGGAATTTTCAATTGACTTCGATTATATTATACAAGATTGTAAATAAAAATGCAAGATGTTTTAATAAAAAAAGAACTTAAGGAAAAAATAAAAAAGCGAAGGACTTTCCGTTGAAAATCCTTCGCAACAGCATGCATAACAGCGAATCTTATTTCTCGTAAACGTGGGGCTTCAGTACGCCGATGTAGGGGAGATTGCGGTACTTCTCCGCGAAATCCAAGCCGTAGCCCACCACAAACTCGTCCGCACAAACGAACCCAACGTAATCCGCCTTGATCTGAGCGGTACGTCTTGCAGGCTTATCCAAGAAGGCGCAGATCTTCACCATGGCGGGTTTGCGCTTCTCCAACTCGTTCTTCAAGAGATACAGGGTGTTGCCGCTGTCGATAATATCTTCCACGATCAAAACGTTTCTGCCCTCTAAATTGGCATCGGTATCCTTTTTGAATACCAGCTGTCCCGGAGTGGTTCCCGCACCGTAGGAGGAAACGATCATGAACTCAAGCTGTGCCGCCAGATCCAACTCTCTCATCAGATCGGCGTAAAAGATAATAGCGCCCTTCAGAATGCCGATGACGATGGGCATGCTTCCCTCAAAATCCTTGCTAATCTGCGCACCCAACTCTTTTACTCTGGCTTTGATCTGTTCCTCGCTGTAGAGAATTTCTTTAATATCATCATGCATAGCATTCATGTTCCCAAAGTCTCCTTTTCCGTCATTTCAAAACATTATAACTTATCCGACACAAAAAGTCAAGAAGAACTTGATTTCTGTGGCAAAATATGATATACTTCAAGGGAAAATCAAAGGAAGGGGTATGGATATGAAAGAGATCTTCTCCCGCGGGGCATCCTTGCTGGGCGAGGACGGAATTGCCCGTCTGCGAGCCTCCAGAGTTGCCGTCTTCGGCGTAGGCGGCGTGGGCGGATTTGCCGCGGAAGCTCTTGCCCGTTCCGGGGTGGGAGCCCTTGACCTCATCGATCACGATACCGTTTCTCCCTCCAATATAAACCGTCAGATCATCGCATTGCACTCCACCGTTGGGCGCAAGAAGGTGGAGGTCATGGCGGAGCGGATCGCGGATATCTGTCCCGACACCGTAGTACGTACCTTTGACACCTTCTACCTTCCCGAGACGGCCCATTTGTTCGATTTCTCCATCTATGATTACGTGGTGGATGCCATCGATACCGTTTCCGGCAAGATCGCCTTGGTGATGCAGGCCAAGGCGGCAAGCATCCCCATCATTTGCGCCATGGGCGCGGGGAACAAAACCGATCCCTCCGCCTTCCGCGTTGCAGATATTTCCCAAACCAAGGTTTGTCCCTTGGCAAAAGTCATGCGCGTGGAGCTCCGCAAGCGGGGCATCACCGATGTGAAGGTGGTCTACTCCGAAGAACCGCCCCTCATTCCGTTAGAAGAAGGGGTTCCCGGCTCCTTGGCCTTCGTCCCTTCTGCGGCAGGGCTGATGATGGCGGGGGAAGTGGTTCGGCACCTTGCGGCAGTCGATCTGTCCTCCCGCAGAAAAGGAGTCCGCCCGTGAATATGTTTCCCTTCCTGAACACCTCCGAAGTCAGCGAGATCCCCGAAGCCACCGCCTCTATGCACCCCGCCTTTATCGCCATTTTGGTGCTGGTGGGCATCGGCTTTGTGATCATGATCATCCAGAACTTCTTCATCAAAAAAGAGGAATATTACAAATGAACACCCGCCCCCAAGTCCTTCCCGCCCTCACGAGCCGGCAAGGCGTGGAAGGGGAGTTCCAACCCAACGGGGAGACCTGCTTGGTGTCTCCGCCCCCTCAAATACACGCTTATTTCCAAAATCTTTTAAAGCTTTCTCTTCCCGTTTCTTCTGTGTCCCGTGGTCATAACGAGATCTGCTTTTCCTTGGAAGAAGCCCTTCTTCCCGCCTTGGGCAGGGAAGGATACCGCCTCACCGTCACGGAATCCTGTGCCAATATCCAATCAGCCACACAAATTGGGCTGTTATATGGTGGCATTACCTTGGTACAGGGATTAGTTGCCTCTCCCAATGGTACGTTCCCCTGCGGAAGTGCGGAGGATATTCCCGCCTATCCCGTCCGTTCGGGAATGCTGGACGTGGCAAGAGCCTATATCCCCTTGGAAAAACTGTATGACCTTGGCAAATACATGGCTTGGTTCAAGCTCAATGAGCTGCACCTCCATATCAACGATACGGGCAAGCACGGCTACTGCGCCTTCCGTCTGGAAAGCGACGTCCCCGGCCTTACCTCTGCCGATGGGTTTTATACCAAGGCGGACTACCGCAACCTGCAAAAGGAGCTTCTGACCTACGGCGTCACCGTGGTCACCGAAATAGATACGCCTTACCATTCCTCCTGCTTTTCGAAGGTGACGGAGGATCCGCCCCGCCTGCTGGATGAGACCGATCCTGTCCCTTGGTGGTGCCGCGGACTGTGTCTGGATATCCGAAGGGCGCATACCGTTCATTTTGTCAAAAATCTCCTTGCGGAATATCTCACTGGGGAAGACCCTGTCTTTGTCTCTCCCATCGTCCATATCGGCATGGATGAATATCCTTCCTCTATGAAGGATGAAATGACGGCGTATGTGGCAGAGATAACGAATTATGTAAACTCTCTGGGCTATACCGCCCGCTTCTGGTCGGGCTTGGGGAAGAACGGCTGTATGAACAACCCCGCCCTCCCATCGGATGCCAAGGTGCAGTTGAATTACTGGGACTTTGCTCTGTCCGGCCCTGCCGAGACCGTGGCCACCGGCTTCCCGGTGGTGAACAGCATCAACGCCTACCTCTATACCGTCCCGGGCAATGCGGAAGCCAAGCTGGGCGGCTATACCGATCACTACAATAAAGAAGACTTAAAGCTGATCTATGACCGCTGGCAGACCAATCTGTTCAGCCTCTACGCCGAAAAGAAGGATCTTCTCCCGCCCTGCCACCCCAATTTATTGGGCGCAAGCTTTTCCATCTGGAACGACAGCCATTCTGCCCACCTTGGGCTGACCTATCGGGACGTTTTGGATCGTGTGAAGGAAGCCGCTTGCCTGACGGCGGAAAAAACCTGGTGCGGCGAAGACACCAAGGAGATTCCCTTTGAGGATTTCTTTTCCCGCATGAACCTCCACGCATCCTATTGCGGAGACGCCCACCTGTTTGATGCTTTGCTTTTCGGCGAGGAATGGATGGCAACCCCGCATTTTTGTTCCGAAGGATTTACCTTCCACGGCAAAACGGAGGATGCCTTTCTGCTGGACGGTACTTCCTACCTGACCCATACACGCCCTTACGTGGGCTTCCCGCTGGAGATGGAATGTGCGCTGGCTCTGTCTTGCCTTCCTGCACAAAAGCTTCCCTTCTTTGCAAGCGAGGGCGGAGGCGTGACCCTTTCCGTTTCTTGGGACGGGGAAGTGATCATGGAAACCAAGATCACCGAGGAAGACTTCTACCGCTACACCTTCGGCTATCACCTTCCCGTGGGCAGACCCGTCACCCTGCGCTTTGTCTGCGACCGCTTCAACACCACCCTGTACGCGGAAGGCGCTTCCTATCCTGCCTATACCTCCCGCTGGGAGCAGATCGCAGAATCGGATCTCCCCAAGGGCAGGTACAGCACTCTGTCCGTCCCTCTGTTCCGTATCGGGCAGGGCTTCCACGGCAAGCTTTATTCCCTCAAAATCAAAAACAACCATACATCGGAGGAATCCCTATGAGCAACAGAAAATACGACGTCATCGTTCTGGGCGGTGGCCTTTCCGGCTGCGGTGCCGCTCTTGCCGCCGCAAGAAACGGTGCCAAGACCCTTTTGGTAGAGCGCATCAACGCCCTTGGCGGCGCACCCTGCACCATGGGTGTCAACCCCTTCATGTCCTATAAGACCAGAAATCCCGAGACCGGCGAGATCATCCCCTTGTCCCGCGGTATTTTTGCGGAGCTGGAAAACAACCTTCGCGAAGCAGGCGCCATGTATTACAACGCCTTCAACGCCGAATGGATGAAGATCATCCTCAACCGTATGATGCTGGAATCCGGCGTGGAGCTTCTCTTTAACTCCGTGGCAGCCTCCGCCAAGCGGGAGGGTAACCGTGTTACCTCCGTCACCGTTTCCAATAAATCCGGCTTGGTAGAGCTGGAAGCATCCTATTTCATTGACTGCACCGGCGATGCCGACGTAGCCTTCCTTGCAGACTTCCCTTACCGTTTGGGCAGACCCGGGGATCAGCTTTGCCAGCCTATGACCCTTTGCTTCCAGATCTGCAACGTGGATTACGAGGTGTTCAAGGAAAGCCAGAAGAGCATCATTCCCATCTGGCAGGCAGAGCATGCCAAGGGCTATATCAAGAACCCTATGACGGAGATCATGGTGTTCAATACCCCCATCCCCGGTGTGGTACAGCTCAACGCCACCCGTATCGTCAAGAAGAACCCCACCGACTGCTGGGAGGTCACCCAGGCGGACATCATCGCCAGAGAGCAGATCGTGGAGCTTTACGATTTCCTGCGTAAGTTCATTCCCGGCTTTGAAAACTGCCATATCGTTGCCTCCGCTCCTCAGACCGGCGTCCGCGAAAGCCGCATGATCGACGGTGAGCATATCCTTTCCGCCGAGGAATTGAAGGATTGCATCAAGTTCGAGGATCGTATTGCCGCAGGTAACTATGACATCGACATCCACAACCCCGAGGGCTCCGGTACCTCCCACTATTTCTTCCCGCAGGGACAGTATTACACCATTCCGTACCGCTCTCTGATCCCCAAGGATGCGGAGAACCTGCTGGTGGCAGGCCGCTGTATCTCCACCACCCACGAGGCACAGGCTTCCATCCGTATCCTGCCCATCGTCTGCACCCTGGGCGAGGCCGCAGGTACCGCCGCCGCCATCGCTTGCAAGAACGGCTGTAATGTGAAGGACGTGGACATTTCCACCCTCCAGGACACCCTCACCAAAGCAGGCGCATTTATCGGATAATAGACGACAATACGAGGGAGGGGACTTTTGAAAAAGTCCCCTCCCTCATGCTCCCACCATCAAAACTTTTCCCTCCAAAACCCGTTTATGAACGGGTTTTGGCAATACGGTTTTCTTAGGGGTCAAAGGGGACCTTCTTTTTCCTAAAAGAAGGTCCCCTTTTCGTTCGTTTCTTAAATTCTAAACAGCAGATCGGTATACGTAGGCATGGGCCAGTAATCGGAGGGCATCTTTGCCTCTGCCAGATCCACTGCAACGCGGACGGACTGCAAAGCGGTAACCACCTTGTCGCGGTAGAACTCCGCCTGCGCGTGGACGTCGTTCATGGTACGCGCCTGCGCGGTCAAGGACTCCAGCACGCGGGTGCTGTCAAAGATACGGTCGCAAAGCTGGATCAGCTCCGCCTTCACCTGCTTCTCGTACTTGGTCTGTTCGCCCAACACGCCGATATAAGCGTTGATGGCGGGCAGGATC